>NZ_CP035417.1:2993208-3306422 GCF_004123675.1 Leisingera sp. NJS204 | reverse complement strand
GCAGGATATGGTCGACCCCGAGCCCGGCATATTGACCGGCAACCTGCCACGGACGTTCGCGTGCGGGGATTGTCCAGCCGGTCTTGCCCGGGTCCAGCACCCCGAGGTATGTCTCGCCGGACAGCCGTGTGAAGCGGATCAGGCTTGCGATCGCCGGATTGTGCCGCGGATAGTCGACCCGGACGGTCAGGCCGGACAGGTCCGGCGCGCAGGCATACATGCGATGTCGCTGTGCGCCCGGACCCGACGTGGGTTCCAGAAGCCGGCAAGGCGCTGGCAAGACGACCTGCGGGATGTTGTCAAGATCCACGGTGACGGGCGCCTTCCAGGACGCCGAGAAATGACCAGGCGATATTTCGGCGATCTCGACATAGACCGGCCGCGCCTCATGCGCCGCGGCCGGCGGGGTCCGCACCAGCGTCAGGACAAGCGCCGCCAGAACGCAGACGGCAACGCGTGCAAACGCCGCGCTCATTTGGTTTCCGTTTCGTGTGCATGACGTAGATCGATCCTGTAAGTGTCTACGATCCGCTGCGTCGCCTGGCGGGCGCGCTCGGCGTTGACACTACGCTGTGCCTCGCGCGTGACGCGCTCGGCCACCTCTTGGAACGTGGGCTGCCGTCCCGGCCGCCGGTCGGTCACCAGGACCAGATGCGCCCCGTGTTCGGATCGGAGCGGACCGGACCAGACACCGCTGGCCAGCATGTCTTCGAAGAGCGCAGCTGTCATCTCATCACCGAAACGGCTCCGGACGTCCTCCAAAGTCCTGTCGATATGATTGGTGCCGAACATGAACCGCTCACCGAAGCCCGGCGCATCCTCGAAGCGGGTATCACTGTTCCTGAGTTCAGCCAGCGTCTCTTCGGCCTGGCGAAGCGCGCCGGTCATGCCCCGGCCATTTGCGGCGAAGAAGACATGGGTGAAGGTGATCCGCGGATAAACGTAGAAATCTGCCGCATTTTCCCTGAAATAGGCCCGTGCCTCCGCTTCGGTGACGTCCGCCCCCGCGTCAGTGAAACCTTGCGCCATATAGTCGAGCTTTTGAACCAGCCGGCGCTTGATCACATAGTCGGTGCGGTCAAGTTCCAGTGCCCTCGCCTCGCGTGCCAATGCCTCCTCTCGGACAAAGCTCTGCACAATCCGGTCGAGCGCGTCGGAGGACAGGCTATCCAGTTTCGTGGCCGCGGTTTCGGAGTCGAACTGCTTGGTACGATACTGGATGAATTCCAGTAGTGCCACGCGATCCACGACGATGGTCCTTGCGTCCCGCTCCTCGTCCTTGGAGACGGCTGCATGGAGCGCAAACAGTCCGATGGCGAGCACGAGGAAGTGCAGCAACGGTTCTTTCAGCATGGCCCTCACCATCTCCAGCTCCCCTTCTGGTCTCAATCGGATCCTGCGGGCACCAGCACCGGTACCTCGGTGCGAAGATCATCGCCCGGGCTGTACCAGATCGGCGAAGAGTAGGCGCGTTCGCGGATCACTGGCGGCCGTCCGGTCTCGGCGGGGTCAATCTGAAGTGCAATCGCGTTGTAGAGTGAGTGGCGCGGCGTTGGTATCTGCAGGACACGAACATAGTAGAAGGCACGCAGGCCGGGAGCGAAATCAGGATCGGTCCAGAGTGTGACAAACTCGGGGGCGCCGATGTCGTTGGTATAGCTGCCGGTCTCGGGATCGATCGTGTCACCGACATCGACGGATCCGTCTGTCCGTCCATCCGACAGCACGACATCATAGATCGTCTCATGGGTTTTCCCATCCGTTCCCAGCCAACCCTTGACAACCTGCACCCTGTCGAGATTGGCGCCCAGCGGGTCTTTTACCGCGTGGATCAGAAGGCTTGGCGCGCTGTCTCCTTCAGGCCGGGCCAGATCGCCTCCCATCGGAATGCCGTGGGCGTAGCCGACCGCGGCCAGATCGACCGCTTCGGTAGCATCGGCGGGGAACTTGTAACCGCCGAATACGCGCAACGCGATGCGTGGGCCGGTCGTCGCGTAGACCTCCTTGCGCCGGAAGGCTGCGGCGATCGCTGCCCGGGTGTTCTCGGTTGCCCAGACACCCGCCAGTCCCTGCGCGGCCATCTCCCAACCAACCGTATTGGGCAGTGTTTCCTTCATTTTGGTGCCGGGAATGCTGTCGGCCGTGAACTTTCCGAGGAAATTGCCCTCGTCCGGTGTGGACAGACCTGTGTGCGCGTCGGTGGAACCGATCATGCCGAACTTGTAGGGGTTCTTGCCGATAGCATTCTCAAGCGTCAGGCCGCGCATCAGCGCGGAACGGGCGTAGCTTCCGGCTTCGATCTTGGCCGAACCGCCTTCGACGGTGATTGATCGGTCGTAGATCTCGAAATATGCAAACGGGTCGTCCGGCGACAGATCAGGGTGTGTTTCTGAATCGCCTTTCACCTGGGTGACCTCGGCAACCGTCTCCCATCGTTCTCGTTGTTCTGCATAGTCCTCGTCAATCGGGTTGCCGCTTTCATCAGTGAGCGGAAACATCGTCCCCTGTGACAGGTTCATGTTATGGGGGATAGAAATGAAATCGGTGTCTTCGCGTTCGGCGGTTTCTGCCAGCCAGTTCCACAGATCACGTGGCTTGGCTGAGTCGATCATGCCATAGGGCAAATATCCCATGGCCTTGTCCTTGCCGTCCGGCGTGAATACCACACGGTGAAGATTGCGCCCGCCGGGTTGCGAGCTCCATTCCCATCCGATGAAGGTGGTAAAGCGCCCCGGGTCGTTGTGCCGTTCCGCGGCGTTCACGATCGCTTCCCAGGCCGTGGCGCGGACTTCCTTTGAATTCAGAGCGATTAATGCGTTCACGTCTTTATTGGCTGTCTGGATGATCTCGAAGAACACCTGCTTGCCCTTGCCTTCATTCAGCATTTTGTTCCACCGCCGCCCGCCCTCGATCGCCATCATTTTGGGATCGCCAAGCCCGATCGCGCGGATCACGCCCAGAAATTCCGCATGATCGCTGACCACGAGGAAATCGAGCGGTGTTTCTAGCTGCGCGCGCTGGCCTGTCAGACCCGCGATCACCGGCAAGCCCTTCGCGAAGCGGTAGGCGGTCTCCGGGTCCACCGTCTCGTTTTGCAGGGCATAGGCGTCGAGCGAGTAGTTGGTGTGGAGATGCGTGTCTCCCCAATAGAGATGTGTGTCTTGACCGAAGACAGGCGTTGACAGCGCCAGGACGCAGGTGCCGACCGTAAGAATGGTTCGCATGGTTTCCTCCTTCCCGGTCCACCGGGTCGTTTTATCAATTGGTTACTGCTGGCGCTAGCAGCCATTGTTTACGAAGCCGCCCGTACACTTTGCTGCGCATACCGTTCGACGATCCGTGTGATCCTTTCAGGGCCGAGCGGCCTGCACACCCCCCGTAAGGGTGGCATCCGCAACAGCAGTGATTGCTTGCTCGTTTCCAGACGCGCCGCCGCAGCTGGCCGGCTACCCCCCCATATGTGGGGTGCCTGCTCTACTGATCCGTCGCATAGCTTGGCCTTGTAGAAAAACCGTAGCCTCTAAAGTCGCTTGGGCATCCGCCCGATGCACAGGAGACCAAAATAGGGAGATCGCTATGCCTCGTTTCTGGGAGCAATTCTATCCAGAGAATGTGCCGACTAAAATCAATACCGAAGCCTACGAAACGGTCGTTGATATGATCGAGACGGCGATGGAGCGCTACAAGGACAAAACCGCGTTCCACAGCCTGTCAAGTTCGCTCACTTTTGGTGAGGTCGACAAACTTTCCAGGGACTTCGCTGCCTTCCTGCAGACAAAGCTGAACCTGAAGAAGGGTGACCGGGTGGCTATGATGACGCCAAACCTGCTTGCCTTCCCGGTTGCGATGATGGGGGTAATGCGAGCCGGTGGTGTACAGGTGAACATCAACCCGCTCTACACAGCGACGGAATTGACGCATCAACTGAACGATGCGGGTGTGGAGGCCATTGTTATTTACGGTGGCTCGACCGCCACGCTGGTAAAGGCTCTAGGCGACACGTCTGTCAAATCTGTGATTACCGTCGACATGGGCGATTGCACCGGCGAGGATATCAAGAGCCCGGAGGTTGATCCCGGCATTCCGAACCCCATCCGTTTCATGGATGCGCTGGCCGAAGGCGCACAAAGCACCTTCACACATGTCGAATTGAGCCGCGACGACATGATCTATCTGCAATACACTGCCGGCACCACCGGGTTCGCCAAGGGTGCTGTACTGCGCCATAGGAACCTCATCGCCAATTCCGAACAATTCAAGGCGTTCGCGGCGGACGCGCTGCGCCCGGGCAAGGAAACCGTCATTACGGCTCTGCCGCTTTATCACATCTTTGCCCTGACCTTGAATCTGCTCAGCTACTTCTCGGTCGGCGCCAAGAACGTGCTTATCGCCAATCCGCGTGACATGGGCGAGTTCATGGAAACCATGAAGAAGCATCCCTTCAGCGTCATCACCGGTGTGAACACGCTGTTCGGCGGCATGTTGCAGCATCCCGAATTCGGCAAGCTGGATTTCTCGAACTACCGGGTTGCGATCGGCGGCGGTGCGCCGGTGTTGTCCTCGACATCGGAGAAATGGCGCAAAATCACCGGTGCCGATATCCTCGAGGGCTATGGCCTGTCCGAGACTTCGCCGATCCTGACGTTGAACCCGATGGGCAAGCAGGGATTTTCGGGCAAGGTGGGCATGCCGCTGCCAGAGACCGAAATCAAGCTCTTGCGCGATGACGGAACCGAAGCGCCGCGCGGCGAGCCGGGTGAGGTCTGCGCCCGCGGGCCACAGGTGATGAGCGGCTACTGGAACCGTGACGATGCCAACGCCGAGTCGTTCACGGCTGACGGCTTCTTCCGCACCGGTGACATCGGCGTGTTCGACGACGAGGGGTATCTTTCGATTGTCGATCGCAAGAAGGACATGATCCTCGTCTCGGGCTTCAACGTTTACCCCAACGAGATCGAGGCGGCCGTTGCAGGCTTTCCGGGTGTTTTCGAATGTGCCGCTGTCGGCGTGCCGGACGAGAAGACCGGCGAATTGGTCCGGCTCTACATCGTCAAGGAAGACGGCGCCGATCTCACCGAAGACAGCGTGATCGAACAATGCCGCGATGCGTTGGCGGGCTACAAAGTTCCGCGTCAGGTGCGCTTTGTTGACGAATTGCCGAAATCCACGGTTGGCAAGATTCTGCGGCGCGAACTGCAGAAGCTCGATTGAGGAGCGGCATCATGGCGATTCCAGAAGGATATTCACTTGCTACGATGGCCGGACACGTCGGACACGAGTTTGGCGCGAGCGCGCCGATCGTGATCGACCAGGCCCGTATCAATGCTTTTGCAAATTGTACTGAAGACCAGCAGTGGATCCACGTCGACGTCGAGCGGGCAGAGCGTGAAAGCCCGTTCGGTGGCCCGATTGCTCACGGGTTTCTCTGCCTGTCGCTGATCGCGTCAGCTTTGCAGGAGATCGGTGTTTTTCCCGGCGACGCCTCGGGGGTGATGAATTACGGGCTGGACAAGGTTCGTTTTACCGGCGCCGTCCCGGCCGGTGCCACAGTCCGGGTCAGCGTCACGCTGACCGGCGTTGAACCGAAAGGCGACGACCGTTTGCTGGTCCGCACCTCATGTACCGTCGCCGCGGAAGGCGCCGAGGCGCCTGCTGTCTTCGCCGAAGCGCTCGCTCTTGTCTTCGTATAAACGATCCTGCCTTACCGGCAGCTAGGAGGTCTCATGAAAATCCGGAACAAAGACGATGACGGTGCGCCGCACGGCGAACTGACCCGTTCGCTTTTCAGGTTCTACGGCGCGGCATTGAGCAATCCGGGGGCCGCGACCGACGCGATCAGCCAGATCGCCCGCGAAATCGGCAAGAGTCTTTCCGGCAAGTCCGGCGTCCAGCCGGAGAAGGGCGACCGCCGCTTTCAGGATTCGGCGTGGGAGAGCAATCCGTTCTACCGCACGGCGATGCAGGGGCACCTGGCCATGCGTGCCGGCATCGAAGGTTGGATAAATGCGCTTGACCTTTCACCGAAGGACGAGGGGCGCGCCAGCACTGCAACCTCTTCGATCCTTGACGCGGTCGCGCCGACCAACACACTGCTCGGCAACCCGGCGGCGCTGAAGCGCACCATCGAGACCGGAGGCGAGAATCTGGTGACGGGCGCCCGCCAAATGCTTGAGGATTTGCAGGAAAACGGCGGCATGCCGTCAATGGTTGATAAGTCCAAGTTCACCGTCGGCAAGAATCTCGCGCTGACCCCGGGCAATGTCGTACGGCGCGATCCCGAGTACGAACTGATCCAGTACGCCGCGCAGACCGAGAAAGTTCACGGCACGCCGATACTGGTCGTTCCGCCGCAGATCAACAAATATTATGTCTGGGATCTCGCTCCCAAGCGCAGCATTATCGAGTTCCTTGTCAGCAGCGGCTTCCAGGTGTTCATCGTCAGCTGGTTCAACCCGGACGCCAAACAGGCTGAGTGGGGCCTGGACGGTTACGTGGCGGCACTTGAACGGGCGGTTGATACTGTCAGCGCGATCAGCGGGTCTGAGCAGGTTCATCTTGCGGCGGCCTGTTCGGGCGGTATCACCACGGCGGCGCTGCTCGGCGCCTACGCGGCCGACAGTGTCGATCGTGTGCGCAGTTTGACCTTGATGGTTACGATCCTCGATACAGACGAGATCGCCGACACGTCGATGGGTCTTTTCGCCAATCTCGACACGCTGGAGCTCGCCAAAGCCGCCTCGGGATCCCAGGGGGTTCTGGAAGGGCGCGATCTTGCCAAGGTTTTTGCGTGGCTCAGGCCAAACGAACTGATCTGGAGCTACTGGGTCAACAACTATCTGATGGGCGAGTCACCGCCCGCCTTCGACCTGCTCTACTGGAACACTGACGTCACGCGGATGACCTCAGGCCTGCATGGCGATTTCGTCGGAATTCTCGAATCGAACGGGCTGGCGCGGCCGGGCACGGTCGAGATCGGCGGCCGCTCGATTGACCTGTCGCGGGTCACCTGCGATGCCTTTGTACTCGGCGGCGAGACCGACCACATCACGCCTTGGGAAGGGTGCTATCGCACCACTGGATTGCTTGGCGGAAAAACCGATTTTGTGCTCACCAACAGCGGGCATGTCCAGTCGATCGTGAGCCCGCCCGGCAATAAGAAGACGGCCTTCTACACCGGTGCGACGGGCGACTCCCCGGAGACGTTCAAGGAAAGTGCCAAACAAAATGAAGGGAGCTGGTGGCCATACTGGGTTAAGTGGCTTGAAAAGCGTTCCGGCAAGAAGACAGAGGCGCCAAAACAACCCGGCTCAAAGGAATATCCGCCGTTGGATGAGGCGCCCGGAACCTATGTGCGGATCGAAGCGTGAATAACTCCGGCATAAAAGCGCTCCGTTTGCGCACGCTCCGCCTTGGCAGTCAGGTTCTTCGCGTCGCCGAAGCCGGGCCGGTTGATGCCGACGAGACACTGCTCTTGTTCAACGGCATCGGCGCTCCGATCGAGGCCGCTGCCAGCTTCATGCAGGCCTTCCCGTCAATCAGGACGATCACTTTTGATGCGCCGGGCGTCGGCAGTTCGCCAGCCCCTTTGCTGCCTTACCGGTTTTCGACTCTGGCCGATTTGAGCGCACATCTTCTTAACGAGTTGGACATCAAGCGCGCCCATGTTTTCGGCGTCTCTTGGGGAGGCGGTCTGGCGCAGACCTTTGCCTACCGCCACAAGGCGCGCACCCGGTCGCTGGTTCTGGCCGCAACCTCAACCGGTATCGTTGCCGTTCCTGGCGATCCGCGCGTCTTGCTCGAACTGGCCCGCCCGCGGCGCTATTCGGACCCTGAACACATGATGAAGGTCGGTCCGAAACTTTATGGTGGCCTGGTGCAAGAGAGCACGCCCTTTTTACGGCAGCATGTCGATTCGCTCTCGGGTGCAAATGCACGGGGCTATCTGTATCAGCTCATGGCAGCCAGTGGCTGGACAAGTTGGCACTGGCTGCCGCGGATCGAGGCGCCGGCTCTGGTGATGATGGGGGCTGACGATCCCATCCTGCCCCCGGTCAACGGCAGGATCCTGACCAGCCGGCTACGCGACGCCAGGCTTGAAATCATCGGTTGCGGACACCTCTTCATGATGACACTGCGGGAAGACGTGGCCGCCCTGATGATGAGCTTCTTCAACGATATCCGGCAGAAACCAGCCGAGAATTCCTCATGCGACCCAAACCCGACGAAGCCCTCCGCCGAGCCGGGTTAACCCGCCTGCGCCGGTTCGCCACCGGTACGCTCGCCGTTCTTGCCTTGACCTACTCGGCTACCTTTTTCGGCGGCACACCGGCGGGATGGGTCATGACCGTCCGGGCGATGTCCGAGGCAGGCATAATAGGCGGGCTCGCTGATTGGTTCGCTGTCGAGGCGCTGTTCCGACGGCCGCTCGGGCTGCCAATCCCCCATACGGCGCTCTTGCCGCGGAACCAAGCGCGGGTCGCCACTTCGGTTGGCCGTTTTATCGAAGAGCATTTCCTGGAACCGCGGCGATTGGTCGAAAAGATGACGGCAGCCGATCTGGTCAAACGGGGACTCGTGTGGATCGAGAATGAAGGCGGTGCCCGCATGATTGCGCGCCGGGTCGCGCGGCTGCTCGGCTCGGACGCGCCGAAGCCGTTGCTGCGCCCGTTCGAGAATGCCGTGATTGATCTGGTCCGGAACACCGTGTCGGATCCCGCATCAGCACGGGCGCTGGCCGACGTCGCAAGCACCCTGATCAAGGCAGGCGCCAAAGGCGGGATCCTCGATGCCACGCTGGCCCTGGTGCGCGAGTCGATCGACGAGAATCGCGAGGTTGCTCTCCAGATCGTTCAGGATAGAAGCCGCTGGTGGATTTCGTCGCAGGTCGACCGGATAGCGGCTAACACCGTTGTCGACGGGGTGTTGTCGGTGATAGACGAGATGTCCGAGCCGAATTCGCAGCTTCGTCTTGGCTTTGAGGACGCGGTAAACGATGTCGTCGCCCGTCTTTCGGAGTCGGGCAGGTTGGAAAACGCGCTGCACGACGCCCTTGCCGAATTGTCCGGGACGAACAGCTTTGGCGAACGGATCCGGGGGCTGCTGCGGCAGATCGAACGAAAGACGGTTTTGGCCGCGCATGATGGCACGCTGGAGAAGCGGCTTGAGCGGGCCTTTCTGCGAACCGCAGGCGAGATGCGCAGCGATCCTGAAGCGATAGAACGCCTTGAGGCGTCCGCCATAGGCGCGGCAGAAAGCATCGTCCTGGAGTTGCGCCCTGTGATCGGCCGTTATGTCGAGCAGACCATCGCGGAATGGGATAGCGAACTGCTGATCTCGCGCTTCGAGGCCGAGGTCGGACGCGATCTGCAATTCATCCGGCTCAACGGTGCCGCGCTCGGTGCCTGCCTCGGCGGCCTTCTTCACGGTGTCGAGGGATTACTTGCAGGAGCCGCTGGCTGAACAGAAAAGGGAGCGATGCGCCGCTCCCTTTCTTCAGTTCCTGTGCGACCGGCCGGTTCAGGCCGGCTTGTTTTTGGTCCCGCCGATATCACGAAGCTGTTCCCATGCAGTCGCAAGCTGCGTCCGGGTCAGTTCGGAAAGTTCCGTGGCCTGGAGGTTCACCGTCTCGTAGCGATGTTTGACGAATTGCGCCTGAAGCTCAAGCAGGCAGTGAACATTCTTGGCGCGCAGCGACTCGCGACCGTGGTTCATCGTGTCGGTAAAGGCAACCTTGGTGGAACCGAGCAGCGCCCGGTCGAACGCAATCACGCCGTCAAACAGAGCGCGACCAGTGGCGGTCACTGCGCCGAGGGTCCGGCTCACGGAATCCTGCGCGGCATCACGTCCTACGGACTCTTCCAGTGTGGTAAGGCTGGTCGAACATGTCTTGCTAGTATGTTTTGTCATATCAGGTTCCTTTTCGACGGGTTTTCCACTTGCTAATAGCACTATAGCAAAAGCTATGCTGCAATGCAGCAGTAAATTGCTGCAGTGCAGCATAGCCTTTTCGATCAAATGATCCGGCGCAGCAAACGCCCTAACTTCTCGGTCCGGTGCCCGAAAGGGCGGATATAGCAACGACGTTGCGCTGAGGCGCGACTGGTACATCACGGGTTTGAGCTTGGACATTGCATCGAATCCGGCGCGGCCGTGATAGGCCCCCATACCGCTGGCGCCCACACCGCCGAAGGGCAAACTGTCGTTTGGAACGTGCCAGAGGCAATCATTGATGACGACACCGCCCGAGACCGTTTCTGCCAATACACGATCGCGGTCCGACGAGGACTCTGAGAATACATAAAGCGCCAGTGGCCGATCACGTCCATTGATCCTGGCAATGGCATCGTCGAGACCGTCATAGCCGATGACCGGCAGGACCGGGCCAAAAATTTCTTCCTGCATTACCCTGCAATTCTCGGGAAGATCGGTGAGGATGGTGGGCGGAAACTTCCGCGTCGTAGCCGGCCCATCGTGATGCGGCCTGATGACATTGGCGCCACCCGCGACCGCATCATCGACCAGCTGCCCAAGGCGCTCGAAATGGGTATCGCTGACGATCGCCGTATAATCCGGATTGTCCGAATAGGTCGGGTAAAGCTTGGTCATGCAGGCGCCTAACTCATGCACGAAATCCTTGCGCATCGCCTCGGGGACCAGCACGTAATCCGCCGCAATGCAGATCTGCCCAGCATTGGCCAGTTTTGCATGGGCGATCGAGCGGGCTGCCTTGCCGAGCCTTGCCGAGGGCGTGACAAGGGCAGGCGACTTGCCGCCAAGCTCCAGCGTGACCGGAGTCAGGTTCCGTCCCGCGGCCTCGGCCACTTTGCGGCCCACAGCCGTAGATCCGGTGAAAAGGATGTGATCGAAAGGCAGATCGCTGAACGCCTGGGCGACTTCGACACCGCCTATCGCAACATTGAACTCGTCGGGAGCGAAGAACTCGGCGATGGCTTCCGCCTGCACCTCGCTCGTGGCCGGTGTCAGCTCACTCGGCTTAAGCAGCACGCGATTACCCGCAGCAATGGCATCTGCGACGCCACCGATGCCAAGATAGACCGGGAAGTTCCACGGTGTCATGACGCCGACCACACCAAGCGGTTGGGGGATGATCCGGCTTTTTGCCGGGCGCAGGTGAAACCGGGTGGGGACCCGCCGCGGACGCATCCACTTTCGCACATGGCGCCGGCAGTCCCCGATCTCGCTGAGCGAGAGTACGATGTCGAACATCGCAGACTCGTGATGCGAGCGGTGTCCGAAGTCATCTGACATCGCCTCGATCAGCCGGGTCTCGTATTTGTTGAGCATCGCCGCCAGTCGATACAGCCGATCTCGGCGGACAGTCACGGTCGGGCAACGCTCTACCTCGTAGCCGCGCTGCAAGGTCGCGAATGCTTCTTTCAACCGCCTGATTTTGTCATCTTCATCATTCATTGCACGCGCCTCGCGGGGTTTGTTCCCCCCTAGAGGTAAAGGTCTGCTGGACAACAGGACCCCCACGAACGGGGGGGCAGTCAGCCAGTCTTGCTGACACCTACGTCAATACGGTGAAGCTTGGCGATGGCTTCGACGCGGTTGTTAACGTGAAGCTTGCTGTAAATGTTCTTCAGATGCCATTTGACCGTCTCGGGACTGACGTCAAGTCCGCGTGCGATCTCTTTGTTCGTCCGGCCTGTCGCAGCCAGCTTGATCACGTCGTGCTCGCGTGGATTTAGCTGGTCATGCGGCTCATTCCTGCCGCTGTCTGCGGACGGCGCGTGCTTGTGAAAATGGCTTGCCGAGAAGGGCGGTTCAAGCGTTAGAACAGCCTCCGCCTGCTCGTCATTGGCCCAGCTGCGCAGCGAACCAAGCACCTGTGTCGCGCGAATCCTTTCATCTGCAGCCAGAAGGGCGACGCCAAGCAGGTGCCGCATACGCGTGGCGCGGAAGATAAAGCCGGTGGCCATGAAATCGTCGAGCATCTTCTCGGCGGCAATCGCGGCCTGCCCGGCTTGGCCGGACAGGATATCGAGCCTGATCCGGGTCGTATCGATAGATACGCGAATTTCTTTCATCGCCGAGGCGTCGATCCGGTCCCGATCGGCTATGAGCTCTAGCCGCTTTAAAAGCCGTTGCGCGGCGGCAAGATCGCCCTGCTGCATCCAGAGCCGCGCCCGCTCGGCGCAGCAGGCGGCATCAAGCCGGTGCCAGCTGCGTTCTCGCGCCAAGGCAACAACAGTTTCCAGCCGATCCTGCGCAATATCGAAGAAGCCGGCTGCGGCATCGACCCGCGCCCGTGCAATGGTCGACAATCGCAGGGCATCAAGCGGACAGGCTTCGCGGATTATGGCCTCATAGCGGAAATGGCGCTCGACGATCGCCTCGTGGTCGCCCCGGGCAAACAGGATGGCGGAATGGAACGCGTAGATCACCGCGCCAATTGCCGAATCGTCGGGGAAGGAAATTCGAGCCTGCTTGAACTCTCTCTCAAACTGGCGATGCGCCGCGCTCAAACGGCCCTGCTCGGCCCAGGACATGGCAGAGAACACAAGCTGGTAAGTCCGCTTAATCGGCAGCGTGCAATCGGGTACGGTGCGCGCCTGGGCGAAAGCTCCAGATCTAAAGTTCAGATAGCTTTCAATGTTGCGCAGGACCTCACGAACCCAACGTTCGGTGCAGACCGCATCGTCCGTGATCTGGCGGACCGTCTCTCTCGCGGCGTCGATTTTCTCGACCACGATCAGCGCTACAGCGCGCACCACCTGCAACTCAGTCGCGAAAACCGGATCGACCGCCTCAGGGTCTTTGATCTGGTCCAGAATACGCAGTGCTTTCGGTGCTTTGTGGGTCATCGAGTATACCCATGCCTCAAGCAGCTGCATGCGGGGATCGTCCACGCGGTATCCTTCGGGGATGCGCTCCAGGAATTGCAGCAGTAGCGGCAGACTGCCGTCACTCAGCAATTCCCGGGCATGATCGAGAATGATCGCACCGGCTCGCTCGGGACGGCCCGCACAAAACGCATGGTGCACTGCTTCGTGCCACTTACCCATCTGCAACAGCCCCGCGGAGGCTTTCGCATGGAGCCCGGTCAGCGCGTGCTCGCCCTTTTGTGCAAGGAGTGTCGCAAAATGCTCCTGCAGCATCGGGTGAAACCGCATGACACTGGCGTCGCCCCAGCGCTCAACCAGCGGACAGCGTAAGACGACTTCCTCGAAGAAAGGATCAATCGGTGTATCGGTTATCACCAAAGCCGCTATGTCCGGTGTAAAGCTCGAGAAGATCGACAGCCGCGACAGGCGGTCCAGTTCATCCGGTGAAAAGCTGTCACACAGGCTGCTGAGATAGCCGGACTCAGGATCTTGGCCGGCCGATGCGGCCACGGTCGAACACTTTACACCGAGTGCGATTAACGCGACGCCGGCAGGCCAGCCCTCGGTCATGCTGTATATCGCGTGGTCGTGCGGAACCTGGCCGCCGGTCAAGCGTTCAAACAGGGTCTGGGTTTCCTCAAGATCAAGGCGCAGATCCTCGGCGCTCATCAACGCGGCGCCCGCCCACGGAATTTCAAGCGCCTCAGGAAGCATTCGGCCAGCCAGCGCCAGGCTGATCGCCCCACGACGGGCAATATGTGTAATTGCATCCAGCGATTCCGGGTCTTGTAGCAGATGGATGTCATCGATGATCAAACGCACGTCCCGATCGGCCCGGATGGCCTCGGCAGTAAGTGCGTCAGCAAGGTTTCGCGCGTTGCTCCAGCCTCGGGCGAGCCTGCCAGGACCGGGCCGCCCTGCGACCGTGAGTGCCATCATGACAGCATTTTCAAGCGATGGCAGGAACATCCCCTGGGCTTCGTCTGTCTTATTGACGGTGAGCCACGCGACAGTTGCACCATCGCGCCCGCGCTCATTTCGCCATAGGTGTGAAAGCAGGCTCGTCTTGCCGTAGCCAGGCGGTGCGACCAGCAACGACAGGTCGGAGTCGAGCAGCCTGGAGTATGCCGCCTCACGTAGGATGAATTCCGATCGCCCCCGCGGCGGAGAAAACTTCTGCGTATTTCGCACTAGAGAACTCCCTCGGTATCAAGATGGTTGGATACTTGCCTTGTGTCAAACTCCGGGCGGGCGTGCAGGCGTCCGGAAAATCTCAGGCATGTTTGCCGGCCCTAGCCACCGCTAACCCCCCATCCGTAAAATCGCGACCCCCCCTTTGTGGGGGGCATCATACCGGCGGATCATCAGAATGCACCATAATACCGATCAGCCGGTTGGACGTTACAAGGGGGATTCACATGACCAACGCAGACGCCTGGCCAGGAGACTTCTACGCGCTTCGTTACACGCTGCCGACAGAGGATCAGGCGCTGCTTGCAGATTTGCGCACCCTGATGATCGACCAGGTCGCCCCGGTCATCAACGACCATTGGACCCGCGCGAGCTTCCCGCACGAGCTGGTTCCAGAGATTGCCAAGCTCGGTATCGTGGGTGTTTCCTACAAGGGATACGGGTTTCGTGGCCGATCCGCCCTGCTCGAGGGCTTTATCGCGCTTGAGGTCGGCCGAACCGATCCATCGATGGCGACTTTCCTGGGGGTCCATGGCGGGCTTTGTGCGGCATCGATCTATCTTTGTGGCTCGGAGGAACAACGCCAGCGCTGGCTTCCGGCCATGGCCAGGCTCGAGAAGATCGGATCGTTCGGCCTGACCGAGCCCGAGGTCGGCTCGGCGGCGGCCGGGGGCTTGCAGACGACAGCGCGGCGTGACGGCGGCAATTGGGTGCTGAACGGCCGGAAGCGATGGATCGGAAACGCAAGTTTCGCCGACGTCAACGTTATCTGGGCGCGCGACGTCACGGACAATCAGGTCAAGGGCTTCGTCGTCGAGAAGAGAACCCCCGGCTATTCCACCGAAGTGATGCAAGACAAGATCGCGCTGCGTGTGGTGCAGAACGCGATGATCACGCTCGACGACTGCCGCATACCCGATGAGAACAAGCTGACGAACGCCAACAGTTTCGCCGACACCGCCAAGGTGCTGCGCCTGACCCGCGCCTATGTCGCCTGGCAGGCGACAGGATGCGCGCTCGGTGCCTTCGAACACGCCCTCGCCTACGCCAAGCGCCGGGAGCAATTCGGACGGCCGATCGGTGGCTTTCAGCTGGTCCAGGATCTGCTGGTGCGGATGCTGAGCGGGATCACCACGTCGATGACCCTCTGCCATCGCCTGTCGGCGTTGATTGACGAGGGCGGCTGCTCGGAGGAACAGGCATCGCTTGCCAAAGCTTATTGTACAAGTTCGGCGCGCGAGACGGTTGGTCTGGCGCGAGAGCTTCTTGGCGGCAACGGCATTCTGCTGGAAGAGCAGGTCGGCCGCTTCGTCGCCGACGCCGAGGCGATCTATTCCTACGAAGGCACGCGTGAGATCAACACCTTGATCGTCGGCCGCGCCCTGACCGGGACCAGCGCTTTCGTCTAAACAAAATTGACTGGCAGCGGGCCGCGATGCACCCGGACGCCTGTACTGGAATATGGCATCGCAGGAGTTGGAAAATGCTCGAAAACCGGATACTTAGCCTGCCCGCTATCGTTCTGGCGGGGGCACTGTCTGCCACCCAAGCATGGGCCGCAGGCTTCGAGCGCACGTCGCCGTCGGTTGACCGTCTGTTCACACCGGGAAACTCGGCGGGATTCTCGACAACATTCGTCGTGCCCACACGCAAGTTCACCGTGCAAAGCGCTGTCGATCGCACCGGCGCACCGGTGACCACTGGCGCACGGACAAGCGACCCCGCTGAAAACCTGATTATCTTCGAGGGCTCCGTGAAGATGGACCTTACCGACCGGATCGGTTGCCTGTTCGGCTACAACGAGCCGCTGAATGTCAACGCCCATTTCTCACCGGGCTGGCAGGGCCGCTTCAAGGTCATCGACTTCGAAATCAACATGCGGCAGATACGCACCGCCTGCTCCTACCGCCATCCTCTAGCAAAGGGGGCGCTTCGCTTTATCGCCGGTGTCGGCGCGGTGAAGGGCGATGCGATCAGGACCCAGAACCTGGCCGCCGGCGTTGTACCGGGCACCACGGCCGAAACCTTCTCGGCGCTAGATTTTGGCGGTTCGAATACCGCGCTGAGCTGGCAGGCCGGGCTGGCTTACGAGTTGCCCGAAAAAGCCTTTCGCGTGCTGCTCCTGTATACCAGCGAGTCTGATGTTCGGCTTCGCGGAGATTTCGTCATCGGGTCGAGCGGGGCCGAACTGAGCCGGCGGGCGATCCATGTCAATCTCCCGGTCCCGCAGAGCCTTGAGCTGAAGCTGCAATCCGGGGTTGCCCCTGGCTGGCTGGTGCAGGCTGATTTGAAATGGCAGGAATGGAGTGCCTGGGGTGATTTTCCGATCTTTCTGAGCGGTGCAGGCACCCAGATCGCCGAATACAGCCCCCGCCTTAAGGATGGCTGGAGCGCGAGAGTAGGTGTCGCTCGCCGGGTCAACGACAAGTTAGGCCTCAGCGCCTTCGTCAAGTGGGATTCGTCCACCTCCACTGGTTGGACCCCGACCAAGGAGAGCTGGACGGTCGGCGGAGGCGCGCGGTACCAGATCGCGGAGAATGCTGCTGTGACATTTGGCGGTGCGGTAAACTTCCAAAGCTCCGGAACGGCCCGGTCTACTCCACCCGAGATCCGCTATTCCATTGGTAATGACGCCATCTTCGTCGCCAAACTGGGGCTGGATATCAAATTCTGACTACTCTTTTTAATGCCATAAACAAGGTATCTTCGATTCTCAGAAATAGAGGGAAAATAATGCCACCTGAGAAAGCGCTACTCGTCGTTGCAGTTGACCTAACACCGATCGCACGGTCCTACGGTGCGGATCCACCGAGGTTTGTTTGGCTATCGGGAAGCAAACGGCAATTGCCGTAAATTGCCACCGATCCCGCACCGTCTTATGATGGGTAATGTAATCTGACGGGTACCGGGGTCAGAATTCCGGACAACCAACTGTCCTGAATCTAACTTAAACAGAGGAGCGTTAAGAAAGACTATGAAACTATCTGTCGAAGCCGATTGCTCGCCAGCTGAATTGCGGGAATTTCTCGGGATGCCGGAAATCAAACCAATGCAGGATGCTTGGCTTGAGGACATGAACAAGAAGATGGAAGTCGAAATTAAGAAAATGTCGCCAGCAGCGCTTATGGAAAAGTGGATGAATTCAGCAAGTGTAAACCCCGAATGGCTTAGGTCCATGTTCGGTGGCGTGATCGACGTAACGGAACCCACCAAGAAGTGACGCCATACCCTGTCTGGCGGTGAATTGATCACGTTGATTTTTCCGAAAATATCTATCGAGGTATTTTCGGAAAGTTGCTTTGGCGATCTCACGCTTTGCTCGGCGTCAAACCGACAGCGCCTACTTTCGGGGCATTACATTCGACGATGTTCGTCAGGTTAGGGACACGTGATCACGAGTGAGGCACCCGATGGGCGTTGTTGCAGACCTCTGCCCATGCAGGTTTCACTTCGCGAACCCATTCGGTTAGATGGAGCGGATGACCATTTTCCGAAGTCTGCAGGAAACTCGCGCCACGGTGGCCCGGTGCGGGCAATCTAGAAAAACTCATCAAGAACAAGGCGGTGGCCGGTGGGTTTGCATCCGTTCTGGGCGCGGGCTGTCAGGATGAACCGCTCAAAGAACGCCCAATCCTCGTCCGGCATCAGGTCTCGTGCCAAGCTGGTCTCCGTCGCAGATACCCGCCTGAATCACGTTCAGCCCACATTGTGAAACCCTTTTGTTAACACGGCCTAGAATCAAACACCGTCACTGCTCATTCGCGAATCTTGATCCTGAGACCCTAACAAAAAAAGCCTCGTCCGATTGCGGCCGGCACAGATCCACCACCCGTTAGGGGGGCAACATCAACGCCAGATAGCGATATTTAGAAGTGGGGAAATTTAGTTCAGGAAAGAGGTAATCCATGAATATACTTTACATCCAGTTAGCGGGAGTAATCGTTCTGTACATCATTCTCTTTGTTGCAACCGTATCCGTTGTGAACAAAGGGGAACGCAAATGATCTCCGGCCATTACGCAACCGCACTGGTGGCAAAGGCTGAGGCTCCGAAAGGACCGATCTGGCTTTATCTCCTTGTAGCGCAGGGCATCGACTACTTGATGTTGATATTCGTCTTCACAGGTGCAGAACAGGTAGAGCTTGGAGACTCAATCTTGCCGGCTATCGGCAGTGCGACCATAGATATGCGGTACAGTCACGATTTGCTGCCCGTGCTCGGCTGGGCGTTGGCAGCGGGATTTCTGGTTTACATCTTCTTCAGAAACTGGGTGGTGACAGCCTGGTGCTTTGGTTTGGTCATCCTCCATGAGCTTTGTGATCTTGTAACGGGTTATCCCCACAATTTTCACGGGCCGGACACGGCGGAGTTCGGATTACAGCTTTGGGTGGTCGCACCTGTGGCCGGAACCATCGCGGAGGCCGGATTGGGGGTGGCTTGCGTCGCCTGGTTTCTGCACCGCTACAAGGTGTCGTCGTCGGGAAAGTGGACCCTGTTCCTGCTCATGGGAGCAACCCCTTTCCTGCTTCTCCCGTTGGTTTTGCGCTAGGATGAGAAAATGAAAACGTATGAAACTTCAGGGACTTGGAAGCAGATAAACAGATTCCTGCCGGAAGATATCGGGATAACCGCAGACGTGAAACCGGCAGAATCGGAATTTCCCTGGCGCAAGAGTTCCATCCATCTGGAACGGTTTGCGAACCCGGAATCGCCGGTGCGTCTGTTGTTGCATCACGGCGTCGGTACAAACGGACGGTTGCTGTCAATGATTGCCGGGGCCGCCCTTGCCCGTAGGGGATTTGAAGTGACGGCGATCGACATGCCCTTATACGGCATGACGGAAAACAACGAACGGCTGGTCACTTATGAAGACTGGATCGACATCTCCCTGAAATTCATTGACGCGGAATACCAGCGGGACCCCCGGCCGATCGTCCTCTATGGCCTAAGCGCCGGCGGCATGCTGACCTATCATGTGGCAGCTCTGGAACCACGGGTCAGGGGCATCATCGGGATGTGCTTCCTTGACTTGCGGGATTCTGAGGTCGACCAGATCATTTCCAAGTTTCCGCTGCCCGCAATCAGCGAGGCGGTCGGCGGGTTCGTTCTGGGCCTGTTGTCCAAGACACCGCTCAAACGCATGTATCTCCCGCTCCGGTACCTGGTCAAGATGAGCGCCCTGACCAATCCGCCGGAAGCGCAGGCCATACTCATCAAAGACAAGACATCGGGCGGATCCTCGGTGCCGCTGGCCTTCCTGACCAGCACCATGGGGTACAAGGCGGCGGTGCCGCCGGAGAAATTCACAAGCTGCCCGGTACTTCTGACACAGCCTGATGAGGACCATTGGACGCCCTTGACGGCCTCGGCGAAGTTCTTCGACAAACTGGCGTGTGAGAAGCACCTGGTGATGCTGAAAGGCGCCGGACACTATCCGCTGGAAGAAGAAGGCCTGCGGCAGATGCACGACGCCATTGACAAGTTTTTGAAGGCGGTCGCGGAAACAGAAAGCCAGGAAGACCGGCAGGCGGTCTGATCCGCCAGCTCCGATCTGCCGCACATCGCTACCGTTCTGGCCGTGATGTGCGGTAGTCAAAAGCCAGCTCCTGAGTGTGGATCGACCGGCTTGCAAGACATTCTGCCCGCAGAGACCTTCAACTCGCCTCGCTGGCACGTTGGGCAGCATTTCCACTTCACTCCTAGATCAAGGACCCCGCAACATGACCGCTGAACATACCGATACTGCAGATGTCGTTGTCGAGCGCTTGGACGCCGCCCTGCGCCTGACAATGTCGGCGCCGCAAAAAAAGAACGCGATAGGCAGTGGCATGTATCTTAAGATGGTTGAGGCGCTTGATGAAGCTGCGGCGGATGCCTCGATCCGGGCCGTTTGGATCCGAGGTGCGGGTGGCGTGTTTACAAGCGGGAATGACATAGACGATTTTCGCAAACAAGTTGACAGCGACGATTGGCCGGCGGCCCGGTTTATCGACGCGCTTGTCACGTTTCCCAAACCGATTGTCGCACAGGTGGAAGGTCTGGCGATCGGCATCGGAACAACCATGCTCCTGCACTGCGACCTGATTTACGCGTCCAAGGACACGCGGTTCCAACTTCCGTTTGTAAATCTCGGCCTGGTACCTGAAGCCGGTGCATCCTATCTGCTTCCACGGTTGATCGGGCAGGCAAAGGCGGCCGAGTTGATATTGCTGGGCGGTAGTTTCGGTGCCGAAGAGGCGGTCACTCTCGGCCTGGTCAACAACGCTCTGCCTGCAGATGAGGTCGCACGGGCAGCGGAAGCAGCTGTCATGGTTCTCGTCAAACAGCCGCCCAACGCAGTAATCAATTCAAAAGCCCTTCTGAGGGCACCTCTGACCGGAAATCTGAAAGATCGGGTTCGCGAAGAGATCGTGCAATTCGGTGCGGGCATCAAATCCGAAGAGTTTACAGAGGCACTCACCGCATTCATGGAAAGACGAGAACCCACATTTTGAGTTGCGCTGAAATGAGAAGCTGATGTCATTGCCGTCGGCTGAGTCAAGGAACATACGTTGATCTTTCAAAGCAAGAAGCAGAAGCCAATTCGGTTCGAAAGCATTGAATGAACACGAAAGTCACTTTCGCGATGGATGGATCAACCGGCTTTGTTGCACAAATCGCTCTAGGGATTCACCGCATGAATCCAGTATGATAGCTGATAAACCTGAGCATTTTGCCCCCTAAGAAGTACAAGACCAGGAACTGGCCATCGTACAGCGAGCCATTGATACGCCACTGGTTCGAGCACGCTGGCGAGCGCGCTGAAGCAACGCGGATCGCTGTCGATTTGGTTTGATCCGGAGATGACCTGGACGCCGCCGCCAACGGGCAAGCGAGCGCGTCAGCATGATTTCAGCGATACAGCGATCCAGGCCTGCCTGACCCTGAAGGTTCTGTTTGGTTTGCCGCTCCGGCAGACCGCGGGTTTCGTTGAGAGCTTGCTGCGGTTGCCCGGGTTGAACCGGGCGGTGCCGGGTTTCAGCACCCTATGCCGCCGCCAGAGAACGCTGAACGTAAGCCAGCCGTCTCGTGGCAGCCCAGGCCCGCTGAACCTCTTGATTGATAGCACCGGCCTCAAATCTGAGGGGGACGGCGAATGGAACGCACCCTCTCGCACAGGGGCGCAAATCCTTGGGCAAGCATGCGGTTGAGCTGGAGGACGGGGAAAACGCTGCCCTGATCGGTTCCAAATGGTGCGGGCAAATTCAAGCCGTTGCGGGTGATTGCCCGGCTGGGCTTTTGTCGTCAGGTAAGCGAAGATGGCAGCGCGCTGATGGGCAGCCGGGAGATTCTGCTGGTGGTTGAAGCCTGTCTCACGCCGGCGCTGCGGCGCAGCATCTGCTTCGGGAACAAAAGCACCGTCACCGTGCATCACACCGGCTGCGGACCCGCGTGATTTCCCTAGCACGGGGACATTGGAACCTGCACGCAGGAACACAGCGCCGGTATCGCGCCGCACTACCCAGCTGAAAGCATTTGCGTCAGTGACTATGGGTATCGATCTATGGGTGGTTCGTTGGCTTTCTTGGCCGCTGAAAGCCAGGCCTGCCTTGTTCCAGTGTGCTCATGTGCCGTGCTGGGATTGCCAGCATCGCTGGGCCAGCCTCCCAGAAGGCAGTTCATTTGTAATTTCCGGTGAGTTTACGGTTTGTTTTCCTGCACTCGCGTATCGGTCTTTGCGACGCAAACGGCAACCACCGGCAAGGCAGCCGGCATCCGGAGGAATTTGGTTGCTCTTCCTTCACAGTAAAATTGAAAGCCGAACAAGATTATGCCGATACCAGACTGGGTCCTTGACCTTGTAGCTTCCAAAACCGGCACGAATGCCAGCGACAAATTGGATGGAACCACCGGCGACGACACAATCGAAGCCGGTGCAGGCGAGGATACTGTTGCCGGTGAAGAAGGCAGCGACCTGATTGACGCCGGCGATGGCAACGATACCGTTTATGGCGACATGGGCGATGGGTTCGACCAGGGGGTGGACGCCACGCCGCTGGTGCTGGATATCAACAACATCCAGAGCATTTCCCACGACGGCTGGTCAGGATCCACAGGCAATAATGCCGTTTTCAGCGACGTCGCCACCTTGGAGGACGGGACCAAAGTCTGGGGCAGGCTGGTGCTGGTGGAGAAATCCAACCCGGACATGTCAGTTCAATTCGGCTACACAGCCGGCGCGGAAATTCTGCTGGGCGGTGACGATCCGGGTGACCAGGCGACCTTCCGGCTTGAGTTCTTTGATCCGAATACCAATGAGCCGGTATACTTGAATTCCACGGCGACCTTCAATGACGTGGATGACAACAGCGGCTATGGCGATGCCGAGGCTGTCATAATCGACGGCGACAGTTTCACCTCTTTCGGGGTGTCTTCGGACACGTCGCTGGGCACGGCTGTTGACGGCAGCTTGGTCACCGCAACCGGATCCGACTACAACGATTATACCGATCAGGATGCCTGGTTTTCTGCCGGTTTCGAAGATAAATCGTCGATCGAATTCACGCTGCAAACACGCGAAGGCTGGGCGGGATTTACCCTTTCGGGCAGCACGATTGATGACCCGGTCACCACCGCCTTAGAACAAGGGGCCGATACTGTTATGGCCGGTGACGGCAGCGACGTGGTCTATGGCCAGGGGGGGGATGACTCCCTGTTCGGCGAGGCTGGCGATGACAGTTTGGATGGCGGCGACGGCGACGATGTTCTGGATGGCGGCACCGGTGCGGACACTCTGATCGGCGGGGCCGGGGGCGACACGCTCTCTGGCGGCGAAGGCGACGATTACATCGAAGGGGGCGCAGGCAACGACAGCCTGACCACCGGCCTTGGCAACGACACGCTGATCGGCGGCGAAGGCGATGACACGCTGATGAACTCTGCCGGTGATGACAGCCTGGTCGGCGGCGTGGGCAACGACAGCATCGTGGCAACCGACGGCAACGACACGCTGATCGGGGGTGATGGCGCCGACACCATGTACGGCGGCAACGATGACGACCTGCTGGTTGGCGGCAACGATAACGATCTGATGTACGGCGAGTCAGGCCATGACAGCCTGGAGGGCGGCGGCGGCGATGATGTGATGGACGGCGGCCTCGGCAACGACACCCTGATCGGGGGTATCGGCGCCGACACGATCGCCGGTGGCGATGGCGACGACTACATCGAAGGCGGCGACGGCAACGACAGCCTGACCACCGGTCTTGGCAATGACACGCTGATCGGCGGTGCGGGCAATGACACGCTGCGGAACTCTGCCGGTGATGACAGCCTGGTAGGCGGCACCGGTGACGACAGCATCGTCGCAACCGATGGCAATGACACTCTCGAAGGCGGCGACGGCGCCGATACCATGTACGGCGGCAACGACGATGACTTGCTGGTGGGCGGCAGCGGCGACGATCAAATGCACGGCGAGGCTGATGCGGATACGTTCCGGATGTCCGACGGGTTCGGCAATGACACCCTGACCGGCGGCGAGGCGGGAAACGACTACGATACGGTCGACGTCTCGGCGGTCACCACCGGGGTCACGGTCACTTATACCGGCGATGAGGCCGGCACGATCACCGACGGCACTGACACAATCACCTTTTCCGAGATCGAGGCGCTTAAGCTGACGGATCAGGCGGATGTGGTGGATGCTTCGGCTGACAGCGCCGGGGTGTCGATCGACGCTGGAGCAGGCGATGACACGATCACGCTTGGCGCGGGCAATGATTCCATTACAACCGGGGCCGGCTATGACGAACTGATCCTGACCGGGGCGGGCGGCATCGACACTGTCAGCGATTTCAGCATTGCTGACGATGACAGCGACGGTTTCTTCAATGACCAGATTGATGTTTCCGATCTGACCGGCGGTACCGGACCCGACGGGGCTGTCCGCACCAGCGATATCTCGGTGACAGACGATGGATCCGGTAATGCGCTGCTCACGTTTCCGGGGGGTGAAAAACTTGTTCTGCAGGGGGTGGCCCCGTCACAGATCACAACCACCGCCCAGCTCATTTCTGCAGGCATCCCCTGTTTCACGCCGGGTGTGCTTCTTGCCACCAGACGCGGTGCAGTGCCTGCGGGCGGGATCCGGGTGGGCGACATGCTGCAAACCGCCGACAACGGTTTTCAGCCAGTAATCTGGGTCGGCAAGCGCACGCTGAGCCCGGCAGAGCTGGCGCAGCACCCGCATCTAAGACCATATTGTGTCCGACCGGGCGGCCTGCTGTCTCCGGAGCGCCCGATGCTGCTGTCCCCCCAGCACCGTCTGTTAACCGGCCCTAAAGCATTTGGACAAGACACGCAGCTTGGCGAAAGTTTTCTCTCGGCGAAACTGCTGGCAGCAGTTGACGAAAACTGCACACAACAGGCCGGGGCAGCCAATCCGGTCACCTATGTGCACCTCATGACCGAGCGGCATGAGGTGATTTTCGCAGAAGGTATCGCAACGGAGACATTCTGGCCCGGTCCCGAAGCCATCCGCGGGTTGTGCGCTGCAGACCGGCAGGAACTTTTCGGTCTCTTCCCTGAACTGGCTGCGGTTCATTGCTTGGTTGGCGAACACGGGCGCGGGCTGGTCCGCAGGGCTTACGGCGGCCTGGCCCGCCAGGCGCTCAAGCGGCGCAATCTGCAACATTTTCACGCCGCCTGACAGCATCCGGGCCTAGCCGTGAAGTGCCCCGCGTGGCATGCTAGGAACCTGCATTTCCGCTATCGGGTCTGCTCAGTTGATTTCGCTGCTTCAATATTGATCCGCCGCAGGTCCATGCCGAATTCCAGTGTCACGCCAAGCCGAGAATTTGCCGCGCCTGGGCCGGTGTGGCGACCGGGCGGCCGTGCCGGTGGCAGATCTCTGTCACCCTTGCCACCAGTTCGGCGTTGGACGAAGCGAGCCGGTCTTTGCCAAGACGGATGTTGTCCTCCAGTCCTGTCCGCGCGTGGCCGCCATTGGCGACGCACCATTCGTTCAGGGTCAGCTGGTCCCGGCCGATCCCCGCAGCGCACCATTCTGCACCGGGCAACAGGCGGTTTACGGTCTTCACGTAGTAGTCAAAGACATCGCGGTCGGCGGGCATGGCGTTTTTCACCCCCATCACGAATTGAATGTACAATGGCCCCTTCAAACGCCCGTCCGCCTGCATCCGTGCAGCCTGGTGAATGTGGCTGAGGTCAAAGGCCTCGATCTCGGGTTTCACACCGTGGGTGATCATCTCAGCCGCCAGCCAGTCCACCAGATCCGGCGGATTCTGGTAGACGCGGGCGGGGAAGTTGTTCGACCCCACCGAAAGCGATGCCATGTCCGGCCGAAGATGCAGCATGCCGCCCCGTTCCTTGCCCGCACCCGATCGCCCGCCGGTGGAGAACTGGACCACCATTCCGGGGCAGTGCTTTTCCAGCCCTTCCTTGAGACGCGCGAACCTCTCCGGATCCGATGAGGGGGACTCGTCTTCATTGCGCACATGCGCGTGGCAGATGCTGGCCCCGGCCTCAAACGCCGCATGGGTGCTTTCGATCTGTTCTTCGACCGTGACCGGCACTGCCGGGTTGTGCGCCTTGCGCGGCAGGGAGCCGGTGATCGCGACGCAGATGATGCAGGGTTTGCTCATGCCGTCAGCCCTTGGCCAGAACAAAGTCGTGCTCTACCAGATAGAAGGCCTCATCGAATCCGGCCTCCTGCAGCGCTGCCGGATCCTCGATCAGGTCGAATTTGGCCATCAGGCTTTCCTTCACACCAAAGACCGCGTCGGAGTTGATGTAGGGGTCATCCGGGTCGAAGATGTGGGTGGTCAGGCTTTCAAACCCGGCGGCCTCAAGGATGTAGTGGAAATGCGCAGGCCGGTACGGGTGGCGGCCAAGGTCGCGCAGCAGCTTGCCCACCGGGCCATCGTCCGGGATCGGGTAGAATTTCGGCTTAACGGCGCGAAAGCTATAGGTGCCATCGGCACCGGTGCGAAACACGCCGCGCAGGTTGAAATCGGGCTGGATGCCCTTTTGCTGCACATCGTAAAACCCCTCGTCATTGGCCTGCCAGACGTCGATCTTGGCTCCCGCGACCGCGTTGCCATCCGTGTCGAGGATCCGGCCCCTGACCAGCATCGGCTCGCCTTTGCCATCAAGGCAGATGTTCGAACCCATCGGCAGTTCCGGCGCCTCGGCCACGTGGAAGGGGCCAAGCACCGTGCTTTCGGAGGCGCCGGAGGGTTTGCGGTTGTTGATCGCGTCCACCAGCATGGAAACGCCCATGATGTCCGACAGCAGGATGAACTCCTGCCGCCAGTCATCGCAGGTATGGCCGGTTTCCGTCAGGAACATGATGGTCTTGAACCACTCTTCCTGGCTGGGTTCCATTTCCTTAATCGCGGCGTGGATGTGTTTCACCAGGATATTGACGCAGTCGCGCAGCCGCTCGTTTTCGGCCTTGGCGTTGCGGGCGGCAACAACCTCGGCGCTGGTTTCTTCGGTGAAATAACCCTTTTCGTGTTCATCAAGCATATTGTTACTCCGCTGCCATGGAGGCCGCCGCGCCGCGGCCGAATACATGGGAAAGCACCCGGCGCAGTTCGCCCTCGGGATCCGAGGCCATTTCGTCGGCGCGCCAGCAGACGTGATGGTCGGGACGAACCAGAATACAGCCGGAATCAGCAATTTCCGAAGCCCGCGCCCAATCGCCGGTATGGTCCGCGAATTTGCGCCGCGGTCCGATCAGACGCACCGTCAGCGGCAGACCGAACTCCGCCCCCACGGCCTTTGCCGCCTCTTCCCAGGCCTCGCCGCCGATGCCGGTCAGCAGGGTAAAGGCCCCCTTGCCGCACAGATCCAGAGTTGAATGCTTTTCTCCGGTTTCAGGGTCGAAAACCCAGACATGCGGCAGCCGCGCGCCGGGCCAGGTGGTGGGCTGGTAGTGCAGTTCCGCGTCCAGCTCGAATGCCGGTTCCAACTGCCCGTCGGTGACCACGGCATCGGATTTGTAGCGCTGGTTCATTTCCACCCCATGGGCGTCGAACTCATATTTCTTGAAAGCGATTGCGTCGCGGATTGCAGCGCGCTGCTTTTCCGCCTCCGGCGTGGTTTCACAGCGGGCCGCCACGCTCGAGCGGATCTCCTCAAGACCGGTGCCGCCGGTCATGCCGAGGGAGTCAAAGATCGGGCCGAATTCGCTGATGGACTGGTTGGCGCGGGTAACGATCTGCTTGGCAACCGGTGCGCGCTCGGCGGTGTAACTGTCCAGCAGCGCAGGCGCGGCCTGGCCGTTCAGCACCGCGGCCAGTTTCCAGGCGAGGTTGAAACTGTCCTGGATCGAAGTATTGGAGCCAAGCCCGTTCGAGGGCGGGTGCCGGTGTGCCGCATCGCCCATGATGAAGACGCGGCCGTTGTGCATCCGGGGGGCATAGGCGTTGTTCACGGTCCATGTATTGGCCGAGATCAGCTCGATTTCCAGCTCCGGGTCGCCGACCAGCTGCCGCGCGACCTGTGTTGCCATCGCTTCGTCCACAACCGGTGCGGGTTCGTTGATGTCATAGCCCCAGACGATCAGCCATTCGTTCCACGGCCGCACCATGCGCACCAGCCCCATGCCGATGCCGCCGACGTCGGCGCCGGGCCGCATCACCCAGTACAGCACGCTGGGCCGGTGAGCGACGTATTTCGACAGATCCGCGCGGAACAGGATGTTCATCGACCCGCCCACGCCCATCTTGCCTTCGATCGCAAGGTTTTCGTTCTGCGCCACCAGCGAGTTGCCGCCATCAGCACCGACAAGGTACTTTGACCGGACCGTGAATTCGCGGCCAGACAGGCGGTCGCGGCAGGTGGTGGTCACGCCCTCCGCGTCCTGGGTGTGGCTCAGGTATTCGGTGCTCATCCGGGCCTGGGTGCCGCGTTTGCAGGCGGTTGCAAACAGGATCGGCTCCATGAAGGTTTGCGGCAGGTCGTTCATCATCGTCGGGCTGGACAGCAGATGCTCGGCCTTGGACAGGGGATGGTTGCCCCAGCTTTTCATACGGCCGATCTCTTCGCCGGCAAGGCTTTCGCAAAAGACATTCTCGCCCATCAGGTCCTGGTGGGCCGCATGCATATAGGCCTCCGCTTCGACATCCTGCCCCAGATCGCGCAGCACCTCCATTGTGCGCTGGTTGGTGATATGTGCGCGCGGGGTGCTGGCCAGCCAGCCGTAGCGGTTGATCGCCATATTCGCGATGCCGTAACTTGACAGAAGCGCCGCCGTTGCAGAGCCCGCAGGCCCGGTGCCGATGATAAGCACGTCGGTTTCGATCTCAGCCATGGTTATTCCTCCTTGAGTGTGCCGCCGTTCAGACGCCGCTGAACGGGAAAAAGCTGAATGCCGGTCCGGTCGGAGAAAAACCCCCATAGGCCGCGCGGCGCCAGGAGCATGACCGCGATTCCGATAAGACCAAGCGTGAACAGATACCAGCTGCCAAAGTCGGCCAGCAGCGATTGCAATGCGAAGAAGATGAGCACGCCCAGGATCGGGCCCTCGATTGTGCCGATGCCGCCGATCACCACAATGAAAATCACGTAAGCCGTCCAATCGGTGACGCTGAAGGCGGCATCGGGGCTGATGCGGGCTTTCTGCACATAGATCAGCGCCCCGGCCAGCCCGGTGCCAAAGCTGGCCGCCAGGAACACCAGCCATTTGATCCGGCCAGCATCGACGCCGACGGATTTCGCGGCTTCCGGGTTGTCGCGCACGGCCGACAGCGCCAGTCCGCGGCGCGAGCGCAAAAGCGCGTAGATCGCCGCGATCACTACCACTGCCAGCAGCAGCGCCAGCCAGTAGGTCAGGATATCGCGCGCGGCGGCGGTCTTTACATCCAGTGCGGATTTGATCCAGTCGGTCGCCCACATCCCGCGGGTGGCGGTGCGGGGCAGGGAGGTGCCGGTGCCGCCGCCAAGTGTTTTAACCTGTGCAAGGAGCAGCCGCGCGACTTCGGCCATGACCCAGGTGCCAATGGCGAAATAGGCGCCGGCAAGGCGGAAGGCGAAAAAACCCATCGGTACTGCAAGGACCGCTGCCGCCAGCCCGCCCAGCAGGATTGCAGCAATCGGATCGATGCTTGCGATGATGACGCCGCCGAACATCGCATAGGCGCCGATGCCGACAAAGGCCTGCTGGCCGATGCTGACCAACCCGCCGTAGCCTGCAAGCAGGTTCCAAAGCTGCGCCAGCACCAGCATGGTCAGGATGAAAAACAGATCCTGGATCAGCCCGCGCCCGGCAAAGAACGGCAAAACCGCCAGCAGAAGGATCACGCCGCAGGCCAGCAGGCCGAACATATTGGACGCCTTTGTGCGGGTCGTCACGCGAAACGGTGCCGCCGCAGAAAGTGCCGCAGATTGTGCCGGAGAGTGTGTAAGATCAGCCATCAGTCCACCGCCCTTGGAAACAGTCCGCGCGGCTTCACCAGCAGCACGAGGAGGAAGGCCAGGTGCCCGGCCAGGATTTGCCATTCGGGGTTCACAGCGGCGCCCAGCGTCTGTGCGACGCCGATGATGATACCGCCCGCAAGCGTGCCCCACAGGCTGCCGAGGCCGCCGATGATCACAGCCTCAAAAGCATAGATCAGGCGGGCAGGGCCGATTGCCGGATCAAAATTCGCCCGCATCCCAAGGTAGAGCGCCGCCAGCGTCACCACCAGCATGGCAATTGCCGTAGCCGTGGCAAAAATGCGCCCGGGGCGGATGCCCATCAGGCTTGCCGTGACCGCATCATCCGAAGTGGCACGGAAAGCGCGGCCCAGCGCGGTGCGGTAAAACAGCTGATTCAGCCCCAGGATCACCAGAACGGCGGAGGCAAAGGTCAGAAGCGGCAGCACCCCGATGCTGAGATCGCCCAGCTTCACCGAGGCGGTGGCGATCGCACCGCCCGGCAGGCGCTGGCTGTCGGCGCTGAACCCTTCGAGCAGGGCGTTCTGCAGGGCGATCGACAGGCCGAACGTCACCAGCAGCGGCGGCAGGATATCCGTCCCCAGCGTGCGGTTCAGCAGGTGCAATTGCAGCAGCCACCCGGCAGCGAACATCACCGGCGCGGCCATCAGCGCCGCCGCAAACGGCGGCAATCCCAGAAGCGTTACCAGAACAAGGATCAAGTAGGCCGCGCATACAATCAGGTCGCCATGGGCCAGATTCACCAGCCGCATAATCCCGAAAACGAGGCTGAGACCAGCCGCGAACAGCGCATAAAGCCCACCCAGCAGGATGCCCTGCAGAATTGTGTCGATCCAGATCATGCGGCGGCTCCGAAATAGGCTGCGTGGATATCCTCGCGGCGCAGATCTTCGGGCCGCCCTTCAAGGGTGATGCGACCCTCCATCATGCAGCAGACCCGGTCGGCAGCTGCCATTGCCTGGCCAATATCCTGTTCCACCACGATCAGGCTGGCGCCGCTGGCCTGGATTTTCGGCACGGCGGCATAGATGTCCCGGATCACCACCGGCGCCAGGCCGAGGCTGATTTCATCACACAACAGAACCTTGGGGTTCGACATCAGCGCGCGGCCGATGGCCACCATCTGCTGCTGCCCGCCCGAAAGCGCAGTGCCCGGATGGTGCCGCCGCTTTGCAAGGATCGGGAACAAGTCGTAGATCGCTTCCAGGCTCCAGTAGCCTGGGACCTTGCGCCCGTAGGTGCCGATCAGAAGGTTCTCCTCGACCGAGAGAGACGGGAACAGTTTGCGCCCCTCTGGTACCATCGCAAGACCCAGCGGCATGATCTGATCCGCACTCAGGCCCCCTACGGGCCGGCCCGCCAGATGCACCATGCCGGGGGCCGATGGCAGAACACCTGCCAGCGCCCGCATCAGGGTTGTTTTTCCCGCGCCGTTGGCACCGATGATGGCAAGGGTTTCCCCTTCGTCCAGCCGCAAGTCGATGCCGAACAGCGCCTGAAAGTCACCGTAACGGGCGGTTAGGCCGCGTGTTTCCAGAATGGGCATCAGACACCGGCCCCCAGATAGATCTCCCGGACCTCGGCCCGGTTCATGATTTCATCCGGCGCGCCAAGGCCGATCACCTTGCCGAAATTCAGCACCAGCAGCTGCTCCACCACCGAGGTGAGCGCATGCAGAACATGTTCGATCCAGATAATGGTAACACCGCGGGCATGGATTCTGCGGATGGTGTCCACCAGGGACAGGCATTCGCCCTCGGTCAAACCGCCGGCGATTTCGTCAAGCAGCAGCAGCTTGGGATCCGTTGCCAGCGCACGCGCCATCTCCAGCCGCTTGCGCTGCAGCAGTGCGAGGCCGCCAGCCGGTTGGTTGGCCGCCTGCAACAGACCGCATTGGCTTAGAATGCGGGCGCAATCAGCCTGCACATCCCGTTCGGAGGCCTTGCGCCCGTGGGTGGCGGCCACCAGCAGGTTCTCGAACACGGTCATGTTGCCGAAGGGCTGCGGCACCTGGAAGGAGCGGCCGACACCGGCAAGACAGCGCTGCATGGCGGGTACCGCCGTCACGTCGCGCCCGTCAAAGCGGATGGATCCGGCGTCGCTGCGCAGATTGCCGGTGATGAGGTTGAAAAGCGTCGACTTGCCCGCGCCATTGGGCCCGATGATGCCAAGCGCCTGGCCCGCCGGAATCTCCAGGGTGACGTCATCAGCCACTTTCAGCTGGCCAAAGCTTTTCGAAACGTTGAGCAATGAGAGAAGGGTCATGTCAGCAGCTCCACCCGCCCCATCGCGCCGATGCGGCAATACAGGGTTCCTTTCAGCATCATGAAATGGGTTCCATCACGCCGCCCGCCGTCACCTCGGGCGCGGTGGAACTGTCAACGATCACAAGGTCATAGCTGCCGCTTTCTGTCAGCCGCCATTGACCGCCCACCAGTGGTGTCTTGGCCACGTTCGCCTGCGCAAACGGCGGCAGGCCGGTGCCGTCAAAGGCGATGCGTCCGACGATGGAGGCAAGCTCGGTGGCGGCGATTGCTTCGGACACGGAATCTGCATCCCCTGCATCATCCACGCGGGCCATCACATCAGCGGCCATCTCGAACAGCGCATGGGCAAATCCGATCGGCTGGGTCCACTGCCGCCCGGTTGCAGCGGTGAAGCCGTGGGCAAGACCGGCTGCGGACTGGCCCGTCAGTGAGGAGCTGAACGGATGGTTCGGGGACCACCAGACTTCGGAGCTGAGGTTGTGGCCTGCATCCCCCAGGGTCTCGACTGCCTGCGGAAACAGGACCGCCTTGCCGATGGTGGCAGCCTTGGGCGCAAAGCCCTGCTGTTTGGCCTGGGTCCAGAATGTGGTGAAATCAGGCGGGACCGGCACGCCTGTCACGATCTCCGCTTCGGCCTGTTTGAAGGCGTTGATCTGGGCGGAGAAGTCATCCGTCAGGTTCTGGTAGCGCCCAGGGTCGGTCAGCCTGTAGCCGCTCTGCTCCAGTGCCGGCGGGAAGCCCAGCACCGGGTCGCCCCAGGCATTGCCGTCGCCATCGTTCGGGTAAAGCGCACCGACGGATTTGTTGGTGTCCAGCTGGCTCCACATGGCATTGAAGACCGCGATGATGTCCTCCAGCCCCCAGAAGAAGTGATAGGCATAGTGAAACCGCTCCCACGACCCCGGATCGCCGGAGTCGCCCTGTTGACCGGCGAACCACGGCTGCCAGGGGGCAACGGTGGAGATGCAGGGAATTTCCTCAGCCTCGCAGGTTGTGGCAACCGGGTTGGTTGTTTCCGGCGTAGAGGCGACAAGCATCAGGTCGATGCCGTCATCCACGATCAGCTCGCGCGCCACATCCGCCGCGCGGTTCGGGTTCGATTGGCTGTCTTTGACGATGACCTCAAAATTCCGGCCCGCGTCGGTTGCGGCAAAGCCGTCCAGGATGAACCGGTCCGCCTCGGAAAAGGCCGCGAGCGGGCCGGATTGCGGACTGATGTAGCCCAGTTTGATTTTTACGCCCCGGGCCAAGGCGGGCGCGGCAAGTCTGCTTGTGCTCAGCAGCCCGGCAGCGGTGCCTGTTTTCAGCAATGTTCGGCGGTTGATCATGGGGTCTCCTCCCTGATGACAGCTCATGGTTCAGTTACCCGGCGCGTCTCCTCCCCAGGCGCGCGCCAGCAGGTCCCGAATGCCCGGCCGGGTGATTTCTTTTGGGTTCCAATAGGGGTTCTGCACTGCCAGATCGGCAGCGCGGTCCAGATCCGCCTCTGCCAGCCCCAGATCGCGCAGCGCCATCGGGGCGCCGTGATCCTTGGCGAATTGCCAAAGAGCGGCCGCCGGATCGGCACTTCCAAAGATTTCGCCAACGGGGGCCAGCAGGCCGGGCACGGCAGCAGCGTTATAGGCGGCGGAGTGCGGCAGCACGATGGCATGGGTTTCTGCGTGCGGCAGGCCGAAGCTGCCGCCAAGTGTGTGGCAAAGCTTGTGATGCAGCGCCATGCCCACCTGTCCCAGTACCGTGCCGCAGGCCCAGGCACCCTGCTGCGTGGCAAGGCGCGCTTCCAGACCGGCCGGATCCTCCATCACCCGCGGCAGGGCGCCGGCAAAGATACGCAGCCCGGTCAGCGCCAGTTCAGTCGACTGTGGATTGCGGTCCTGCGCATAGAGCGCCTCGACGGCATGGGCCATGGCATTGAGCGTGCTTGTCACGGTCATCGGTACCGGAAGGGTTGCCACCAGTTCCGGGTCATAAAGCACGGCGGCCGGGCGCAGATTGCTGTCATTCACCGTGGTTTTCACCCCGTTCTCAGTCTGGCCGAGGATCGGCGTGCATTCGCTGCCGGCATAAGTCGTGGGCAGGGCAATCTGGGTGACGCCGATGCGCAGAGCCAGCGCCTTGCCAAGCCCGATGGTCGAACCGCCGCCGGCCGTCAGCACAGTGTCCGCGCCGACATCCTGCAGATGTGCCAGGGCTTCCTCGGTCACCTCGACCGGCGTATGCATGGCGGCGCGGCAGAACACACCTGCCGCCTTGGCGCCCAGCTGCGCCGCCAGCTCCAGCCCGAGATCCGATTGATGCGGTGTGGTCAGCACCAGAACGCGGTTGGCATCCAGCGCAGAAACATGACGGTCCAAGGCGCGGTGCAGCCCCGCCTCAAAGATGACGGTCTGATCTGATCCGTATTTTGCAGTGTCGAACATGCCGGGTGCCTCCAAACCGGGTGTGACACCAATATGATGGATAATTTTTCGAACTTGATCGAACTTGAGGGCGTTAATATAACCTTTCGGTATGAAGCTTGATCCCCGTCACCTTGAATTGCTGTTTGCCATCGTTGATCGCGGCGGGTTGACCGAGGGGGCAGAGCTGCTTGGCAAGTCGCAACCAAGCCTGTCGCGATCGCTTGCGATGCTGGAGGAGCGCGTCGGCGCCCCCTTGTTTGAGCCGGGCAGGCGCCCGCTGCAGCCGACCGAATTGGGCCTTGCCCTGGCCGAGGAAGGCAGGAAGGTCTTTCTGGCAGTGCGCGGCAGCGGTGCGGTTCTGGAACAATTCCAGCGCGGCAAAAGCGGCGCAGTGCGGGTTGCCGGCACGCCGGTGTTCCTCGACGGGGTGATCTCGCCCATGATCGCCGAGTTTCAGATGGGCTACCCGGACGTGCGTATCGACCAGAGCTACGGCTATCCCGGCGACCTGATGCCGAAGCTCAAGGAGGGAACCCTTGATCTGGCCGTTCTGCCGTTGCGGCAGGCGTCAATTCCCGAAGGGTTCTCCTTTGATCAGATCCTGCCTGGCCGCAATGTTATCGCCTGCCGGGCAGGGCATCCGCTGGTCCGGCGCGGGGCAGTGAAGCTGCCGGAAATTGCGCAGTATTCCTGGATCGCGCCACCGGCGGACAGCCCGCTTTACCACGACCTGCGCGCGGTGCTTGAAGGGATCGGAGTGAAGGACTTCAAGGTCAGTTTCTCCGGCGGCTCCCTCAGCGCGGTGGTCAGTATCCTTACGGGGTCCGACGCGCTGACAGTGCTGCCGTTTTCGGTGGTGTTCATGATGCGGCGCCAGAAATCAATCAGCGCCCTGCCGGTCCGCATTGGTGATCCGGACCGGCATTTGGGCATTTTGCGCTATGAAGCCCAGCCAATGCGGCCCTCTGTAAAGCGGTTCGCGGGCTATATCCGGAGTGAGTTCAAGACCCTGTCCGCCAGTATCACCCGTGTGGGCCAGGATGCTGTCTGGCGGCCCTAAGATGCAGGTTGCAGGCGCTGGGCATTTTCAATTCCGAACCTGGCGTCAGTGCGCAGGCCGCTAGGCGTGCGGGCGCAAACCTTAAAGATGAGTCGTCATTTTATATCCGGGAGCAAAAAACAGCTTTGCCAGCGTTACAGGCTTGGTGCGCAGCCAAGTAATCCTTTCCGCCGTGAACAACGGGTCCCCCAGAGGGGCGTCCAGAAATTCGGACACTGTCTGATCGGCCTTGGTCGCCATGAAGCTCAGCTCAAGATTTGTGAAGGGAACTTTTTGCACCAGCCAATCATTCGGACCGGATTGGGTGAAATCCGCCTCCAGTACTTCGGGGATGCTGTCTGTCACAACCCAGCGCACTTCATACTGGAACGGCGCATTGCCGGCATAATGCATGCATCTGATATGCAGAACCTCCTGCTTTTGAGGGATATCAAGCCGGGCTGACAGCCATGCCGGGGCGGGCATGATACGGCTTTCCACCAGGGAATACCGGTAGGCGGCGCCTGTTTCAGCGATTTCATCCCGCACCAGGGGGATGGAAAACTGGGCTTTGCGGACCGGTGAATTCAAAACCCGCGTCCCGGCCTTCCGCTTGCGTTCCAGATAGCCTTCTTCGGCCAGCTCCCGCAGTGCCCGGTTCACAGTGGTGCGCGTGCTTGAAAATTCAACTGCCAGGTCCGTTTCGCTGGGCAGCAGACTGTCCGGCGCCCAGATTTTGTTTTGGATCCGGTCCAGAACGACCTGCTTGATATCCCTGTAGCTCATGTTCTCGCGGGGGGCTGGCATTCGGATTCCCAATTCGATTAAAGAATTTTAATGACTATATATATACACATAATGTTCGGGCGGGAAAGCGTGATGAACGACTGAACAGCCTTGTTCGGCCGGATCTGTTGCCCGGCCGAACAAGGCCTGCAAGTACGCGCGCAGAAGTGTGGCTGGCCTTTTCCGGCAAAATAGTTGGCAATGTCAATTAACGTGACGGTCTGGCGCTCCCAGGTCCACAACTCCCTGGGTTGCCGGATCACCCTGCTGGCGCGGGTGATCGAGCGCCGTTTTGTATAGCGGAATGCCGGACGCAGGCTGACCCGCGTCACTTGGTGCGTGCTGTGGCAGGCCGCCGCCAAACTGTTGCTGGTTGGGCCGCGCATCGTCGCCAAGCTGTAACACATCAGGGGCAAACCAGGGGGTGAACTGTTTTCCTGCCGCAACCGGCTTGTGCACCCGTTCGACACCCTGAAAAACGTGGCGGATCCCACCTCTATATCAATGAGGCGAACGCCGCCCGGGTGCCGGAACGGGCCGGCCTGTTCGCTCGCTCCCTGTTCGGCTATCTCGGTAAGGGCCTGCAGGAGGCCGCCAAAACGGTAGTTACGTCCGCAATCTCGGCTATCCCGCGCGGGAGCATTCGGTGATGGATGGCGGAGTGCTGCAACCGCCCTTGCTGCTGTTGTCCAGCCTCGGTGACGTTTCCCGCATCGGCGAGGTGATGCTGTACTCCGTCCTCGGCCCCCGGCTGAAATCCGGCGCCATGTGCAGCCGTTGCAGGAAAACCTCTCCCTGGAACCTCGAAGAGCTGTTTGCGGAGCTGCCGTTCCGCTGGGCTGCGAGGAACCTGCCGGGCAGCGCGCCCCTGTTGGTGAAACCAGCGGCCCGCTCAAAGTACCAGATCGCAGTGCTGTACATAGACATTGGCCGCGGCGGTTCCAAGCTCATGCACCGGATCTTCGAGGAAGGCTGGATGGTGTTCAACTCCAAGCCCATCAACCACTTCGCGCTGATCGAGGATGCCGCCAATTCCTACTTGATACGCCGTGACGCATCGCCTGCAGGCCTTGGGTAGAGACTTTGAATTCCGCTGCTCATGTTCGGAAAGGCAAACGAGAGTTTGTTGAGGACCCGTAGGCCGTGCCCTGGGTTAAAAAATACATCTGCATTTCTCGAACCAAGGCTCCCGCGCCGGCGAACCGGACGGTGTGCAGGAAATCGACCTCTAGGCGGGCGGCGCAATTTTCTTAAGTAAGAAAATTGCCAAAAGTTTTTGCAAAACTTTTGTGCGCGGCAGCGGTTAATACGGCTGCCGCTCTCCCAGCAGATACCGCGCCGCATCCACATAATCAAAGGCCAGCGAAATTGCGATCACTGTGCAGACAGCCAGAATGATCCGCCGTGGCCAAACGGGCATACCGGGCTGCGCCCGCTGCTGCCACAGCCAGAGCAGCAGAGGTGTCCACAGGACTATATGCGGCAGTCCCAAGAGGCGTACATATCCAAGCTGCCCGTATAGCCAATAAACTCCGGCCCCCGCCAATACACTGGCCGCCACGGTGGCCAGCCCGGCCACCCGGCTGGGCTTCCAGATCAGCAGAGCCAGCGGCAGGACAAAAGCACCCAGGAACAGAATGTTGACCCAGATTTGCACCCAGAGCGGCTGGCTTGCGATCGCTTCGTTCAGTGTCATTGCAGACCCTCCCGTTCACGAGCCTAGGGAAAGGCCGGATCGTCAGCAAGCACTACAGCGGCGATCCGGCGGCGCTGGCCGGCATAGGCGCGGGCATTGACCTCTTCCGGATCGCAGGTCGCCCGCAGCCGCCGCCCGTGCCGGCACGCACATGGGGAGGGCGTATAGGCCGAGGTGAGCATCGTGCCGCGTGCGGCCAGCGCATCCGGGTTCGGGGTTTTCACAATCGGATGGCCGGCGCAGCCCATCGCATCCTTGCGGTGCTCGCCGGAGATGATGACAAGGAAATTCAGTTGCTGGCTCATATTGTGCCCGCTTTTGACTGCCGGTCCAGACTGCAAGCGAAACACAGCGGCTGAATGCCGTTTTGCGTTATCCGGAAAGCGGAAGACACCCATTAGCCATGGCCCGTCTGCAGGTTTCAGGGTTGCGGGTTGCGATACAGGCTGCTATCCAGCCTGTGATTTGTTATGATATAACATATGGAGGTCCCGCATGACAGATAAGAGGCTGCCGGTTACGGTCCTGTCCGGCTTTTTGGGGGCGGGCAAGACCACGCTCTTGAACCACGTCCTGAACAATCGCGCGGGCCGCAAGGTTGCGGTGATCGTCAATGACATGAGCGAAGTGAACATCGACGCAGACCTGGTGCGCGGCGGCTCCGAACTTTCGCTGCAGGACGAAAAACTGGTTGAGATGACCAACGGCTGCATCTGCTGCACCCTGCGCGATGATCTGCTGCAGGAGGTGCGCCGCCTCGCGGGGGAGGGGCGCTTTGACTATCTGTTGATCGAAAGCACCGGGATTGCCGAACCCTTGCCGGTGGCCGCAACGTTTGATTTCCGGGATGCCGATGGCGCCAGCCTGTCGGATGTTGCCCGGCTGGATACGATGGTGACGGTGGTCGATGCGGTGAACCTGTTGCAGGATTTCAGCAGCCACGATTTTCTCAGCGACCGCGGCGAAAGCCTGGGCGAGGAAGACGACCGCACATTGGTCAACCTGCTGACCGACCAGATCGAGTTCGCCAATGTCATTATCCTGAACAAAGTATCGGATGCAGGGCCGGATCAGACCGCAGCAGCCATGGCCGTCATCAAGGCGCTGAACCCGGATGCCGAAGTTATCCACGCGGATCATTCCAAGGTGGACGGTAATAGGATCTTTAACACCGGCCGGTTCGATTTCGACCGCGCGCATGAGCACCCCCTCTGGGCCAAGGAACTCTACGGGCTTGATCACCACGTGCCGGAGACCGAGGAATACGGCATTTCCTCCTTTGTCTACCGCGCCCGGCGGCCTTTTGATCCCGCCCGGATCCACGCGGTGCTGAACGGCGATCTGCCCGGCGTGATCCGGGCCAAAGGGCATTTCTGGCTGGCAACCCGTCCCGAATGGGCTGCTGAGTTTACGCTGGCCGGGGCAATTTCCTCGGTCCGGCCGCTGGGGTTGTGGTGGGCCGCTGTGCCAACAGACCGCTGGCCAACCCACCCCGAAGCCCGGCGCGAGTTTCTGCAGAACTGGGATGAAACCTGGGGCGACCGCCGCCAGGAACTGGTGTTTATCGGGGCAGGCCTGGACAAGAACGCGATCACCGCCTGTCTGGACGCTTGCCTGATGCCGGAACCCGCAGGCGGCTTTGATCCCGCTTGGGCCGCGCTGGACGATCCTTTCCCGGGCTGGCGCCGCAATGGCTGACGGCAAGGCAGGCCGGAACCTGAATTCCGGCCTGAAACGCCGGCGCCGGGCAGGGGACCCGATGCAGGCCTATGACGCATTGCCGCCCGGGCTGCGGCGCTGGCTGGCCTCTGCCTGCCTGCCTTGGAGTCCGGCATCGGCCCTGAAGATCTGGAATAATGCGGGCGGCAGCAAGGATCCCGGTGCCGCCGCGACCCGGCTGAACGCCGCGGAACAGTCCCTAATGCGGCGCGATGCCGGGGTCTGGAACATCCGCAAGTAGCAAGCCCTCGCGGTAGGCACTGATCCGGGCCCCCTGCCATTCAGCGCCATCAGGCGGATTTCTTTTCCGCCTCCGCAGCCGCATCGAACTCTGCCCGTGCGGCATCGATCACCGGCAAATGCTCCAGCGCCCAAAGCCCCAGCGCGCGTAATGGCTCGCGGAACGACTCTCCCAGAGGTGTCAGCGCGTATTCCACCTTGGGCGGGATCGTCGGATAATAGGTGCGGCTGACCAGCCCGTCGCGTTCCAGGCTGCGCAGGGTCAGGCTCAGCATCCGCTGGGAAATCCCCAGGTTCCGCTTCAGTTCATTGAACCGCAGCACCCCGTATTGCGCCAGCGAGATCACCACCAGCACGCTCCAGCGGTCCCCGACCCGTGACAGCACCTCGTTTATGCGGCTGCAGTCCGGGCATTTGGCGGCGTCTGCCATGGCGGTTCCTTCCGTGTTACCGGGGCTCAAACCTGTGCCTTCTTGCGCCCCTTCCGGTACCCCTTATATAGCCAGTCACAAATGTATACCACCCCTGGCAGTCTGCCGAGAAAGGACCCAAGACATGAGCAAGAGCACCCTGATCGAGAAACTGAACTGGCGCTACGCAACCAAGAAGATGGACCCGGCAAAACCTGTGCCGCAGGAAAAGGTCGAGCAGATCATCGAGGCGATCCGCATGGCGCCGACTTCCTCGGGCACCCAGCCGTTTGAGGTGTTTGTCATCACCAACCCCGAAATCCGCGCGCAGATCCGCCCGCACGCCTGGGATCAGGCCCAGATCACCGACGGTTCGCACCTTCTGGTCTTTGCCGCCTGGGACAACTACTCGGAAGACCGTATCGACGCCGTCACCCGCCAGATGACCGAGGAGCGCGGCGAGATCCCGATGCTGAACCAGTACTATGATAACCTCAAGGCGACCTATCTGCCGCGTGAAGAGCGCACCAACCACGACCACGCTGCCCGCCAGGCCTATATCGCGCTGGGCTTCGCCCTTGCCGCCGCCGCCGAACTGGAGGTCGACAGCACGCCGATGGAAGGCTTCACGCCGGAAAAAATCGACGAAATCCTGGGGCTCAAGGACCGTGGCCTGCGCTCGGTCCTGCTCTTGCCGCTTGGCACCCGCGCCGAAGAAGGCGACTGGCTCCTGCCGATGAAAAAGGTCCGCAAATCCCGCGACACCATCGTGACCGAAATCGCCTGAGGCGTGAACAATGCGGCAAGCGGCAATCCAGGCCGCCTGCCGCAGCTCTGATCAGCTTCCTCTTGCACGCACCCGGGAATCCGCCTATACGCGCGCTGTCGGTACAAGGGCGGTCAACGTCCGGATGACACATCTGAGCAGGGCTGGGGCACACCTCGGCCCTTTGTGTTTGTTTGATCAGATGTGATCCGGGCCACGTCCTGTGCGGCTGAACCAAGACCGGCGGAGACAACCGCATGGCCAGAAAAACCGTATGAAAAGGAAATCTGAGACCTCATGGCTCAAAACGTATCAATGGAGGATTTCGAAGCCCTCCTGAATGAAAGCTTCGAAATGGACACTCCGGACGAGGGTTCGGTTGTCAAAGGCAAAGTACTGGCAATCGAAGCCGGTCAGGCCATCATCGACGTCGGCTACAAAATGGAAGGCCGCGTTGATCTGAAAGAATTCGCAAATCCCGGCGAAGCTGCTGAAATCGCTGTCGGCGACGAAGTGGAAGTCTTCCTGCGCTCGGCTGAAAACGCCCGCGGCGAAGCCGTCATCTCGCGTGAGATGGCCCGCCGTGAAGAAGCCTGGGACCGCCTGGAAAAAGCATACGCAGACGATCAGCGCGTCGAAGGCGCGATCTTCGGCCGCGTCAAGGGCGGCTTCACTGTCGACCTGGGCGGCGCTGTTGCGTTCCTGCCCGGTAGCCAGGTTGACGTGCGCCCCGTGCGCGACGCGGGCCCCCTGATGGGTCTGAAGCAGCCGTTCCAGATCCTGAAAATGGACCGCCGCCGCGGCAACATCGTTGTCTCGCGCCGCGCCATCCTGGAAGAATCGCGTGCCGAACAGCGTGCCGAAGTCATCGGCAACCTGACCGAAGGCCAAGCGGTCGACGGTGTGGTCAAGAACATCACCGAATACGGTGCGTTTGTTGACCTGGGCGGCGTTGACGGCCTGCTGCACGTCACCGACATGGCATGGCGCCGTGTGAACCACCCCTCCGAGATCCTGTCGATCGGCGAAACCGTCAAGGTTCAGGTCATCAAGATCAACAAAGAGACCCACCGTATCTCCCTCGGCATGAAGCAGCTGCAGGAAGATCCGTGGGATCTGGTTGGCGCCAAGTACCCGCTGTCCTCGGTCCACAAGGGCCGCGTCACCAACATCACCGATTACGGTGCATTTGTTGAGCTGGAGCCGGGCGTCGAAGGTCTGGTCCACGTCTCCGAGATGTCCTGGACCAAGAAGAACGTCCACCCGGGCAAAATCGTCTCCACTTCCCAGGAAGTCGACGTCATGGTTCTGGAAATCGACGGCGCCAAGCGCCGCGTGTCCCTGGGCCTCAAGCAGACCATGCGCAACCCGTGGGAAGTCTTCTCCGAAGCCAACCCGGAAGGCACTGAGGTCGAAGGCGAAGTCAAGAACATCACCGAATTCGGTCTGTTCATTGGTCTCGACGGCGACATCGACGGCATGGTTCACCTCTCCGACCTCAGCTGGGACGAGCGCGGTGAAGATGCGATCCAGAACTACCGCAAGGGCGACATGGTTTCGGCCGTTGTTTCCGAAGTGGACGTCGACAAAGAGCGTATCTCGTTGTCGATCAAAGCTCTGGGCGGCGACAAGTTTGCAGAAGCGGTTGGCGGCGTGAAGCGCGGCTCGATCGTGACCGTGAACGTGACAGCGATCGAAGACGGCGGCATCGAAGTGGAATATGAGGGCATGAAGTCCTTCATCCGCCGCTCCGACCTGGCGCGCGACCGTGCCGACCAGCGCCCCGAGCGCTTCTCGGTTGGCGACAAGGTCGACGTCCGCGTCACCAACGTCGACTCCAAGACCCGTCGTCTGGGCCTGTCGATCAAGGCACGCGAGATTGCCGAAGAGAAAGAAGCAGTGGAACAGTATGGCTCCTCGGACTCCGGCGCATCGCTGGGCGACATCCTGGGCGCCGCACTGAAGTCGGGCGACGAGTAATCTTCCCGGCCTCACGGCTGCTGAAAACGAAAGCCCCGCAGGTGTCTGCGGGGCTTTTTTCTTGGGTGGGAGGGCTGGTTCGAGCGCATTGCGGAAGTGCCGGATTCTCGCGGCGCGCGTGCAGCACGACGGCCCGCTGCACTTCCGGAAACCGCCCGCTGCATGGCAGAAGGAAGTGCGGAGGGTTAGGCATGGTGCAGCGACGTTTTGGCGGGCAGTGCCCAAGGCGCGCAGACGCCTTTCCTTCACCGCGGCTGCAAGCAGACAGGGCAAGAGGAAACACTTTTGCCACTAATCGCAGGAAGTGAACCTTCCAGTTTTCAACTGGCACTGGAAAGGAGCAATGACGGGCTTGCCTGCATTGCAAAAGCTCGCCTCATAGGTCCCGCATGAGATTGAACAGCAGTATCGGCCGCGGTTCGACATACTCCCTTTCGGACTTAAGCCGCATCCCCGGTGCTCAAAGCCGAATTTTCTTCACGAAGGTTCTCGGACGTAAGTGTATAAATTTAAACAATTGTTTTTTCATTTCACCTTGCAGTCAATCCATAGCAATCTCGATTGAGTTTGCTTCCGCTTGACAGAACAAATCCGGTTTGCCTAAGTCGCGCCTATTCTGGTCCGGCTGGGAAACCACCCGGGTAAAAGGGAACACGGTGAAGTGTAGCCAACAGGCGCTGAATCCGTGACTGCCCCCGCAACTGTGAGCGGAGAGCAATGCTGCGAAATGCCACTGCCCCAAGGGGCGGGAAGGCGCGGCAAAGCTTCGACCCGCGAGTCAGGAGACCTGCCAGGATGATCACCCTATCCCGGTGCGGGGCGCGCCGTAGATAACGGATTTCCGTAGTGGTGGCAGTTTTCACCGTCTGCGGAGGCAGTGCCTTCCAAAGACCCGACCCGAATACACTGCCCGCTTGGGCAGTCACTTGGCCTGCGTTTGTTGCGCGGGCCGGGAGGAATGGAATATGCGCAAGGCAAGCTTGTCCCTGGCCGCGGCCCTGGCCGTCACCCCTGCAATAGCAACCGCCCAGGATTCAGAGGTCACTGACCTGGCGGAGATCATCGTCTCCGGCGGCCTGACGCCGATTGAGGCCCAGAAATACGGCCGCTCCGTCTCAGTCCTGACCAGCGAAGAAATCGAAGATCGCGGTATCAGCACCGTGCAGGACGCGCTGCGTTCGGTCCCCGGCCTGATGGTGAACGGCTCCGGCGACAGTTTCACTCAGGTCCGCATCCGCGGCGCCGAAGCAAATCACACGCTGATCCTGATCGACGGTGTCGAAGCCTCTGGCGGTGACAGCGAGTACATTCTGTCCGGCCTGGACACTGCCAATATCGAGCGGATCGAGGTCATTCGCGGCCCGCAGTCGGTGTTCTACGGCTCCAACGCCTCAGCCGGTGTGATCAGCATCATCACCAGGACCGGCGGCATCGGCACCGAATATGGCGGCAGCGCCGAGGCGGGTTCGGACGGCTACCGGGCGTCGGCGCGGATCTCGTCACGGACCGAGCGCGGCGGCATTTCCTTCAGCTTCGCCCATGACAATGACGACGGCTACGATACCTCCGGCGATGGTGGTGAAGAGGACGGCATCCGCCGCAGCACCTTGCAGGTGAAGGGCGATTACCTCGTCACCGACCGGCTGAAACTTGGCTTCAACGTCCGCACCTCGGATGAGCGCCATGACAGCGACAGCACTTCTTTCACCGCAACGGACGCGGCCAGCTATGTCGTGGATGATCCCACGCAAATCAGTGACCGCGATGAGCAACTGGCCCAGATCTACGGCGAACTGGACACGTTGGGCGGCCGCCTGAAGCATCGGTTGTCGCTGGAACGCACTGACTTTGACCGCTCTTTCAATGGCGGCACCCCGACAGAGACCAAGACCGAAGCAGCAAAATACCTGCTGAGCTTTGGCCTGGGCGGGCAGCCGGCGGATCAGGCAGACCACCTTTTGAACGCAATGCTGGAATGGGAAGAGGATTCCAGCAGTTCCAACCCGGCCTTTGCGCGCGAAACCAGTTCGATTGCCCTGGAATACCGCGGCAGCTTTGCCAACGGCCTGGATCTGCAGCTTGGCGTGCGCCACGACAACAACAGCGTATTCGAAGATGCCACCAGCTGGACGGCCAGTGCCTCTTATACTTTCGCAGGCAGCGGTGTGCGGCTGCACAGCTCCGCCGGGACAGGGATCGTGAACCCGTCTTACTTTGAGCTGTTTGCCAACAGTACATTTGGCGCCACCACCTACCTGGGCAATCCGAACTTGCAGCCGGAGGAAAACCGCAGCTTTGATTTCGGGGTAGAGGTGCCGTTCCTGCAAGGGCGCGGTCTGGTTGATGTGACCTATTTCGACGAGACGCTGACAGGAGAGATCGAGAGCTACATGGTGAACGCAATCACGTTCTCCTACCGCAATCAGGCAGGCGACAGCGAACGCAAAGGCGTTGAGCTGGCGGCAAGCCTGGATGCCACAGAAAACCTCTATCTGAACTTGTCCTACACCTATCTGGACGCCACCAACCCGGATGGTTCGGTTGAGGTTCGCCGTCCGGAGCACGAACTGCTGCTGAGCGCAACTCTGAAAACCTTCAACGGCCGCGGCTCTGTGACGACTGATGTCCGCCATGTAGCAGGCAACTGGGATACTCAGTTTTTCGGCTCTTTTGCTACTGCTGAACTGCCGGAATACACCACCGTCAACGTCTCGGCCCAGTATGACTTGACCGACAAAGTGGTGCTGACCGGGCGCGTCACCAACCTGTTCGACGAGGACTACGCCGACGTCTGGGGCTACGCCAAGCGCGGCCGTGCCGCCTATATCGGCGTAAGGGCCGCGTTCTGACCCATGCGCATGCTGCCCGGCATAGTCCTGGCTCTTTTGTGGGCCGCCACCGGTGCTATTGCCGGGCCGTCGCGCGTGGTCACGATGAATCTTTGTGCCGACCAGCTGGCGATGCTGCTGGCGGCCCCCGGCCAGCTGGCCTCGGTCTCCTATATCGCGCGGGACACACGCGCCTCGGCCATGGCTGACGCGGCAATGGCTTATCCCGTCAATCACGGGCTGGCTGAGGAGATATACCTGCTGCAGGCTGATCTGGTGATTGCCGGCGCCTATTCAACACCTGCCACCACGGATATGCTGCGCCGTCTTGGCGTGCCGGTGGTGGTGTTCCAGCCTGCCAGCTCACTGCAGGATGTGCGCGCACGTATCCTGCAGATGGGTCAGGTTCTGGGCCGCGAAGAGGCGGCCCGCGCATTGCTGGCAGACTATGACCAGCGGCTGGAAAAGTTCGAGCAAGCCGGGCCGGAGGCACCACGCGCCGTGCTTTATGCCGCCAACGGGTTCACTTCCGGCAGCATGACCCTCGCGGGCCAAATCCTGCGCGCGGCGGGACTGCGCAATATCGCGGATGAGCTGGGCTATGCGCACTCCGGTCATATGCCGCTGGAACTGCTGGCGTTGGCCGCGCCGGATCTGCTGATCGGCACGTCGCCCTATCCGCGCGCCTCCCGCAGCGAGGACAATCTGGCGCATCCGGTGGTGCGGCAGCTGGCCGCCCGCAGCGGTGCCGGGCAGATCCGCGATGCGGATTGGGTCTGCGGCACCCCGCATGTGCTGCGCGCGGTGGCGGCGCTGGCGGAGGAACGCCGCATTTTTCTGGAAAAGGAGGGCCGGGAATGACCCGTCTGATGCTGATGCTTGCCACGGCCGTTCTGGCGTTGTTCCCTCTGTCGCTGACCGTGGGGCCTGCGGATGTGGGCATCGGCGAAAGCCTCGCGGCCCTTTTTGACAACAGCTATGGCCCGCTGACGCTGGTGATGCGCGAAATCCGGCTGCCGCGGGCGCTGCTGGCGGTGATTATCGGCGGAGGTCTGGGGCTGACGGGGGCCGCGATGCAGGGCTATCTGCGCAATCCGCTGGCGGAGCCGGGACTGATCGGCGTGTCCTCCTCGGCGGCGCTGGGGGCGGTTTTGGCGATCAACACCGGACTGGCGGCCAGCCTCACCCTGGGCCTGCCGCTGGCCGCTCTGGCCGGTGCTTTGGCGGGTGTGTTTCTGGTGATGGCGCTGGCCGGGCCGCAGGGCGGCTCGCTGACGCTGATCCTGGCAGGGATCGCGATTTCGGCGATGGCGGCGGCGCTCACCTCGCTGGTGCTGAACCTGTCGCCCAACCCCTTTGCCGCCAATGAGATCGTGTTCTGGATGATGGGCTCGCTGGCGGACCGTTCGATGCTGCATGTCTGGCTGGTGCTGCCGTTTGCGCTGACCGGGGCCGCGATCCTGATGACGCTGTCGCGGGGTCTGGATGCGCTTACTCTGGGCGAAGATGCGGCGCAGACCATGGGGATGAACCTGAACCGCCTGCGGCTGCTGTTGGTGGTCGGGACTGCTGCCATTGTCGGCGGCGCCACTGCTGTGGCGGGCGCTATCGGCTTCATTGGCCTGGTGGTGCCGCATATCCTGCGCCCGCTGGTTGGCGGCCAGCCGTCGCGGCTGTTGTGCGCCTCGGCGCTTGGCGGGGCCATCATGCTGCAACTGTCTGATATCGCTGTGCGGATCATCCTGCCGTCGCGGGATCTCAAACTGGGGGTGGTCACTGCGCTGGTTGGCGCGCCGCTGTTCCTGCACCTGATCTACAAGACGCGGAAGGGGCTGGCATGAGCGTGCTTTCAGTCCGGAACCTCGCTGTCACATTGCGGAACCGTCCGGTGCTTCGCGATGTGTCGTTTGAAATCCAGGCAGGTGAATTCGTCGGCCTGTTGGGGCCGAATGGCGCAGGCAAAAGCAGCCTGATGCGCGCCGCCCTGGGGCTGATCCAGGCGCAAGGGCACAGCTCGCTGGCAGCGATGAGCGCGGCGGAGCGCGCCCGCGCGGTGGCCTGGATGCCGCAATCGCGCGAGATCGCCTGGCCGATCCCGGTGGAGCGGCTGGTGGCGCTTGGCCGCCTGCCGCATCTGCCGCAGGGGCTGCGGCTGCCGCCTGGCGATCAGGCTCTGGTCGACCAGTCGATTGTACGCATGGGACTGGAACCGTTCCGTCAGCGCGCCGCCTCCCGCCTGTCCGGCGGCGAGCAGGCCCGCGCGCTGATTGCCCGCGCGCTGGCGCAGGACACGCCGCTTTTGATGGCTGACGAGCCTGCCGCAGGGCTGGACCCGGCGCATCAGATCTCCACTATGGAGGTCTTTGCCAGCCTCGCTGCCGAAGGCCGCGCCGCGCTGGTCTCTCTGCATGATCTGGGGCTGGCGGCGCGCCATTGCACAAGGCTGATCCTGCTGGCCGAAGGCAGCATCCTCGCCGACGGGCCGCCCGCCGAAGTGCTGACACCGGACTTGATGGCCCGCGCCTTTGGCATCTCGATCTGGCATGAGACCACGGCGCAAGGGCCGGTGTTCCAGCCACTGGAGGTGCTGTGATGAGTGCCGTCACTCTGGAGCGCCCCTGGATCGAGTTTGACCTGGGCGAGGAGATGCAGGTGCTGAGCTGGGCAGTGAACCGCCCCGGCTTGGTCACCGCCCGCCGCATCCTGTGGCGCGAAGTCCGCAACAGTGACCTGCCGCGGGATCTGGATGTCACCGAATGGTTTGCCGGTGAACTGGCACAGCGGGGTGGCGGGGATGCCGTGGCCTTTCTCACCTCGCGCGATGTGCGCCGCTACTGCGAAGCCATGGCTGAGGTGGAGGGCATCCAGGCCCATGCGGTAGCCACCGTCGGCCTGTCCAACGCCGAGCGGGTTGGGAGCCGGATGGACTACGCCGGCCGCAACTGGGGCACCATCAATGTCGCACTGCGCCTCTCCGAAGGGCTGACCCACGCCGGGCTGATCGAAGCGATGAGCATTGCCGTCCAGGCCCGCACCGCGGCCGTGATGGACGCTGGCATCATTTTGCCAAGCGGAACCGCGACGGGCACCGGAACCGACTGCATCGCGGTGGCAGCCCTGGCCGGCGCAAACCCCTATGCAGGGCTGCACACCGCCACCGGCGAAGTCATCGGCAAAGCCGTTTACCAGGCCGTCCACACCGGCGCTCTGGAGTGGAAAGCAACCAACAGGAGGGCAGCAGATGCCTAAGCTTCAACAAGTGCTGAAAGACGCGCTGATGCAGGAAGACTGCGGTTGGAACATGGGGTCTTTTGGCGCCATAGGTGAGTTCCACCACGTCTATGGCGACCCGGCGCCGCAAGAACATGCCGGGCGTATGCAGGTCACGGACCGCGGCGGGGTGCGTATTGATACGCTGGAGGGCGTGCGCCCGGTGGCCTATGAGATCCTCAGCCCCAAACCGCACCGCTGGACCCAGGCGGTATCCCTGTGCCTGCCGCATGACGCCGCCGCGATGAACCAGCGCGATGTGCTGACCGCGCTTGGCCCCGACAAAGGCGCCCTGCGCGAGGAAGACCGCGGCGCCCAGTTGTTCGACATGGGGTTGGGCCAGTACCAGGCGGATTTCTGCATCCGCACCGCCAATCCGGAATTGCTAGACCTACTGAACAAAAACGCCGGCCGCTCGCTGTTTGAACATGGCAACCCGGCAATGGGGGCAATCCTGAAGCACCATCCCCACCGGGTGCTGCTGACCCGCCTTGGCCGGGTCGAAGTTTATCAAATGATCGGCGGTCCCGACACCGGTGGCAAATCCCCCGAAGGCCCGCACACCCATGTGCTGCCCAAGCTGCTGCGTGCCGAGCGTACCCATTCCGCCAACACCCCGATCCCCGAGGGCTGGGTGCCCTGTTGCGGCGTGCATCCGGAGAACCCGGTGGTCAACCGGCTGGGCGAGGACAAGGTGTTCAACCGTGCCGCCTTTGATGCCTTTCAGGAGCTGCTGGGTGCTTGGGGCGCCGAAGCATATTGCCAGGGTAAACAGGCGGTGTGGGGGCTGCTGAACACAGAAACACCTGCTGAGGATGCCGAAGAGCCCTGCACCCGCGAAGGCCGGGCAGGCTGGCGCAATGGCATCCGTCAATGGCGGTTGCTGCACGGCCCCAGCCGCCTGAGCGAATCCTATGCCGAACGCTTTGACCGCGGCGCAGAGCAAACCGACCCGGAAAACCCGGGCCACTGACGGAGGCTGCGCTGTTCCTGTAGCGGGTGATTGCGCAGGCGGATGCCTGACGCAAATCGCAGGCGGAGGCCTGGATTGCTGAGTGGCGCGAGGGTCACACAGCGCCTAGCCACCGCAGGACGCACACCGCTGGACCGGGTGACGCTGTCTGCGGTACGGCCTGTTCTGAAGCCCGAATTCAATGCGGAGAGGGCAGAGAAGGAAAACCACCCGCACCGCCAAGGCGGAACTGGCCGTCCTCCGCCGCGGTCAGCACACGCGCCTCATCTGCAATTGCGCTGATCTCCCCCATTCGCGCCGGATCGCAACCCACCACGCGCGGAGACGCGTCGCCCACGAAATAGACCGCTTCAGGCCCGGTATAGGCGGTGTTCAATGGCAAGAAGATGCCGCCGGCCATCACTGTGCCCGGATACAGCTCGATCGCTTGTATTGTGGAACGTCACAAACCTTTGACTCTTTTGGCATCAAAACCTCTGCAAAGCCCGCTCTGTCTAGGGTCAGGATGCATTGATTTTCAACGCGCTGCGTGATTCACGGCTCAGAAAACGGAGCGGTGACATGAGCGACCTTTACTGGCTGACCGACGAGCAGATGGCCAAACTTGCCCCTTTCTTCCCGAAGTCTCACGGCAAGCCACGGGTCGATGACAGGCGGGTGTTGAGTGGGATTATCTTCATCAATCGCAATGGGTTGCGCTGGCGGGATGCGCCGCGGGAATATGCTCCGCACAAGACGCTGTACAGCCGATGGAAGCGTTGGAGCGAGAAAGGCATCTTCGCGCAGATGATGGTCGGCCTGGCTGTCGAACACGGCGAGGAAAAGACCGTGATGATCCCCTTTCGGGACATTGCTGCGCAATGCCCTGCCGGGCAGCGGACGCGACCTATTTGAAGGCACACCGCACTGCGACCAGCATGGCCGCGAAAAAGGGGGGCGTGGACGCCTGATCGGTCGGACCAAGGGCGGCATGAACACCAAACTGCACGCCATCTGCGATAGCCAAGGGCGGCCGCTCAACCTGTTCGTCACCGCCGGCCAAGTCAGCGGCTACATCGGCGCGCGGGCACTGCTCAGTAGCCTGCCAAAGGTCGACTGGTTGCACGGGGATCGTGGCTATGACGCCGACTGGTTCAGGGACGCGTTGAAAGACAAAGGGATACGCGCCTGCATCCCCGGCAGAAAGCAACGCAAGACCCCGGTCAAATACGACAAGCGCCGATACAAACGACGCAACCGCCCCTCTCGTGACATTGCTGCGCAATGCACTGCCGGGCAGTGATTGAGATCATGTTCGGCAGGCTAAAAGACTGGCGGCGTGTGGCGACACGCTATGATCGCTGTCCCAAGGTCTTCCTCTCAGCCATCGCTCTGGCCGCGACCGTCATCTATTGGTTATGAATCCTGACCCTAGGGTTTGTGGCTGCTGTCAGCGTGAGCTGCAGCGGCGGCAAGTCTGACAAGGAGGAAAGCGTGGTTGGATTTCGGTGTTATGGGGGGGGGGTCGGTACCGCTGCTGCAATCTCTGCGCGGAACGGTAGCTCGTTTGGGGACGGGTAGTGCTGGGCGTGCGGTTTCCGCAGTCCAGTTTTGGCACGGTTGCCTGGAAGCTGTCCGCACTGACTGGTCCAGTGCCGCCGGATGGCGGGGCCGGGTGTGACGGTTTGATCATGCTGCATCCTCCCTTGGGCGTGCGCGGTATTTTGGAGTTTGGCCGCGCAGGAAGGTCTCGATGACACGCATCGCGCTGCCGCATTCCGGGCCAGCTCGAAGCTGGTCCTCTTCATCCGTGCCGGTGCGCTGATCGTTTTCGGCTGCCTGATCCGGGTTTTGCCCTTTGCCGAGCAAGCTCCTGATCCGTCCCGTCCTGTCGCGCCGGATACCATTGGCGAGGAAGCCAGCGTGTCTGATGCAGTAGAAGCCGGTGGGCAGGACAGGGTTGAGCAAGCGGCGGATGAACTCATCTGCCGGCAGGCGCATGACCTTCGTCCCCCATTCATGGTTTGAGATAGCCCCCCGGTGGGTATACCGGCTCACATAGGCAAGCACGGCATCCGGCCCGCCGAAGGGCGGTTTGGCATAAACGGCCCGGTTGGTTTTGCGCAGCGGCGCGGGATGGGCAGCGAAGGTATCCGGGTTTGCTCATCCCGCCAGAGCGCCGAAACAGCCTCGACAGGACCTTCACCGGCAGGAAAACCGCCTGGGCGGCAGGCGCTCCAGCGGGTGCCATCTGGCGGCAGCCCGCCTCCCGGCACGAAAACATGCACGTGCGGGTGATGGGTCATTGCCGAACCCCACGTCTGCAGAACCGATGTCATGCCGGTCTTCACACCCGGGTGTTTTGGACCGGCTGCGATGGTCAGGAGCGTTTGGGACGACACCTTGACCAGCAAGCCATAGGCCGCCGCCTTGTTCTGAAACGCAATACCCGCGATCCGGGCTGGCAGCGTAAAGACCGCGTGGAAGTATTCGACGGGCAGCATGCCCGCCGAGCGCTGCGGTCCGGCAGCTCTCAATCGCGGACATTACCTTCAACTGTGGCAGGTTCAGGTGTCCGGCATGGTCATGACGGCAGGCAGCACCGCGGGCGCGGAAGATATCCGCGACCTCCAGTCCGGGACGGGGCATCTGAGCCCTGCCTGACCGGGATTGGCCTCCCGTCTCATGAGCAGATCAAGGGGGCTGGCTACATCCTGAAAGGTGTTGGCCGCCACCTTTGGTGGTGGTCTCCGGCTTGGCGTGCCCGGGCAAAACCTGAATGACCCGGATATCAGTCCCGGCCCCCGGCAGATGGGTTGCAAAGCTGTGCCTCAGCCTGTGGGGTGGCACCTTCTTCCTGACCCCGGCGAAGCCGTGCGCCACGCCGAAAGCCACGCTAAAGGCAGCGCGGCATCGCAATCCAGGTCCGGGCGCGGTTTCCAGAAGGCGTGACACGTCCTCGGCGCTCAGCGCCACGGGGATCTTCTTGGCTGCCCGCTGATAACGCATGCGCCGCGTTCAGCGGGAAAACGAGTGACAGGATCGTTTTCCTTTCCGCCTTCACTCTCCGGGCGCAGACACCTGGTTGCATAGAAGAAGCTCAGCACCGTCAACCGGTTATTGAAGGTTGGCGCACCAACGCCCCGTTCCTTCATATCAAGCTGAAATGCCCGCAACTCCTCCGGCGTCGCGCTATTCGGCGCATGCCCCGGAAACCGGGCGAGGCCGCGCATCGCCCGCAAATGCATCGTTTGCGTCTTCGGCTGCAGCCCCTTGATTTGCATGTCTTCGGCAAAACGCTGGCGCAGTTTGGGAAAATATTGACCGGTCACGAGAACTTCCTGTCATCAATTTGAGTAGGTCCCAATCGTCAGACAGACGCGCCCATTCGCAAATGCACAGCGGTCAGATCAATGCAAAACGCCTGCCCCAAGCGCCAATACCGCGAGAGTGGTTTCCTCATTGTGCCGCACCGCAGCCACCGCAGCTACCGCAGCGGCCGGCGTTTCAGCCGCGTCCGAGCCAGTGCCGGGCCAGTGCCGTGCCTGTCCGCTGCGCCCGTTAGTTCGGTCTAACGGCCACCAGCACGACGCCCAGTTCCGCTTCCAGCTCCTGCAGTTTCTTCAGCTGGTCTTCGGGCAGGGAGGCGGTGTTTGCCTCGACACCGGCCAGCGCCACCACAGGGCTGCCGATGTCCTTTTCCAGGCTCTTGATCGCGTCCAGCTTGTCGGCCTCAAGCGAGGCAAGCGGGTACAGCATGGCGGTCTCCTCTTTGTTGATGAGAGTGACTATAGCCGATTCCCGCCGTATCAGGGGCGCGAACGTAAAAGGCCCCGGCTCCCGCCAGGGCCACTCTCTCGCTCCCGGCGCGATCAGGCGCGCTGCAGGCTGTCCGCGTGGGTGACCACATCCGGCTCCAGGTCCCAGTTCTTGCCGTCCAGCCCGTCGATCTGGTCGTCCTCCGGCACCCGCATTCCCACGGTCCGCTCCAGGATGAAAGACAGAACCAGCGCAGTGACAACACCGGTGCCGATGCAGACAGCCGTGCCCGCCAGCTGCATCACCAGCGAGATTTCCCCGTGCTGGAACGCATAGGCGCCTTCCTCTACCCCGAAGTAACCGCCGCGCGGGGTGCCGGCCTTGAACAGGCCCAGCATCACCATGCCCAGGGTGCCGCAGCCCAGGAACAGCGGGAACAGCTTGTGCTCGTCGATGCCGCGCTTCAGCGTGAACTCATAAACCGCATAGGCCGCAAAGGGCGCCACAAGCCCGACAATGAACGCCTGCCAGGGCAGGTAGACGTCGAACCCGGACGCGCCGGCGACATAGCCCGCCAGCGGACCCAGCAGGGTATAGGCGTATTTGCCGGTAGCATAGGCGATCAGCAAGCCGGTCACTGCGCCGCCGGCCCAGACCAACGCGTAATTGTTGATTGCGATGCCGACGCTGGTGTCGGCCATGGTGATGCTGACTGCCAGCGCTTCCGGATCAAAGAAGAACAGGCAGGACAGGATCACCATCGGCAGGCCGGCAAAGATCAGCAGAAGGCCCGGAGCGCACAACCCGATGCTCGGTGCCAGATAGGCCGAGATCCGCGGGTGCGGCGCCATCATGCCGGGGCGCGCGCCCAGCTTGGGGGTGAATACCAGCGCCATTCCGGCCGGGAACAGATACACGAAACCCACACCAAAGAAGTCGTGGAAGCCCGCATTGGTCAGCGGCCCGACCGACCCCCAGGTCGCCCAGCTGAGGGCTGAGGACACCACCGTGGCCACAATGCAGGTGATGAAATAGGCCGAGGCCTTCATCCGTTCCGACACCGCGAAATGAAGCAGAATGTTGATGATGCCGGCAAACACCGCCAGGAAAAAGATGAAGATCTGGAAGGTGTTCAGCCCCGGAAAGGTCCCGGGATCCGTATGATGCGCCATCGCATTGGTCAGGGCGCCGCCCAGCCACCAATCCTTGATGGAGTCCATCATGGTCGCGCCTTCCATGATGTAATACTGCCCGGCCCACAGGCCAAAACCGATGATATAGTAGGTCGCAAACCCCAGGAAGAATCCCAGTGTCTTTTCAATCGTCGAGTTGAACAGATTCCTGCGCCGGGCAGTGCCTGCGTCGATCAGCAGCAGGCCGACGACGACCAGAATGGCCCCGACGATCCCAGAAGCGTACAGAATATTCTGCACCAGTGAATTCAGCGTAACTTGCTGAGCGTGTATCGTGCTCACGTCCAATGGCATTTCCAGTTTTCTCCAAGTTGGTTTGTCTTCCCGCCGGTTGTTTGCCACCAGCTTTGACAGGCCGGCCTATGCTGCCGCCAATGGGCCGAGCATGCCGGTTCGAAACGCACCGGGCGGGTCAGGTCCTCTGACACGCCTGGTTCACGGAAAGGATGGCGGATCCAGGGCGCTTTACAACAAATTATTTTACCTTGTGGAAATAAAGTTTCATTTGCGGCGTATGCGGCGGCTGCATGCCGCATCCTGCGCTGCCGGTTCAGTGAATGGTTTCGGCTTGGGCCGTCCTTGGCGGCGGAATCAATCGGTCTCAGCAGATTTGGCGGCAGGGAAAAATCACGCCGCTGTGGCCGGCGCACCGCAGTGGGGGGCGGGGGGCCTGTGTGATCCGGGGGCTGTTTGCCGCTCCGAATCAAGTCGCCGCAGCGCGCCTGGCAACGGGGATTGCTGCACTGCGGCGGCAGCTTGCAGCCCCGAAATGGCAGCCTGGAGGCGGAAAACCCGGTGAACTCCCGCCGATTAAGCTGCCGGACCGGCGGCATTTTGTTCCCCCACGCAAGAATTTTTCCTATACTCTCAAAATAATAGCCAGAACATACCGGCAGCCTGGGAGGAAATTGAACATGATCCGCTCTGAGTTGATTCAGATGATTGCAGACGAAAACCCGCACCTGTATCAGCGGGATGTGGAGAGGATCGTGAACACGGTGTTCGAGGAAGTGACCGATGCGATGTCCCGCGGCGACCGGGTTGAGCTGCGCGGCTTTGGCGCCTTTTCGGTCAAAAAGCGGGACTCGCGGACCGGCCGCAATCCCCGCACCGGTGAAACGGTCCATGTCGATGAAAAACATGTGCCGTTCTTCAAGACTGGTAAGCTCTTGAGGGACCGCCTGAACGGGAAAGCCTGATGCGTTACATTCGCTACGCGGTTCTGGGGTCTCTGGCCATTGTGCTGGTGTCGGTTGCCCTTGCCAACCGGTCTTTTGTTGAGCTGAAACTGATGCCCTCGGCACTGGGCGAGCTTTTTGGTTTCAACTTCACCATTGCGCTGCCGCTGTTTGCGGTGGTGCTGGGCGGGGTTGGCGCCGGGCTGGTGATCGGCTTCCTGTGGGAATGGCTGCGCGAGCATAAGCACCGCAGCGAAGCCGCGCAGAAGACGCGCGAGGCGCGCAGGCTGAACCGCGAAGTGAGCAAGCTGAAAAAGCAGAAGAACGAAGGCAAAGACGAAGTTCTGGCGCTTTTGGAAGACGCAGGCTGACACCGCCATGACAGAGATCCGGGTCAAGATCTGCGGCCTCAGCGCGCTGCAGGATGTTGCGGCCGTTGCCGGGGCAGGGGCGGCTTATGCCGGTTTTGTGTTTTTTCCCAAATCCCCGCGCCACGTCAGCATCGAACAGGCCGCAGCTTTGGCTGTCGAGGCCCCCGCCGGTCTGTGCAAGGTGGCGCTGACAGTTAACGCCGCAGATGCAGAGCTTGATGCGATCACAGCCGCGGTGCCGCTGGATATGTTGCAGCTCCATGGCAAAGAAAGCCCGCAGAGGGTGGCCGAGGTGCGCGCCCGCTACGGCCTGCCGGTGATGAAGGCAGTGGGCATCGCCGATGCCGCCGACCTGCCGCAGATTGCGCTTTATGAACAGGTGGCCGATCAGCTCTTGATCGACGCCAAACCACCCAAGGAAGCCACGCTGCCCGGTGGCAATGGTCTGGCCTTTGACTGGCGGCTGCTGGCGGGCCGCAAGTACTGGCAGAAACCCTGGATGCTGGCCGGCGGCCTGACCCCGGACAACGTCGCCGAGGCGATCCGTATGACCGGTGCGCGTCAGGTCGATGTCTCCTCCGGTGTTGAAAACGCGCCGGGACAGAAAGACGCCGCGCTAATCGAAGTTTTCACCCGGGCGGCGCACGCTGCCCGCGGCTGAAGCCCCGCACAGCAGCAGCCTATGCAAATGCGGCAGCCCGCGGGATTTGAGTATTTGGAGAAAGATGAAGCTGCATCGTCCCATGTCTTCATCTTTCCAAAAATACTCACTTCGCGACCGTGCCTGCCTGGTATGCCATCCAGGTGTTGCGCAGCCGGCGTACGCGGCCCTCACGCCGACTTAAACCCGTTCTGCCATGCTCTCCCCTGATTGCGGTCACGCTGGTCCTGACACTTCCGGCACCTAGGAACAGGGCCTCATTCATTTGGGTCGTGCGAGACAGCGTTTAGAACGCGGGCGTATCCTCTGGATTTTCAGGGCCGGCAGCTAGCAGCAGCAGACAGCCATTCCGGCAGGGCATCGGCCTTCGCCGGATGTGCCTGCTTGCTTCAACCCCTCTTTACCATGGCAGCGGCGCGCTATAGTCATTGCGGGCGCTGCGAGAGAGGGAAGAACCATGGCCGACGATCTTTTCAACAGCTTCATGAACGGTCCGGATGAACAGGGGCGTTTTGGCATCTTTGGCGGGCGGTTTGTCTCGGAAACCCTGATGCCGCTGATCCTGAGCCTTGAGGCAGAATACAACCGGGCCAAGGACGACCCTGCCTTTTGGGCGGAGATGAGGGATCTGTGGACGCATTACGTCGGCCGTCCCAGCCCGCTCTACCACGCCGAGCGTCTGAGCGCCGAATTGGGCGGCGCCAAGATCTATATGAAGCGTGACGAGCTGAACCACACCGGTGCGCATAAGGTGAACAACGTGCTGGGCCAGATCCTGCTGGCACGCCGTATGGGCAAGACCCGGATCATCGCCGAGACAGGTGCAGGCCAGCACGGGGTGGCCACCGCCACTGTCTGCGCCAAGTTCGGCCTTAAGTGCATCGTCTACATGGGCGCCCATGATGTGAAGCGCCAGGCACCGAACGTGTTCCGCATGCGCCTTTTGGGTGCTGAAGTGATCCCGGTCACCTCGGGCCGCGGCACCCTGAAGGACGCGATGAATGACGCGCTGCGCGACTGGGTGACCAATGTGCGCGATACCTTCTATTGCATCGGCACCGCCGCAGGTCCGCACCCGTATCCGGCGATGGTGCGCGATTTCCAGTCGATCATCGGCAAAGAGGTCCGCTGGCAGCTGGCCGAGCAGGAAGGCGAAGGCCGCCTGCCGGACACTGTGATCGCCGCGATCGGCGGCGGCTCTAACGCCATCGGCCTGTTCCACCCGTTCCTTGATGACCCCTCGGTGAAAATCATCGGGGTTGAGGCCGGCGGCAAAGGTGTGGATGACCGGATCCAGCATTGCGCATCGCTGACTGGCGGACGCCCCGGCGTGCTGCATGGCAACCGCACCTATCTGCTGCAGGATGAAGACGGGCAAATTCAGGAAGGTTATTCGATTTCCGCCGGTCTGGATTATCCGGGCATCGGCCCCGAACATTCCTGGCTGCATGAATCGGGGCGCGCTGAATATGTCTCGATCACCGACAAGGAAGCGCTGGAAGCCTTCCTGGTCAGCTGCCGCACCGAAGGCATCATACCGGCGCTGGAGCCCAGCCACGCGCTGGCCCATGTGATGAAGATCGCGCCCAAGCTGCCGTCGGACCACATCATTGTGATGAACATGTGCGGCCGCGGCGACAAGGACGTGTTCACCGTTGCCAAGCATCTGGGCTTCGATATGTCCGACACCGAAGAAGGCCGCAGCTTCGAGGAGTAACGGCAACATCCCGGTAACACAGAAGGCGCCCCGCAGGGCGCCTTTTTCAGTTTAGCTCAGGCCTCATGCAGGACGGTTTCGAAGCCTTCGAACTGCGGATGCCCCAGGATCGGGCTTTCGCCTTCGCGCTTGCCTGCATCGCGGTGCGCAGCGCGGAACTGTTCGGATTTGGTCCAGGCCTCAAAATCTTCGCGGCTGTCCCAGATCACATGGCTGGAATAGAGAAGGTGATCCTTGCCTTCCGGGCCTTTCAGCAGACGGAATTCGCGGAACCCCTTCAGCTCTTTCAAGCGGCTTTCCCGCTGTTTCCAGATGGTCTCAAAATCGGCTTCGCGGCCCGGGCGGATCTTGAAGCGGTTCATGGCGATGTAGCTCATGCAGGAGCCTCCTTGTCGGTGTGGTGAAATGCAGGGAGGCTGGCGCAGGCGAGGGTCCGGCGGGCTGGCTTGACGATGCAATAACGGTATTTCCCGCTGCCGGTCAATCCGGGAGGGCAATCGGGCAGGTCAATCCAGCAAGCCGGGCCGGTTCAGGCCGGATCGGCGGCATAGCTTTGCAGAATGCTGAGCGGCACAATCTCGAGTGCTCGCTGATGGGTGGCCTCAAGATGCACCTTGGGGGCGCAGCCCTCATCCGCTGCCTGCAGGAACCGGGCCGCGCACAGGCACCAGCGGTCGCCGGGCTGCAGGCCGGCAAAGCCGAACTCGGCCCGCGGGGTCGACAGGTCATTGCCGACGTATTTGCTGAACGCCAGGAATTCCGCGGTCATCACCACGCAAACTGTATGGCTGCCCTGATCCTCGGCGCAGGTGTTGCAATGCCCATCGCGGAAAAATCCGGTCACCGGCGCAGTGGAGCAAGGCGCCAGCGGGCCGCCCAGAACATTGATGCTGTCGTCTTTTTTCATGAGGCCCGTCCTTGGCGCGTTCAGGGTTAAGGATAGCGCGTTTGCGCCGCCGGTCCCGTAGGTTCCGGCTTGAAATGCCAGGTTTACACAGGATTGCCGCAACTGGCTGCAAAACGCAAACCGCCCGCCAGGGGCTGCCTGGCGGGCGGTTGAAAATCAGGCTGCAATCCCCGGGTTACTTACTGAACAGGAAGTGCAGAACATCGCCGTCTTTGACGACATAGCTTTTGCCTTCCGCCCGCATCTTGCCGGCTTCCTTGGCGCCTTGCTCGCCATTGCAGGCGATGAATTCGTCATAGGCGATGGTCTCGGCGCGGATGAAACCCTTCTCGAAATCGCCATGGATCACGCCGGCCGCTTGCGGCGCTGCGGTGCCGGTGCGGATGGTCCAGGCGCGGGCTTCCTTGGGGCCGACAGTGAAATACGTCTCCAGGTGCAGCAGCTCATAACCTGCGCGGATCAATCGGTCGAGACCGGCCTCGGCCAGGCCCATTTCCTCCAGGAACATCTGGGCTTCGTCGGCGTCCAGCTGGCTGATTTCTTCCTCGATCTGGGCCGAGATGATCACATGGGAATTGCCCTGCGCCGCGGCCATTTCGGCCACTTTGGCGGAATGCGCGTTGCCTTCGACCGATTCCGACTCGCCCACGTTGCAGACATAGAGCACCGGCTTGGTGGTCAAAAGCTGCAGCATCTTCCAGGCCTTGGCGTCATCGGCGTCAACCTCGACCAGGCGGGCGGGCTTGCCGTCTTCCAGCATCGCTTGCGCGGCGGCCAGCAGCCGGTCCTGCTGCAAAGCCTCCTTGTCGTTGCCCTTCAGCTTGCGAACCAGATTGGCGCGGCGCTTTTCGATGCTTTCAAGGTCCGACAGCATCAGCTCTGTCTCGATCACCTCGGCGTCCGCGACGGGGTCGACGCGGCCCTCCACATGGGTCACGTCGCCGTCTTCAAAACAGCGCAGCACATGGGCAATTGCGTCGGTTTCACGGATGTTGGCCAGGAACTGGTTGCCCAGGCCTTCGCCCTGCGACGCGCCTTTGACCAGGCCGGCGATGTCGACAAATGTCATCCGGGTCGGGATGATCTGCTTGGAGCCGGCGATTGCCGCCAGCTTGTCCAGACGCGCGTCCGGCACGCCGACCTCACCCACATTGGGTTCAATCGTGCAGAACGGAAAATTGGCCGCCTGCGCCGAGGCGGTTTTGGTGAGCGCATTGAACAGCGTCGATTTACCCACGTTGGGCAGGCCGACGATTCCCATCTTAAAGCCCATACCGGCCTCCTGATACCACTTGGGAGCTGCTTCTAGGTAGCTTTGGGCCTGCACGCAAGGCAAGGATGGCTGGCATATGTGCCACAATCGCTCTCTGTGCGGGGCCACACAGTGAACCCTCATATTGCTTTTTCGTGAGGTGGCTAGGAAAAGCAGCAAATTAAAATATCTTGGTGCAAAGAAAATAATTCTGCGAGGGGCTAGAAATGAAACAGACAGCTTTGCTGGCGGCCGCGTTTTGTGCTGCTGCAGCCATGCCTGCTGCCGCCCAGGAAATGACGCTGGGGCTGGGCTATTCCAATTACTCCCGTGCGGGTTCCGAAGACAGCGCGCTGTTTGCGGTGGAGTATCTGCACGCGCCGTTCCACGAGGGGCGGCTGCTGTCGGCGCGGTTCGGCGCCGCGCTGGAGGTACAGGAGACCGGCGATGTATTTGCCGGCGTCGGCATCAGCGGCGTGGTTGACCTGAACAACAACTGGTTCATTGAGACCAGCGTGATGCCGGGCGCTTATCACGAAAGCTCACTGGGCAATGATCTGGGCTCCACCTTTGAAATCCGCAGCCTGCTGGCGGTTGGCAAGCGGTTTCACAATGGCAAGGCGGTGTCGCTGGCGCTTAGCCACAAATCCAACGCCTCGACCGCGGATCAGAACCCGGGCGTGAATTCGCTGACGCTGCGCTGGCATATTCCGCTGAACCGCTAACAAGTGCATTCCCGGGCCTGCGCGCGGCCCGGGATTGATTTCCCGCGCAACATTCGGCACACCATGGCGGAAACCTGAATAAAAGGCCCGCCCATGACCCGCATTGATGCCAAATTCGCCGACCTGAAAGCCGCCGGAAAGAAAGCCTTTGTCACCTATGTGATGGCGGGCGACCCCGACTATGACACCTCGCTGGAAGTGGTCAAAGGGCTGCCGGGCGCCGGTGTGGACATTATTGAGCTGGGCCTGCCGTTCACCGATCCGATGGCTGACGGGCAGACCATCCAGCTGGCAGGCCAACGCGCGCTGGACGGCGGTATGACGCTGGAGAAGACGCTGCAGCTGGCGGCAGATTTCCGCAAAACCGACGACACCACCCCGATCGTGCTGATGGGCTATTACAACCCGATTTATAACCGTGGCGTCGATACCTTCCTGGAGGACGCCAAGGCGGCCGGCATTGACGGTCTGATCGTGGTGGACCTGCCGCCGGAAGAAGATGACGAGCTTTGCATCCCGGCGCAAAAAGCGGGGCTGAACTTTATCCGCCTGGCCACCCCGACCACCGATGATGCGCGCCTGCCCAAGGTGCTGCAGAACACTTCGGGCTTTGTCTATTACGTCTCGATCACCGGCATCACCGGCGCGGCAGAGGCCGAGGCCACCGACGTCGGCCCCGAGGTTGCCCGCATCAAGGCGGCCACCGATCTGCCGATTATCGTGGGCTTTGGCATCAACACGCCCTTGAAGGCGCAGAACATCGCCTCAATCTCGGACGGCGCCGTGGTGGGCAGCGCCATTGTCAGCCAGATCGGCGCAGGCAAGTCGCCGGATGAGGTGCTGGCATTTGTGAAATCGCTGGCGGATGGCGCCCATAAGGGCTGAGTTTCAAAGCGCAAATTGACTGTAAAAACCGCACCCTCGGGTGCGGTTTTTGCGTTTCCGGGGTGCGGCAATCGCGGCGTTGCCTTTGCTTTGATGAATTGGTAAGAAAACCTTACCAAATGAAAGCGGGAGAGAGTCCGGTGCCGGTGATCACAAATATCAACGACCTGAAGCGCATCTATGAACGCCGTGTGCCGCGGATGTTTTTCGACTATGCCGAAAGCGGCAGCTGGACCGAACAGACCTTCCGCGAGAATACCACGGACTTCGAGCAGATCCGCCTGCGCCAGCGGGTGGCGGTGGATATGACGGGGCGGACAACCGCGGCCCAAATGATCGGTCAGGATGTGGCGATGCCGGTGGCGCTGGCACCGGTGGGGCTGATGGGGATGCAGCACGCCGATGGCGAGATCAAGGCGGCGCGGGCCGCCGAGGCGTTCGGGGTGCCGTTCACCCTGTCCACCATGTCGATCAATTCGATCGAGGAAGTGGCGGAAGCGACCTCCAAGCCATTCTGGTTCCAGCTCTACACGATGAAGGACGAGGACTATATCCGCCGCCTGATCCAGCGGGCCAAGGATGCCAAATGCTCGGCGCTGGTGATCACGCTGGATCTGCAGATCCTGGGCCAGCGCCATAAGGATCTGAAGAACGGGCTGTCGGCGCCGCCCAAGCTGACCCCCGCGACCATCGCCAACCTGATGACGAAATGGACCTGGGGGTTGCAGATGCTGGGTGCCAAGCGGCGCAACTTCGGCAATATCGTCGGCCATGTGCACAGCGTTTCGGACACCTCGCAGCTGGGCGCCTGGACGGCCGAGCAGTTCGACCCGGCGCTGGACTGGGGCAAGGTCGAACTGCTGATGGAAATGTGGGGCGGCAAGGTGATCCTGAAGGGGGTCCTTGACGCTGAGGACGCGAGGATGGCCGCCAAACTGGGCGCCGATGCCATCGTCGTTTCGAACCACGGCGGGCGGCAGCTGGACGGCGCGCTGAGTTCGATCAGGATGCTGCCGGAAATCATGGATGCTGTGGGCAGTGACGTCGAGGTGCATCTGGACAGCGGCATCCGCTCTGGCCAGGACGTGCTGAAGGCACTGGCGCTGGGCGCCACCGGCACCATGATCGGGCGCGCCTTTGTTTACGGCCTGGGGGCAAGGGGCCAAAAGGGTGTTGCCGAGGCGCTGGAGGTGATTCGCAAGGAGCTGGACACCACCATGGCACTGTGCGGCGAACGTTCGGTTGACGGCTTGGGGCGCCATAATCTGCTGGTGCCGCAGGATTTCGGCGGGCGCTGGCAGGAATAACGCGGCCCCGGAACCGGGCGGGGGGCTTTGCCCCTTCCCAAATTGCCGCAAGCGGTCTATAGGCACGGCTTCACGCGGGGTGACAGCCTTGGAGGCACTCCGCCCTAGATACATTGGAGAATTGACATGGCAAAAGAGATTCCTGATCTCGTCGCCGAAGTACGTGCGGGGACGGGCAAGGGCGCCGCTCGCGCTGCGCGCCGCGCAGGCATGGTACCGGGCGTTGTTTACGGTGGTGACGTGGATCCCGTTGCGATCCAGATCCCGTTCAACGTTCTGCTGAAAAAGCTGAAAGCCGGCCAGTTCAAGTCCACTCTGTGGAACCTGAAAGTGGAAGGCCAGGACGACGTGCGCGTGATCTGCCGCGACGTTCAGCGTGATGTGGTGAAGGACCTGCCGACCCACCTCGACCTGATGCGTCTGCGCCGCACCTCGAAAGTCAACCTGTACATCCCGGTTGAGTTCATCAACGAGGACGAAGCACCCGGCGTCAAAAAAGGCGGCATGCTGAACGTGACCCGCCCCGAGGTTGAGCTGGTCGTGACCGCCGGAGACATCCCCGAGAAGCTGGTTGTCGATCTGGCAGGCCTGAACATCGGCGACGTTGTCACCATCTCGTCGATCGAACTGCCGGCCGGCGCCAAGCCGACCATCGACCGCGACTTCGTGATCGCCAACATCGCATCCCCGGGCGGCCTGACCGCATCGGATGACGAAGAAGGCGAAGAAGGCGAAGCCGAAGCAGTGGCTGCCGAAGAATAAGATCCGCGCCCATTGGGGTTAGGTTGGCGGGCTCCCTTTGCGGGGGCCCGTTTTTGTTTGCCGGTCCTGCAGGCGAGTGATTGACTTTTCCCTGCGCCGCTGCCCCATTTCCGCCTGAGGACAGGGGAGGGACGGGCATGGCGGATTTTGACATTGCCATAGCGGGCGCAGGCGCGGTGGGGATGAGCTGCGCGCTGTGGGCGCAGATGCGCGGGCACAGGGTGCTGCTGATGGACCCGGAGCCGCCCGGATCCGGCACCAGTTACGGCAATGCCTGCACCCTGGCGACCTATGCCTGCCTGCCGGTGAATGACCCGTCGGTGCTGACCTCGCTGCCCGGCCTGATGTTCTCCAGGGACAGCCCGCTGTCGCTGTCTTATGCCCATGCGCTGCGCAATCCGCGCTGGATGCTGTCGTTTCTGGCCAATTGCCGCGCCGCACCTTCGCACCGGATAGCGGGCCATCTGGCGGATCTGCTGTCTCATGCCGATGCCGGAATAAACCCGCTGATCGAGGCCGCAGGCGCCGGCGATCTGGTGGTGGCGCGCGGCCAGCTGTCGGTCTGGTCCACCGGGAAGGCCGGGAAGGCCGCCACAGCAGGGCTGGAGCGCCGCCGGGCGCTGGGCGTGCCCTGGCGCGAGGTCGGACCGGATGAAGCGCTTGAGATGGAGCCGGGCCTGCATCTGCCAGTCAAACGCGCGGTGCATTTTCACGCCGCACGGCACTTGCGTGATCCGCAGGAATTCATCACCCGGATGCACCGGGCCTTCACTGAGCTGGGCGGTTCAACATTGACGGCGGCGGTTGAGGCCGTGAGGCCCTCAGCCTGCGGGGTGGAGTTGCAGGCAGAGGGGCAGAGCCTCACCGCTGGACATGCGGTGATTGCCTGCGGCGCCTTCTCCCGCCGGATCGAGGGCACGGGCACGCAGAAACTGCCGCTTGGCACCGAGCGCGGCTATCATGTGATGTTCAGGGACGAGGCGCACCGGGTGACCCGGCCCGTCGGCTGGGACGAGGCCGGGTTTTACGCGGTGCCGCACGCGAACGGTTTGCGGCTGACAGGAACGGTGGAGATCGCCGCGCTGGACGCCCCTGCGAACAAGCGCCGCCTGGCCTATATCGCCCGCAAGGGCGCAGAGATGCTGGGCGCATTGCCGGAACCGGACAGCGAGTGGCTGGGCTACCGCCCGACGATGCCCGACTCGCTGCCGGTGATTGGCCGCAGCCCGCAGTCGGAGCGGGTGCTGTATGCCTTTGGCCATCAGCACATCGGCCTGACCCTGGGCGGTATCACCGGGCGGCTGATTGCCGATCTGGCGGAGGGGCGGCAGCCCAATGTGGATCTGGCGCCCTTTGCGGCAGACCGGTCCTATGCCTGAAGCCGGCGGCACTGGATTCCGCAGCCCAAATAGGGCATCAATCGGCTTCCTTGAAACGCAGATTGAGCTCCGCCTATGAAACTCTTTGTCGGCCTTGGCAATCCCGGCCCGAAATACGAGCGCAACCGCCACAACATCGGGTTTATGGCGCTGGACAATATTGCCGGCGATCACCGGTTCACCCCCTGGAAGTCCAAGTTCCAGGCGCTGATCTGCGAGGGCAATCTGGGTGGCGAAAAAGTGCTGCTCTTGAAGCCGCAAACCTTCATGAACCTCTCTGGCCAGTCGGTGGGCGAGGCGATGCGGTTTTACAAGCTGACGCCTGCCGATGTGGTTGTGCTGCATGACGAGCTGGACCTGGCGCCGGGCAAGGCGCGCATGAAACAGGGCGGCGGTCATGCCGGCCACAACGGTCTGCGCTCGATCCATTCCCATATCGGCGCGGAATATGCGCGGGTGCGGCTGGGGATTGGCCATCCGGGCCACAAGGACGCGGTGGCGGGCTATGTGCTGCGTGACTTCCCCAAAGCGGATGAGGGCTGGCTGGACGACGTGATGCGCGGCATCTCGGACGGCGCGGCGGACCTGGCCAGGGGCGACGGTGGCAAGTTCATGAAAACAGTTGCGCTGCGCGTGGCGCCGCCGCGCAGCTCAACCACCAAGCCCAAGGCGGAGGCGGAAAAGCCCTCCCGGGAGGAGCCTGCGCCCGACACCCGCTCAGCGATGGAAAAGCTGATGGACAAGTTCAAGTAAGCCGGGAGGCAAACAGATGGTGAAACTGATTATCGACACCGATCCGGGCATCGACGATGCGATGGCGATCTTTTATGCTGCCGCGGCGCCGGATATTGATCTGCTGGGGCTGACCACGATCTTTGGCAATGTCACGACGGCCACTGCCACCCGCAATGCACTGCGCCTGCTGGAGGCCGCCGGGCTGGATGTGCCGGTGGCCGGCGGCGCCGCCACGCCGCTGGTGCTGCCGCCGTTCAAACCCTCGGCCTATGTGCATGGCGAGGAGGGCTTTGGCGATATCCCCGCCGCCGAGCCAAAGGGCCGGGCGCTGAACGAGGAGGCTGCGGATTTCCTGTGCCGCATGGCGCGTGAGCACAAGGGCGAACTGGTGGTCTGCCCGATCGGACCGCTGACGAACATTGCGCTGGCAATGCAGCGCGATCCGGAGTTCATCGGGAACGTCAAATCCATCGTGGTGATGGGCGGTTCGCTGGAAGAGGGCGGCAATATCACGCCCCACGCCGAGGCCAATATCTATCACGACCCGCATGCGGCGGACGTGGTCTGCCAGGGCGGCGCCAAGGTGGTCTTTGTGGGTCTGGATGTTACCCACCGGATCCTGTGCCGGCCGGAGGATTTTGCCGCCATCGCCGCCAAATCTCCGGACCTGGGCGGTATGCTGCAGCAGATGTCGCATTTCTATATCAAGTTCTACAGGGAGGTTGCGGGCCTCAACGGCTGTTCGCTGCACGACCCGGCGGCGGTGATTGCCTGCACCCATCCGGACCTGTTCGCAATGCGCGACGTGCCGCTTGAGGTGTCCTGCGAGGGCGAAACCTCCGGCGCGACCCTGGCAGCACCGGACAGCGGACGGGCGCCAGTCAAGGTCTGCATGACGGTGGAGGCGGATGCGGTGAAATCACTGTTTCTGCGGCGCCTGGCGCTGTTGCCCTAGGCCGGGACCGGACCCGTGAAACCGGTCCGGAGTGTGAGCGGACTTTTGGGTACATTTCTGGCAGGAGAGGGAATGTACCGATGCCGAAGAAACGATTTAGAGATGAGCGGATACCTGAACAAGGCCGAGCTGGGATTTCTCTCGCCCAGGAAGACCTGCGGACAATGCCTGTATCGAAGCCTTCAGCAACCGTCTTCGCCTGACTGTGCTGCAGATCGTCTTTGTGGCTAACTGCGTGTAGCGTGCCGTGGTGCTCAGCTTGGCATGGCCGAGCAACACCTGGATGACCCGGACATCCGCTGCCCGGCAGGCGCATCCTCAGGATGCTGCCGAGAGGGGGTGTTGGCCTCCAGCAGATGCGTCGCAAAGCTGTGGCGGAGCGTGTGAAGCGTTGCCGCCTTATTGATGCCCGCCATGTGCTTGGCCGAAGTGAACGCCCGGTTCAACTGTCGTGGTGACAGTGGATTGATCTTCGGCTTTCCCGGAAAGAGCCATCCCTCCTGACGGGACTCGCGCCAGTAGTCGCGCAGCAACGCAAGCAGGTTGGGCGACAGCATCGCCCCACGATCCTGCCGGCCCTTTCCATCATCGACATGGATCAGCATACGGTCGCTGGCGATGTCCGTGAGCTTGAGGTTGCATACCTCGGAGGCGCGCAGACCGGCTCCGTAGCTGATGCCAAGGGCGGCACGATACTTGAGCCCGGGGCCGGGAACCGCGGCCAACAGGTCGGCCACCTCCTCGACGCAGAGCACCACGTGCAGTTTGCGGGGCTTGCGGTGGAACTGCATGAAGCGCGTTCGGCGGGAAAATGATCCCCCGGATCATTTTCTATACTTCCGTCACTCTCCTCGCGCCCGCAGGTCACACCGAAGAAGAACCGCAAGGAAATGATCCGAACATAGAAGGTGCTGGCTGATACCCCGTCTTCAGTCATCTTCAACTGATACGACCGCAGCTCCTCGGGTGTCCCCGTATCGGGTGATCGGCCAAGAAAGGCCGCGAAGTGCTTCACGTTACGGATATGGGCCCTTTGGGTCTTCTCCGCCAGCGGATGTTCATGTCTTTGATCATCCGCTGGCGCAGCCGGGTCACTCTCTCCTTTGTCATGGGAGCCTCCTGTCTGATGATTGAGAAGGCCCCATTCGTCAGGCAGTTTGCTAAGCCAGCCAAATGTGCCTCGTTTTGGGCGGCGCACGCCCGTGGCCATGAGCGCCAATGCCGAGGAGCGGCTTAGTCCTCCTGCGCTCCGCTGCCCCCGGTGCGTCCCGCAGCATCATATGAGGCAGTTTAGCCCTGCCGAGGGGGCGCTTGCGGGGAAGTGACCCGGAAGTTTCGCACGCGCAGCATCGTTGGCCCAGGGTCTTCGGTCTATGGCCGCCTCGGGCTGGATTGAGCAGATCACAGTTGGCCTGGGGAAGGTTGGCACTGGTTTCTCGGTGCTGTGCCGCCGCATGGCGGCAGTAAGCCCAGACCGAATTTGCTGCAGCGGCGTAAGATTTCACGCCGCCTCAAAGCGAAAACAGCATCCGTTCTTGCATGTGGTAAAACAGCCGAGGTGAAGCGTGATGAGATCACCGCGCTCGCCGATGCCCATCAACGCGGCGTCTAGGATCGCGAGCCCTTCATCCATGACTGCATGGCAGCACTCGCCTTTGCGGCCTCATTACGGCTGGAGCGGGGGAATCAATTCCAGGCCGGTTGCCGTGAACATTATGTGAACATTCCTGCGCGGATTTTGCACGTGAATCACGTGCAGTTCCGTAAAAGTTCCCGGAAAACAGGGGGAATCTCCCTGTTCTTCTGACACAGTAAAAATTTGAAAAAACGCCTTGTTTCTCTAAGCTCTGGCAAATATACGGGTCAGCGGAGACGTGGCCGAGTGGTCGAAGGCGCTCCCCTGCTAAGGGAGTAGGCCCGGAAGGGTCTCGAGGGTTCGAATCCCTTCGTCTCCGCCACCCAACCTTCGCAAGTCCCTGATTTGCAATCATTATTCTTGGCTTTCAGGTTTTCGTTCCCACACTTGTTCCCACACTTGGCATTTACTTGCTCTAGCCGAAGCACACCGCCTGTCACTCGCTTTCACCGGTGATCAGGCGTCGTTGATCGTCGCGACTGATTTGACCATAGCTGCGTAAGGTGGTCAAAGGGTCCGAGTGGCCAAGGTTTTGCGCGTTGGCGATGAACTCGGCCACGGTTTTGCTGTTTTTCGCCGCGTGTCGGGCCAGCATGTGCCGAAAGGCGTGTGGACCAAAGGCAGGCAGGCCAGCCGCCTCGAAAGCGGTGTTGACGATCTTGCGGACAGGTTCGGTAGTCTTCCAATGCGCGCGGGTGAACCCGCAGGCTGTGAACCCCTTGTTGGACTGCGCCGTCAGGGCCGTGGCCGGAAACAACGGATCATCCGGGCTGTAGAGCGCCACCTCGTCGAGATAGGTCGTCCAGTCCCGCAGCGGGGCTTCGGCCTCAGCGAAGTCCTTGGCGAAGAACGTGTCGATTCGCTTGCCGAACTTGGTGGCCACCTCACGTGGGTTTTGGGTGACGGATTTTTCGTCCAAGTCCAGATGCTTGATCTTGAGCGAGGTCAGCGCCTCGACGCGGATGCCGGTCAGGCACAGCAGCGCGAAGATCGCCTTGTCGCGCATCTGGCGCGGGGTCTCGCTGGGCATCATCGCCAAGGCTCGCTTGGCTTGGCGAATGCTGGGCGCGGGCCGCTCAGGGGCGGCGCGGGCTTCGGCTTCATCGCGTCGAGAAAGCTGGAAATAGCTGGCGTCGGCGGCCTTGATCCTGCGTCGGAACCCGTCTTGCTGAGACAGCCAAAGGGTGAACTCACGCATCGTGGCCATGATCGCGCGGGTCGTAGATTTGGCGAGGGGTTTGCCGTTCGCGCCCTTTGCGTGATCGAGGTGCTCGCGAAAGCCCACGGCCCAGTCAATGTGGAACTTGGCGAAATCTTTGCGTCTGTTCCAAACGTCGAAGCGTTCAAGATGGGCAATCTCACGATCCAGGGTCTTCTCCGAAACCTGCTTGGCGTGCTTGCGAAAAGTCAGGAACTCTCGCTTGGTTCGCTCGTTTTTCTCGTTGAGTTGGGTGGTCATAAGAGCCTCCGATTTGCTTTAGTTTTGCCTGTCAAAACCCCTGCCAATCGCGGCAGGCTGGAAGTGGAAGATCAGGGGGGCATCTGTCCGCCTCTTTAATGTCGATTCCGGGCGGTTGTTTCGGAAGCGTCGTTGGCCTTTTGGGAAGGTTCCCCGCGCAACGTCACATCGAAGGTTTTGGCGAGGGTCGGCACGCTGCCAGGCGGAATTGGCTTGTGCATGATCGTTTCGCAGGTCTCGCAGATCGCGGAGAGTTTTGCGCGGGTGCCATCCGTCTCGCAATCGACCAGCCCGCCCGCCGGTTTCCGCGCTGCGCGGCATTTCAGGCAATAGAACTCGTCAGGCGACAGGCGCGATTTTCGCCCCTGTCTCTGGCGTTGGATGTAGCTGATAAGCGCGTCACCACGCACCAGTGTTGGTCGCTCATCCGTCATGGCCGTCAGGCCTTGCTTGATCCACGCCCGGATGGTGCGGTCAGAGACGCCGGTGACACCCGCCGCCTCTGGGATCGTGTAGCAGCGCAGCGATTTGATACCGCTGAGTTTGGCTGACTTGGGCATCTGGTCTTACGCCTCATGCCGAGCCAGCCATTCGCGGATAGCGTCCACCCGGACCAGCCGCCGCGTGCCGATCTTGATGCTGGGCAGATCGCCTTTGGCCAATGCCGCGTAAAGCGTCGTGCGCCCGATGCCCGCAAGGCGCGCCGCTTCGTCCGGGGATACAGCGATAGGGGCATGTTTCGGGGTTGGTTCGTTCAGGTCTGTCATGGTTCAAACTCCATCATTTGAAGATGGGTGAACCGTCGCGGACGTTGGGTGGATCAAAACAGGGCTTGGGTTTCCATCCAGTTTTCATCCACCCCGAAATTCCGAAACATAGGCCTTTACCGTAGACAGACTGGGGGCGGCCTCATTTGGGTAAAGCCTCCGATATTCCAACAAAACGGCCTTGGCCTCTTCGTTTCGCCCCTTCTCTGCCACAACCTGCGCAGCGCGTTCTGCAAGCAATTCGTGAAAGCGCTCGCGGTAGACGCTGGGTCGCCCGCCGGTCGGCCTTGGCGGCGCGCCGACGGCTTCGGCCACGCTCACAATCTTCCTTAGGCACGCAGCCCCTAAGGCCATCTGCACCATCGTAGCGAGGGTGTAGGTTGCGGCGTCACGAAACGGCAAATGGCCAGCGGCGGTGACGACAAGGGCGTAGTCGCGCCGGATTTCAGCGCGCAGGGCGTTGCCAAGGCTGACCAGATCATCGTCAGTTCGAAGGCGGGTATGGAAGTAAACCACCGCACGTCCGCCGGGTGTATCCACCAGCCCGACGCGCCATGTCTGCGGTCCGAGTTGCGATATGCCGCCCGGCGGACACTCGAAGGCGGCGTGTAGGTGTTCCACCAGCGCGGCAAGGTTGGGACGGACGGCAACAAGGTCCGCACGCTCAACGGGAACAAGGCCTAGGTCGGGGCAAAAATGGCCATATGACCCGAACTCGAATTTGATCTCGGCGTCGTGCGGCAAATCGCAGTTCTCACAAAGCACCGACTGCACCAAGCCATCGTCTTCGAGCAAACCTGCATCAAGCAATGCGCCAAATCTTGCATCATCGCGATAGGCCCGCGCAGCGACCTTCCCGGCCTGCCCTATGATGTCGCAGAGCAAGGAAACCGCGTTCAATCAGTCGTCCTCGATCACATCAATTTCAGGCGACGGGGGCGCAATCAGGTTCCACCGCTCCAACAGCTTGAGCACCAATTGGCGGTCTGCTTCCGTCTTGTTGGGGATCGTCGTGGTATTCGGACTGCGCAAGGTCACGGTCAGCGTGCGGCGGCGCTTGCCATCTTGCGCCGCTATGACAATCCGCAGCGTGGCAGAGACGATCTGCCATCCACCGGCCTTGAGCGGAGAAACCTGCCCAAAGCGTCGGTCGAGGAATTGATAGATCGTTTCGCCATCACCGCGTTTCTCAAAGCGGGTAAAGCCGCCGCCGGTTGAGAAAAAGTCAAGTGACGACACCTCGACGCGTTCGAAACCATCCGCCGGTTCAACCGGAAACGCAGGTTGGGATCGCAACGTGTGAAGCAACACATCTCGGCGCGGGGCTTCGACCGGCGGGTCAGACCCCGGCGCGAAGTGCTTTGAAAAGGCCTGTGCATATTCATCACGGACCTTTTTTCCACCTGCGGCGCAAATCTCGACAATGCGTTCGGCAGGGTTGCAGGCAATACCCACCTCTAAGACCCGCTGAAACACTTGCCGCTCCAAGCCTTCGGAAGCGCCAAAGGTCAGTTCACTTGCGGCGCGGTCTTCCACATAGATTGTGGCCTGAACAATCTCGGTTTCTTCACCCGTGATGGGGTGAATACGAACCGCCTGCTACCAATCCGCCTCGCGTTTGCGGTGTGCTGGCAGGTTTAAAATCTCTATCGCCTCGCCCACAAAAGCCGCGCGCGCCGCGTCATCCTCCAAGGCCCAAGCCGTTCCATCGTCGTCAAACTGGAAAGCCGACCAGTTCCTGCCGCCTGTGCGCCGGTTTAATGAGGCCTGCACCGCAACCCGCTCAAAGGCTTGGGGATGATCCAGCGCCAGCATCAAGAGCACGTCTTGCACGCCCTCAGAGCCTTCGAGGTCAATTCCCATCACCGGGCAAACCTGTTCGGCGCTGATCATCACCGCGTCATTGGACAGGCTGGCCAGATGATCCAGTTCGGCCTTGAGGCGGTCTTGCAGCCGGTCGGGCAACTCATCAATCACCGCGTTAAGATCAGCGACAAAGGCCTTGCCTCGCCCAGCGCTGTTCCAGTCGAAATCCACGGGCATTTCGACGCCCGTTACCTCAAGAAAAGTCTTTAACCGCGCGCTGGGCGCTTTGCGTAGAAAACCACTGTATGATGCCATATATTCTGTGCCTAAAAATAAAAGTCATACACAATATGGTGTTCACGGGGGTTCCTGACAAGGCGTTGGCGTTCAGATTTCCGCTGGCAACTTAGTCGATATCCAGCGCGGGTAAGGCGTCTACGATCTTCATCGTCTCCAAACTCACCGTGATTACCCGTTGGAACAATTCCAACGGATAGCGCGGATCGCCGACTGTTTCATTGGCGTAGTCATTGGCATCGTTGATGATTCCGCTAGCCTTGTCCTGTTTGACCACTTGGCGGTCCATGACCCAGTCGAGGGCGGGTTTCCCGTTCACCACGTAATCATAGGCCTCCAAGGGAATATTCTGCATGGTGATGTTGCCATTGTAGATCACGGTGCACTTGTCGCGGGCTTTTGCGGTGCCGCCGTGCTTCATTTTGGTCACGCGATAGAAGGCCACCGGGTCGGCTTGTGCTTCGTTGATCAGGGCGTGGTCGCCTTCCTTGAACGTGACCATATAAGGATCGACGCTTTCAAAGTTCACATGCAGATCACCCAGCGCGCGGCCTGCGTCGCGGAAGGCGGCGAAATCGGCAAAGCTTTTGACCGCCGGGATGCGGGGGAGCTGTTTGGCGAGGTTGTTTTTGAATCGCTCGCGGTAGTCCGGCGAATGCAGCAGGCCGTAGATGTAAAAGAACAGGTCTTCCTTGCTGATCTCTTCCCCCGGATAGGCGGCTTGGAATTGCGCGAGGCCTTCGTCAGTGATTGCGTCGCGGCGGGTGAGGCCGCTGGCCTGATTTCCCGCTGCAGCGAAGAGACCGTCATCGGGTTGGGTTTCCTCAAAAAGGTAGAGAGGGAAACACTGGCCAGTGTCATGATGGTGAAAATTTGGCAGCTTATTCACCAACAGCGCCGAGAAACCGGTTTTCACACCGATGCCGGTTAGGTGGATAACAAGGTTCTGGGACTCAACATCTGGGAAGATTCGCGGCATTTGGTAGACACGTTCGTTCAGGCGACGATCAAAATATTGCCACTGACTCTGGAACGGACGATAGATTGCTGGTCGAATGCCATCTGCTTCAAATTCAAGAGCTTTAGATCGTCTTAAGTCTGCCTTGAGATTTCCCGTCCAGCTGATCTTGCGACCATCATCGCTGACAAATTTGTTTACATCGACAGGCTGTCCGGCAGCTTCATATCGTGCGATCTCAGAATTGTAGAAGTCCACCATGCGTCGCATGTTTTCAGAAAGCTTGGAGCGACTGTAGTTATATGCCCACGCGTCTCGCGCACTCAGGATGCCTTGTGAATAGTTCTCGAAAAGGCCTTGTTCATCACCACGCTTTGCGCCGAGGACCGGAAACTTGTCAAAGCTGCGATCCACCTGATCCAGCCAGTCATTGTTTTCATCCGGCGTGATGTTTTTCCAGCCGTTGGCTTTCGAAACACCATCAACCGAGCCGAAGTTCCGAATGATAGAAAGCTTCTGCTTCTGATCGAGATAGTCGCCAATGTCGTGGAAATGGATGCGCCCGTGTGTGGTGGCATCGGGGTTCTTTACGAGCACCGAAATTGCAATCGGCGCACGACTGCCCGAACCGAAAATCTTTCCGCCTTCCTTTCGTGACAGCTCACCAGAAGTGCGTTGATTGCCACGCAAATGGAAGATGTAGAGGTCGCTGAACTCTTCGGCGAGGCATTTGCGCATCCCATCAGCAGCGTTTCCGTCAATCCAGCCCGCATTAGTCACATATGCCATGACGCCCGCATCTCCAATGCGCTCGCTCGCCCAACGGAAAGCGCGGATATAGCTGTCATAAAGTGCTTTCTGTAGCGTCGCATTCGATGCAGCGGCATAGGTGTCGCGGATACGACCATCTAGTTGTGGATATTCAATATTCTTGGCGTTGTCGTTTTCGCTTTTCTGCCCCGCCGAATAAGGCGGGTTGCCGATGATCACGCGGATATCCAAGGCCTTTTGCTTGGTTCGGCGCTCCGAGTTGTCGGGCAGAAGGTTCGCCACCATGTCGCGTTCCTGCTCGTACATCTGGAAGGTGTCGGTTAACAGGATGCCCTCGAACGGGTCATAGGGTGCGTTGCTAGACAGAGAGCCATAGGCCAGTTCGTGATAGACCGTCTCGATGTTCACGGCGGCAATATAGTAGGCCAGAAGCACGATCTCGTTGGCGTGAATCTCCTGCTTGTATTTGTGCTCCAACTCGTCCTGCGCGATCAGGCCGGATTGCAGCAGGCGGGTGATGAAGGTGCCCGTGCCGGTGAAGGGGTCAAGGATATGCACGCCCTTGGAGCCTAGAGTTTGGCCGAACTGCGATTTCAGTACGTCATTGACCGAGTGGATGATGAAATCCACCACCTCGACCGGCGTATAGACGATGCCAAGCCGCGCAGTGAGCACGGGGAAGGCGGTGCGGAAGAATTTGTCGTAAAGCTCGGTGATCAGAGTCTGGCGGCCCTGCGCGGTCTTCACGTCCGCCGCGCGGCGTTCCACGCTGGCGTAGAACTTGGCGAGGCTGTCGGATTCTTTCTCCAGATTGTGTTCGTGCAACTGGCTCAGCACGATCTCCATCGCGCGGGAGACGGGGTTTTCCTTGGTGAAGCGGTGGCCTTTGAATAGTGCGTCAAAGACTGGCTTGGTGATGAGGTGCTGGGCCAGCATCTCGATGGCCTCTGCCTCGGAAATCTCGGGGTTCAGGTCGTCTTGCAGTTCCTCAAGGAAGGCCATGAAGGCGGTGCGTTCCGGCCCGTCCTTGGCGACGATGGTGGTGATGCGGGTGATGTGGGTCTGGGCGATCTTGGCGATGTCCTTGGCCCAGGTATCCCAATATTCGCGGGTGCCGCATTTCTCGACGATCTTGGCCATGATGGCGCGGGTGAATTCGTCGAAGGCAAATTCGCCCTGAACTTCAGGGGGGAGTGTTGAGCGTGTGGCGACGTCATCACCGATATTGGCCTTAGCACTTGCCGCCTTGGTTTTGGTGGTTTTAATGTCATCAACAACGGCGGTGAGTTCTTTCAACTCGGTCTCTGAGGAGATACGTACAAAGTCCACCTTGTCGCTAATATCCTCGCCCAGCTTGGCTTGATTGATGCGCGCGTCCAGACGCTCATCATGCGCCCTGAGGGCGTTCAGGATTTGCCAAACAACCTTGTAGCGCTCGTTGTCGTTTAGTGCCTGCTCGGGCGTTGTGTTGGCCGGTATAGCGATGGGCAGGATCACATACCCCATCTTTTTACCTTCCGCGCGTCGCATTACACGCCCAACGGATTGCACCACGTCGATCTGGCTTTTGCGCGGGTGCATGAACATGATCGCATCAAGGGCAGGCACATCTACACCCTCGGACAATACCTTTGCATTGGTGAGCAAGCGGCTTGTGCCTTCGGGGGTATCGGCCTTGAGCCAGTCCAGCATTTCTTTGCGTTTGCTGGCGTTGTCGCTGCCGTCAATGTGGCGGACGCTGGTGGCAAGATGGTGCGGATCTTCGATCAGGTCGCTGCCAGTGTATTCATCGATAACCTTGGAGAACTCGCTTTCAATGGTTTTGGACTTAGCGATTGTCTGGCAAAACACCAAAGCGCGTTTCATCGGCTTCGGGTCAAACTCCAAGTCTGCCGCCAAGTTCTCCTTGGTGAGCGCCTTGTAGCACCCGATAATCTTGGTGGCGTCGTCGAGTTTGAGTTCGGAGCCTTCCTTGAGGCGGTTTTGGATTGTGTCTGAGATAAGTCCCTCATCCACCGCCAAAACCACAACTTTGTAGTCGGTCAAAAGATTGCTCTGAACCGCCCAGCCAAAGCCACGGTGAAACAGGTCTTCGCCGAACTTCTTGGGGTCGTCCATAGATGCCAATTCAGCATCATGATCATCCGCTTTGCGCTTCGCCCCATCACCAAATACGCGAGGCGTCGCAGTCATGTAGAGGCGCTTGTTTGCCTTCACAAACTCGTTGTCGTGAATACGCACAAATGTGCTTTCATCTTCATCCTTGAGCGTAACACCCGTAGTCCGGTGGGCTTCATCGCAGATCACCAGATCAAATTCTGGAAGGCCGTGGTCGCGCTGGGCGCGGGTCAGAACGTCAATTGAATGGTAGGTAGAGAATACCACAGTCATGCGCTCACTCGGTGCGCTCGCCACTTGGCTGGCAAGTTTCGCTGCATCTGTCGTCGCGGGAAACGCTAGGTCGTGAATGTTCAGGTCCAGACTATCAGCGTCTTTACGTTGCCCGACCTTCGCATCAGAACATGCAGAGAAAGCGGTGAAGTCTGTTTGGCAATCATTCTTCCATTCGGTCACGGTCTGAGCCATGAGGGCAAGCGACGGAACCATGAACAAGACCAGCTTGCCACGACCTGCAAGCGTCTCTGCAATTCTTAGTCCCGTGAAAGTTTTGCCCGTGCCGCACGCCATAATCAGCTTGCCACGGTCCGCCACCTCAAGACCGCTCTGGACGGCTTCCAGCGCTTCTTGTTGGTGCTCTCGCAGTTCTTTCTTGGGGCCGGTCGAGATGTTGCCAGTTCTAAAGAATTGCGCCCAATCAATCGGGCTTGCTTCCAAATCGCTTATCCCGATGCGGTTCCAATCCTTTGATAGATTTTTGAGCGTATCGTTTGCGTTCTTGCCAAAATCCTTGAGTGTTGTGTCAACGATTACAAGGCGGGCAAAAGTGTCATTGGATGCCGCCGAGATGAAGCTATCAATATCGGGTTTTTGGATTGTGTGATTTGGTGCATAGAACTTACATTGAATAGCTGCAAAGCCAGAACCGTCTGATAGTTCTGCAACGAGGTCGATCCCCGTGTCGTTGCCCTTCCATCCGTTTTGGCTGGCCCAGTCGGAAAACCGCCAAACCTCTGAATAGTATTGCTTTTGAGTGTTGTCGTTTTTTAAAAAGAGCCGAACAAGGTCCTCAAAGTAATCACCTTTTTCTCGTTCACTTCTCGACGCGGCCCGGAAGCCGTCTAGAATCTCACCAATCTTCATCTCGTGATGCTCGTACCTAAAAATTCAACTTTACCGCGATAGAATAGAAACGGTCAGGGAAGTGCAACCACGTTCGCTCCCAGATCGCGGCGGGTGGCAGTTGAAGACCATGCCGTCATAAGATCGCGGCGTTTGTCGAAGAGGTCAGACCGGGCATAGGCCGCTTCGGCCTTGTCCTTTATTCCATGCGCCAGCGCCGCCTCGATCACCTCACGCGGGAAGCCCGTTGTCTCGCCAGCCCAATCGCGGAAGGTCGAGCGGAAGCCATGCACGGTGATCGCGTCGCGCCCCATTCGGCGCAGCACGGCGGTCATGCTCATATCAGAGATCGGCTTGCCCGGTTTGCTTTCGCTTCCAAAGATCAGCGCCGCGTCGTCCCGCTTGGGACCAAGGCAGGCGATTGCCTCCGGCGTCAGGGGAACGCGGTGTTCCTTGCCCGCCTTCATCCTTTCCGCCGGGACCGTCCAGAGTTTCGCGTTCAGATCAATCTCGGCCCAAGTCGCGCCGCGTGTCTCGCCGGAACGTGCCGCCGTCAGGATCGTGAAGCCCAGCGCCCGCGCCGCAACGCCCGCGCGCCCAGACAGGTCTTCCATGAACTCGGCAATCTTGGCATGGGGCAAGGCGGGGTGGTGTTTTACCGCCTTCACCTTGGTCGGCTTGGGCAGCAGGTGGTCAAGATGCCCACGCCAACGCGCGGGGTTGTCGCCGGTGCGAATGCCCAGCGCAGAGGCGTAGTCCAATACGGCCTCAATCCGCTGACGCACCCGGTTGGCGGTTTCTGGCTTGGCGGTCCAGATAGGTTTGAGAACGCCCATCACGTCCGCCGTTTCGATACGCGCCACCTGCATCCGACCAAGGCCGGGGAACACGTAGGCCTCAAGTGTCGAGGTCCATTGCGCCGCGTGTTTGGCGTTCTTCCAGCCGGGGCGTTTGCTTTCGATCAGTTCGAGTGCGGCATCCTTGAAGGTCTTGGGTTGGGCTTGCCGTTTCTTGGCAATCGGGTCTTCGCCCTCTTGGATCATGCGCCTTGCTTGCAACGCCCCGTCGCGCGCCATGGCCAGCGATACCTCGGGATAGGCCCCAAGCCCCAGATCGTGCCGCTTGCCCATCACTTGATACCGCAGCACCCAAGACCGCGCGCCAGAGTCTTTGACATAGAGAAACAGGCCGCGCCCATCACCATGCCGTCCGGGGCCAGCCGTTTCCACTTTGCGCGCGCTCAATGCCATATCGTTCCCACATATGTTCCCACACTTGAAACCGATTTAGGGTGAACACCTACGAACTGCAAGAGCGGCGTGTGAATTTATCTTATTGTTTTTGTTTACGTTTAGAGAATGCGTGGAGACACCGGCGAACCGAGGCAAACCGCAATCATACGGACTTCGTCTCCGCCACCTACCAATTTCATTGATATGCAATGGGCGGCGATTTACGACTGTAAGTCCCTGGACGAGCGTAGTGATTTGCGGTCGTTGCTTTTTTCGTTTTTCTTCGATTTGATCGGCTTCTGTTCACATCGTGGTATAAAATGTGGTGCTTTCGATGGCTTGTACCTCTGGAAAGCTCACCAAGAACTTGGTCCGAACACTTGGTCCAGGGCGTCACGGTGATGGCAATGGGCTTTATCTCGTAGTTGATCCATCAGGGGCTCTGTTGCACAAATTGTGTGATGTGCGTGGTTACCCCTTCCCCGAACGGACTTATCCTGCAGCTTCCGTGACCGGTATGCCGAGCGCGGTGTAGCCGTTCAGGACGGCGATGCGGATCTGGACCTCGGCGGCCTGACGGTCGAAGTCCCGTGCCACGAGCCGCTGGCCCAACAATTTCATGCAGTGCATCCAATCGCCGGGAAAACGATTCCCCGGATCGTTTTCTGGCCCGGCTCATATCTCGACGCGGCTTCGGCGGTGGTATCCGCTCCATCGCCGCCAAAGGGCTCGGCCGAGGTATTTGGATGCGCGCAGGGCTTCGTTGCGAGCTCCGGCTCCGGCAGTGATAGTCTTCCACGGCTTCGCGTTCTTGCGGGGCGGAATGACCGCAGCAGCGCCGCGCTCGGCGATCACATCATGGCACTTGCGCGTACCGCAGGCGCCATCTGCCGTGACGCTACCGATCTCCTGTTCGTCGGGGATTTGGTCGGGAAGGTCAGGCAGGATCGGCGCTTGGGGCCGCCCGCTGCCCGGCAGCACATGCATGGCATGTGCGAGAGGGGGTTTGCGGGCGTGCCATTCGCCTTCACCTTCAACTTTGACCCCGGTGCTGTCCGCTGCCCGGCAGTGCATCACGCAGTGATGTCACGAGAGGGGATCAGCAGGTGCAGCGGCCCCTTGGAGCCGCGATAGGGGATGTTCACGGCCAGGCTCTTCCGGCGGCGGGACAGGGTGCTGAAGTCTGGCACCGTCCAGTAGAGACCGGCCAGCCGCAACAGGCTCTCGACGAACCCGGTCGCCTGCCGGAGCGCCATGCCGAACAGCAGCTTCATCGTCAGGCGGGTCTGGATGGCAGCATCGCTGTAGGTCTGCTGGCGGCCGCGCCTGCCTGCCGGCACGGCATCCCAGCTCATCCCGGGGTCGAATCAGATCGTCAGCGCGCCACGGCGCTTGAGTGCTTCATTGTAGGCTGGCCAGTTCCTGGTCCTGTAGGTCGAGGGTGTGGGTCTGCTCTTACATCCTAGCTAACACGCTGGTTTCAGAAGATGAATCCGTCACCGGATTTATGCAGCAGAGCTTCATCGGCGGCAAAGAAACTTTGCGGCAGATCCAAACTGACTTTGCCGAGTTGGTCTCGGAGCGGTTCGGGCTGGAGCGCGGCAGGGAACGGAGCCAGGCCAAGCACACTACCCTGCGTGAGTACTATGCGTTGGCGAACCAGAAACCAGAGTCCGATCTTGAGATCGCACGGCATGACCGCCTGTCATGCGAGTCCCACTGCGGCCGGTGCCAAGTTGATGGGTGGTTGCCTGCTCTCCTGATGATAGAACGATGATCCGCGTTTGCAGTGCTGCGCGCGCAGATCCGTCGCGACGTGCGCGGCTTTTCCCATAGCCATTAGCAAACAAGTAGTTCACCGAGCTGATCAGATCTGGCGTTGCCGCCGTCATCTCATCAAGTGGCAAGAGCAGATCGCTGTGATCGGCCAATGTCGCCTCGGCTCCGTTTTCCGTCATGCGCCAATTGCGAACAAACCCTTCGGTTCCGCCGTCGCCCCACACAGACCCGGCCAGCATCAGAAATGTAGTCTTGCCGCGCGAGCTTTGCCCAAAGAGGTGAAATCCGCCACCTTGGCGATCCAGAAGCCGCAGCAAGGGGGCCGCAAGCGCTGCACTGATAGCAAAACATGCACGGCTGTTACTTTCGGCGTAACAGGCGAGTTCGCGCCATTCCTCTAATTTTCCCGACTGTGCCAAGAAGTGCTGCCGCACGCTCATGTCGATCATGAGGTCGGTCTTTGACTGATCCGGCCGCAGATTTTTTTGCTGCAATGCAAAGCTATTACCATGCCAGCCAAGCCTGGTCGCAACGACCACGATCCGCGCAGCGTTGGTTGCCGCCGCTGCACGGAAGGGCCCAGGGCCTTTGCTGCAGGGGTCAGAACCGCAGGGACAGGCAGGACATGCCGCCGTCCAGTTTGGCGCAGTCGGTGTTGTCGATTTCAACAATCTGGTAGCCCGCCTTGTCGAGCATGTCTGCAGTGCGCGGGAAACCTGCTGCCATCAGCACCAGATTGTTGAACCTGATGGCATTTGCCGCCGCTTCCTCACCCTCGGCCACATGCAGCACACGGTAGCCTTTGAAGCAGCCGGAGGCGTCGAGGCGCTTGGTCGACAGGATTGTCTCGGCATCCATCAGCGAACAATCGGTCTTGAAGTGCAAGACGCCTTCCGGAGTGAAGACTTCGCGCAAGCTGTGGCCCCAACCGGCGGCGATTTCAGCAAGCTCGGCTACACCTGCGGCGTCGGTGCGGTCGGAGCGGCCAACCAGGATTTCGGTGCCGGTAACCAGGATGTCGCCGCCTTCGATATGGCCGGGGCCTTTGATTTCGCGGATGTCGCCGTAGCAGCCGCGCAGGGCCGGGGCCATTTCAGCCACTTCGCCCAGCCGCGACGGTGCGCCGGGGCGCATCAGGATGGCACCCTGAGGCAGGCACAGCGCCGTATCCTCGACAAACTGCGCGTCGGGGAAGGCGTCCAGCGGATCCAGTTCGATCACCTCGGCGCCTGTGCTGCGCAGGGCCGCGACATAGGCCGAATGGGCAGCCAGCATGCTGTCCAGATCCGGGTTGCCGATGTCCTCGGCGCGCAGTCCATTTGCAATGGAGGCGGCGGGGCGGCGGGTGATGGCGCGGGTGAACTCAAATGTGGGGTTTCGCATGGGGGTTACTCCTGTTCCGGAACGAGTCCGGCAATGTCGATTTCAAGTAGGGAGGGGGCGCCGCGGGTGCTGGCCTCGCGGAGTGCGGCGGCTATGGTTTGCGGGTCCATGGGCACGCGGGTGAAGGGGATGCCAAAAGATTTGGCCGCGGCCTCAAAATCCGGCGGGGTCGGGTCGCAGCCAACCACGGGGACGTCCACGGCCTTCATTGAGGCGGCGATTTCGCCGTAACCGCGATTGTTCCAGAGGACAAAGGTGATGGGCAGGTCTTCGTCCACTGCTGCCATGATCTCTGGCAGCGAGAACTGCGCGCCGCCGTCGCCGGCAATGCAGATCACTGGTGTGTCCGGTGCGGCGATGGCGGCGCCGATCGCAGCGGGGATGCCAAAGCCAAGCGCGCCGTATCCGGTGGCGGCATTGAACCAGCCGCCGGGGCGGTCGTGGTCGTAGTAGAGGTTGCCGGCATAGATCGGCTGGGTGGAATCGCCGACCATCAATGAGCCGGGAACTGCGGCGCGCATGGCGTTCAGCACCTCGACCTGGCGGCGGTAGTCCGGTCCGATTTCCTCATAAGCAGCGGCGCGGGCGTGTTGCGCACGTTCAGCGCCCTGGCCTTGTTTCGCTGGTCCGGGCAGGGCGGAGAGAAGTGCCGCGGCGGCGTCTTCTGCGCGGCCCGTGACGGCCAGCGCGGTTTCATGCCGGGCCAGCTGCGCGGGGCAGATATCTACCCGGATCAGCCCTGCCATCCGGGGCATGCTGCCGGTGGCGTACATGTCATAGTCGGTTGGTCCCAATTCGGTTCCCAGGGCCAGCACGCAATCGGCGTCGCCGATCAGGGCGCGGGTGGCTTGCAGGCTGGGGCTGGCTGGAACGGTCAGCGGGTGGCCGTGCATCAGGCCGCGGGCGTTTACGGTTTGCACGACGGGGGCGTCCAGGCGTTCGGCCAGGGCTTGGAGGCCTGCACCCGCCGTCTTCATGCCGCCGCCGGCCAGGATCACGACATTTGCTGCCGCGGATAGCCGGTTTGCGGCCTTGGTGATCAGGTCCGGGTCCAGCTGCGGCGGGGGCGGGGGCAGTGCATTTGCGCCGCCGTCGGATGCGGCGCCTGCGACGTCCAGCGGGACTTGTATGTGCGTGGGGCCGGGGCGGCCGGCGGAGAAGGGGGCAAAAGTGTGATCCAGCGCTGCCTCCAATCCGGCAGGGTGCGCCACGTGTTCCGACGCCAAAGCCACGGTCTTGGCAAGGGCGTGCTGGTCCGGCAGCTCGTGCAGGTGGCCGAGGCCCATGCCGAGGGTGCCGTTGGCGTTGACGCCCGAGACCACCAGCATCGGCACCGAATCCGCCCGCGCCTGGGCCATCGGGGTCAGCGTGTTGGTGAGACCGGGGCCGGTGATCACAAAGGCGACGCCCGGCTGGCCGCAGACGCGGGCGTAACCGTCGGCCATGAAGCCTGCGCCCTGTTCGTGGCGGGGGGTGATGTGGCGGATGCCGGAATCTGCCAGCCCGCGGTAAAGCTCAACCGTGTGGACGCCAGGGATCCCGAACACGCAGGAAACCCCGCGTTTCTGCAACCCTGCGACCAGAGCCTCACCAACTGTTTTTGCGGTCATGCGACGCTCCTTGCCTTGCGGTTTGCGTGGGCGGTGATCCGGTCCAGGGCGGTGGCAAAGCTGCTGTCGTCAATTGTAAGCGCGACGCGCACCCAGTTTTTAAGGCTGCCGCCAAAGGCGGAGCCGGGCATCAAGGCGACGCCGCTGTCCAAAAGGTCCCAAGCGTAGGCATCACCGTCCAGGCCAGTGGCCGAGACGTCGATAAGGGCAAACATGCCGGCTTCGGGACGGTGGACGCGCAATTCTGTCTCGCTGTGCAAGCGCTGGACCAGCAGGTCGGCGCGGGCAGCAAAACGGGCGGCCATGCCGGGGGCAACCGCGGAGCCATCGCGCACGGCTTTTTCAGTCATGTCAGCGATAAAGGGCTGATTGCCGAACAGCATGGTTTCCGACACTGGCAGCAGCGCGGTGCAGAAGGCCGCAGGCCCGGCGCACCAGCCGCTGCGGAAGCCCGGTGCGGCGTGGGATTTGGAGATCGATGAGACCGCGATCACCCGCTCCGCCAGGGCAGGATCAGAGAGCGGCGAGATGAACTCTGCGCCCTCGAAAATCAGATGCTCGTAGACCTCGTCAGAGATGATCCAGAGGTCATGCTTGATCGCCAGCGCGCCGATTTCGCGCAGGTCTTCCGCGGTCAGGATGGCGCCGGTCGGGTTGTGCGGGGTGGTCAGCAGGATCGCGCGGCTGCGGGGTGTGATGCGCGCGGCAATGTCGCTGGCCTGCATCCGGAACCCGGCTTCAGGCCGCAGCGGCACAGGTACCATGTCCGCACCGGAGGCGCGGATCACACCCTCGTATGTCGCATACATCGGGTCGCCCACCAGCACCTCGGTGCCGGGTTCCGCAACGCCCTGCAGCACCGCATAAAGCGCAGTCTGGGTGCCGGGGAAGCAGAGGATGTTCTCCGGCCCGAAATGACGCCCGCGGCTGGCAGTATAGGCATCGGCCAGCGCGGTGCGCAGGCGGGCTTCGCCGCGCCCGTCGGAATAGCCGGTGCGGCCGGCCTGCATTGCCTGCGCGGCGGTCTGGATCAGGTCCGGCGGGGTGGGCACGTCAGGCTCGCCGATGGTCATCTCAACCAGATCGGCACCGGCTTCGGCCAGTTGGCGCGCCTTCAGGTGCACCTCCCATTTGCCACCGCCCAATCCGGCGAGCCGCTCGGTGATTGCTGTCAGCTTCATGACGTTCCCGCCCCTTGTTCCAAATCAAGTCCTGTCATTGCGGCAATGGATTGCCGCCCGATTTCTGCCAGTTCCCCCGGTGCAAAAGCATCGGGCAAGGCACCGCCCTCCAGCCACAGCCCGTCGATCAGCGCGTTGCAGGCAATCGCCAGCTGGCGCAGCCGTGCGGGCGGGGCCGGGCGGCCGGCTTCCTCGAGTGCTGCGGTGATCAGCGCCTCCAGCTGGTCGCGGAAATAGGCATAGGTGCGTTCGTGCGTCGCCTTCATCTGCGGATCCTGCTGTACCTTGTTGAGGAAGCTGGCCCAAAGCGCGATGGCGCGCGGGTCCACCACCGGCGGCGTCAGCGAGGCATTCACCAAGGCAGTGAGCCGGGCCAGTGCCGTGCCTTCGGTGCCGGCAGCCGGGGCAAAGGTCTGGTCGGTCATGGCCGTCATGTGGTGTTCGTAGGCGGCGGTGATCAGCTCTTCCTTGGAGCTGAAATAATGCCGGATCAGCCCCTGGGTTACGTCGGCGCGCTCGGCAATGCCCCGCACCGTGGCCCCGCGCACGCCGTTTTCCGCCACCAGCTCCAGTGTGGCCAGAATCAGCGCTTCCTTCCGGGATTCGGCGGATTCGCGTTTGAATTTGCGGCGCTCGTCGGTCACCTCAGCTCCTGTTAATTGCCTGGCATAGAAATTATACGCTTGCATAATTACGCGAGTCGCGGCTTACTGCAATCGGAAAATTCGGGAAGACGCAACTATGGACACAGCCGCTGCCGCCTCATCAGCTTTGGAAACTGACGCGCGCCGTGAGGCGATCCGGGTTGAGGATCTGCACAAGTCGTTCGGCAATCTGGAGGTGTTGAAAGGCGTGTCGCTGACCGCCCGTCAGGGCGATGTGGTGGCGATCATCGGCGGCTCAGGGTCGGGCAAGTCGACCATGCTGCGCTGCATAAACTTTCTGGAGACGCCGAGTTCGGGCAAGATCGTGATCGGCGGCGAGGACGTGGCGATGCGGGGCGACGGCACCCCGGCCAATCAGAAGCAGATCGAGCGCATCCGCACCAAGCTGGCGATGGTGTTCCAGCAGTTCAACCTGTGGACCCACCGGACCTTGCTGGAAAATGTGATCGAGGTGCCGGTGCATGTGCTGAAAGTGCCCAAGGCCGAGGCCATTGCCCGTGCGCATGAGCTGCTGAACCGGGTTGGTTTGGGCGGCAAAGAGGACACTTACCCCGCCTATCTGTCCGGCGGCCAGCAGCAGCGGGCGGCGATCGCCCGGGCGCTGGCAGTGGACCCGTCGGCGATGCTGTTTGACGAGCCGACCTCAGCCCTGGACCCGGAACTGGTGGGCGAGGTGCTGACGGTGATCCGCGATCTGGCCGCCGAGGGGCGCACCATGCTGCTGGTCACCCACGAGATGAAATTCGCGCGCGAAGTCGCGAACCACGTTGTCTATCTGTACCAGGGCCGCATCGAAGAGCAGGGACCGCCTGCCGAGGTCTTTGGCAATCCGCAATCAGAGCGGCTGAAGCAATTCTTAAGCTCGGTCGCCTGATCCACTACCACCACAATAATAATCAACTGGGAGAGAAGAATGAAACTGAAAGCATTGCTTGCCGCGGCCACCGCAGCCGCCGCCCTGACTGCTGGCGCCGCTGCTGCGGAACAGGTAAAGATCGGCATCGCCGCCGAGCCCTATCCGCCGTTTGCATCGCTCGACAGCTCCGGCAACTGGGTCGGCTGGGAGGTCGAGATGATCGGCGCAGTTTGCGCCGCGGCTGAACTGGACTGCGTGATAACGCCGGTGGCCTGGGACGGCATCATCCCGTCGCTGACCGGCCAGCAGATCGACGCCATCATGGCCTCTATGTCGATCACCGAGGAGCGGCTGAAGACCATTGATTTCAGCGATCCCTATTACAACACACCGGCGGTGATCGTGGCGGACAAGTCGATGGATATCGCGCCGACCCCGGACTCGCTGGCGGGTAAGATCGTGGGCATTCAGGCCTCGACCATCCACCAGGCCTATGCGCAGGAGTACTTTAAGGATGCCGAGCTGAAGGTCTATCAGACCCAGGATGAGGCCAATCAGGATCTGTTTGCGGGCCGTATCGACGCAACCCAGGCGGACAGCATCGCAATGGCGGACTTCGTGGGTTCCGATACCGGCAGCTGCTGCGAGATCAAAGGCGCGGTTGCTGATGATCCGGCGATCCTGGGCCGCGGTGTCGGCGCTGGTGTGCGGCAGGGCGATGACGCACTGCGCGAGGCGCTGAACAAGGGTATCGCCGCAGTCCTGGCCGATGGCACCCATGAGAAGATCACTGCCAAATACTTCACCACCAGCATCTACTAAGCTGCTGCCATGACCGGACTGTTCGAATTACTGGGCCTTGGCGCCAGCGCAGAGCTGCTGTCGCTGTCGGGCTGGGGAGGCAACCTGCTGCGCGGGCTTGCCAATTCCTTGCAAATCGCCATTGGCGCCTATGGGCTGGGGCTGGTGATCGGGCTGTTCGGAGCTTATGGCAAACTTTATGGCGGGAAGGTCACGCGCGATCTTCTCGCCATTTACACCACGGTGATCCGGGCGGTGCCGGAACTGGTGCTGATCCTGATCCTTTATTACGTGGGCAGCGATATCATCAACAAGATCTCCGAAGGCTTGGGCGGCGGCCGGGTTGAGATTAACGGCGTTGCAGCCGGCATCTGGGTTTTGGGTGTGGTGCAGGGGGCCTATGCCACCGAAGTGCTGCGCGGCGCCATCCAGGCGGTCCCTGTGGGCCAGATCGAGGCAGCGAAATCCTATGGCATGCCGGGCTTCATGATCATGCGGCGGGTGACGATCCCGGCGATGATGAGCTTTGCGGTGCCGGGGCTGGCAAACCTGTGGCTGATCGCCACCAAGGACACCGCGCTGCTGGCGGTTGTCGGCTTTAATGAGCTGACGCTGGAGACCCGCCAGGCGGCCAGCAGCACGCGGGCCTATTTCACCTTTTTCCTGGCGGCCGGGTTCCTTTATCTGATGGTGACGCTGTGTTCCGGCGCGGTCTTTGCCCGGATTGAAAAATGGGCGCGGCGCGGCCAGCCCTCGCTGAGGGGGGGTACGTCATGACCGGCCTCAGGGATCTGATGCAGCCGCACCGTATTGTGATGATGCTGATCTTTGCGGCGCTGGTGATCTGGTGCGCGGTTTCGCTGCGCTGGGATTGGCTGCCGAAATATGCGCCGCTGGCGCTGGAAGGGCTGTGGACCACAATCTGGATCCTGGCGGCATCCCTAGTCATAGGTTTCCTGCTGGCGGTGCCGCTGGGGCTGGCACAGGCCGTTGGCCCCTGGTATCTGTCCGTTCCTGCGCGCACCTTCTGCACCATCATTCGCGGCACGCCTTTGCTGCTGCAGATCTGGCTGCTTTATTACGGGCTGGGCTCGCTGTTTCCGCAGTTTCCCTGGATCCGCTCATCCGAGCTGTGGCCGTACCTGCGGCAGGCCTGGCCCTATGCGGTGCTTGCACTGTCGCTGTCTTATGCGGGCTATGAGGGTGAGGTCATGCGGGGGGCGTTTTCCAGTGTTGCCAAGGGGCAGCTGGAGGCGGCAAAATCCTTTGGCATGCCGCGCTTCACCATGTTCCGCCGGATCTGGCTGCCGCAGGCAATCCGCAATGTGCTGCCGACCCTGGGTGGTGAAACCATCCTGCAGCTGAAGGCGACGCCGCTGGTGGCGACAATCACGGTGGTAGAGATCTATTCGGTATCCTCCCGCGTGCGGTCAGATACATTCATTGTCTATGAGCCGCTGTTGCTTCTTGCCGTGGTCTATATGGCGATTGCGGGCGTGATAACCCTGGCCTTCCGGCGGTTCGAGAAAGGCTGATCTGCCGGGTGGTTAGCCTGTCTTCCGGACCGTGGCCAAACGGCCCGGAATCTCTGATTTATCTGACATACATCAAATAACGGCACTGCAGTTCCCTCTAGTGTCAGCGGCGAATGCAGCAAGAGAATCTTGTAACAGATGCCGCGCACCTCTTTCATATCTACCGCTTGCCGCGCCGGGTTTCTCCGGCGGCTGACGGGGCTGTGCGCCATTTTCATGCTGGTGCTGCAAACAGCGTTCCCCAGTGCGGCACAGGTTGCGGCGGGCGGTGATTGGATCGAGATCTGCGGCGAATTCGGCGTGGTGGAAATTCAGATCGGTTCCGAGGACAGCAGCGAACCGCAGGATTGTCCCAAATGCAGCACCTGTCCGCTGTGCGCTGCTGAAAACGGGGCCGGGCCTGTAAGCGTCCTGCGCTCTGGCATCAGCCGGGCTGCCGACTGCGCCGTGCTGCTGCCTGCGGAAACCACGGTGCAGCCGAACCCGGCGCAATACTGGCATGAGGGCCGCGGGCCTCCGTTGGTCGCAGAAACAGAATCCGAACGCGCCCTGCGCGCGTCCGTGGCAGCCACTCTAACGAAAGGAGAGGCGCCATGGTCCTGACACGCGCCTTCCGGGGCTGGATGACAGCCCTTGTGATGACAATAGCCGCGCTTTTTGCTGCAGCGGCTGAGGCAGACAGCCTCGACTCTTTCCTGACAGAATTGACACCTGCAGACCTGGTGCCTGGTGCTGAGGCGTTTGGCCCGGTGCGCAGCGATGTGCCGGTTGCGCCGGTTCTGAAGGCGGGCGAAACAATCGCCTATGCCTTTCTGACCTCCGATTTCGTCGGAACCACCGGGTACAGCGGCAAGCCGATCCATGTGGTGGCCGCGATTGACACCGATGCGGTGCTGACCGGCGTGAAGCTGGTCAAACACTCGGAACCGATCGTGCTGATCGGCATCCCGAACGCCAAGATGGTCAAGCTGACCGAAAGCTACGCCGGGCTGGACCTGAAGGCCGAGGCAGCGGCGGGCGGCGATGCCCATGATCTCGACATCATCTCGGGTGCGACGGTGACCATTATGGTGATCGACGACAGCCTGGTGCGCGCCGGGATCAAGGTGGCGCGGGCGCTGGGGCTGGGCGGGCTGTCGCCGGTGCAGGCGGACGGGCCGAAGCGCGAGGTCGATATGGCCCGCGAGGAAGTCGCGGATTGGACCGCGCTGGCAGGCGACGGCTCGGTCCGGCGGGTGACGCTGGACGTGGGCCAGATCAACGCGGCCTTTGAGGCCACGGGCGACAGCCGTGCGATCAAACGGCCTGAGGCCGGAGCGCCGGACGATACTTTCATCGATATGCAAATGGCTCTGGTTTCGGTGCCGTCGATCGGCAAGTCGCTGCTGGGCGAGGCCGAATACCAGAACCTGAAGGCCTGGCTGAAGGAGGGTGAGCACGCCATTCTGGTGCTGGGGCGGGGCAGCTACAGCTTCAAAGGGTCGGGCTATGTGCGGGGGGGTATCTTTGACCGGATCCAGCTGATCCAGGGCGATTCTTCGGTGCGGTTCTTTGACAAGCAGCACAAGCGGCTGGGGGGATTGGCCACGAGCGACAGCCCCAGCTTTGGTGAACTGGACCTGTTCAAAATCCCGGCGGATGCGGAATTTGATCCGGCCGAACCGTTCCGCCTGCAGCTTTTGGTGCAGCGGTCGGTGGGGGCGCTGGAGCGGGCGTTCCTGACCTTTGATCTGGGCTACAAACTGCCGGAGCAATATCTGCTGCCTGCCGCACCTGCACCCAAGATGGTGGCGGATGACACCGGCGAGGCTGCAGCAAAGGCAGCCCTGTGGCAGCGGATCTGGAAGGACCGCACACTGGAGATCGGGGTTCTGGGTGTGATGCTGCTGGTGCTGACAGGGGTTTTCTTCTTCCAGTTCCAGGCCACCGCGAATGCGCGTGTCTTTTACTGGTTCCGCATCGGATACCTGACCGTCACCCTGGTGTTTCTGGGCTGGTACGCCAATGCGCAGCTGAGCGTGGTGAACCTGATGGCGCTGGCAGGCAGCTTGCGGGGCGGGTTTTCCTGGGATGCTTTCCTGCTGGATCCGCTGGTCTTCATCCAGTGGTTTGCCGTTGCCGCAGCACTGCTGTTCTGGGGGCGGGGCGCCTATTGCGGCTGGCTGTGCCCGTTCGGCGCGCTGCAGGAGCTGACCAACAAGATCGCCCGTGCATGCCGCGTGCCGCAGATCACCCTGCCGTGGGGCCTGCACGAGCGCCTGTGGCCTGCGAAATACATGATCTTCCTCGGGCTGTTCGGCATCTCCATGGTGTCGATCCCGCTGGCGGAAACCTATGCCGAGGTGGAGCCGTTCAAGACCGCGATCATCCTGAAGTTCGTGCGTGACTGGCCGTTTGTGGTCTTTGCGCTGGTGCTTCTGGGGCTCGGTCTGTTCGTTGAGCGGTTCTATTGCCGCTACCTGTGCCCGCTGGGGGCAGCTTTGGCGATCCCGGCGCGGGTGCGGATGTTCGACTGGCTGCGGCGCTACAAGGAATGCGGCAGCCCCTGCCAGACCTGCGCCAATGAGTGCCCCGTTCAGGCCATTCACCCCACCGGTGAGATCAATCCGAACGAATGCGTCGACTGCCTGCATTGCCAGGTTCTGTATCAATCTGAATCCAAATGCCCGGTTGTGATCAAACAGCTGAAACGCCGGGCCAAGACCGGCAGCCCGGCACCAGACGTCACTCTGGGCAGGCCGCCCGCCAATCACCCCAACGCGAACAGGACAAAAGTTTCCTGAAGGAGGACATCATGTCTGAAGATCTGAAAAATAAACTGCCCGTCACCCGCCGCGGCCTTCTGGGGGCGACTGCCTCTGGTGCCGTGCTGGCGGCCACTGGCGCCGGTTCCGCACTGCTGGGGGCCAAACCTGCGCAAGCGGCAAGCGGTGTGAACCTGGCACCGGGCGAACTGGATGAATATTATGGCTTCTGGTCCTCGGGCCAGACCGGCGAGCTGCGTATCCTGGGCGTGCCGTCAATGCGGGAGTTCATGCGGATCCCGGTGTTCAACCGCTGCTCGGCCACCGGCTGGGGCCAGACCAACGAGTCGCTGAAGATCCTGACCGAGGGCCTGCTGCCGGAAACCAAGGAATTCCTGGCCGCCAACGGCAAGGTTACCTATGACAACGGCGACCTGCACCACCCGCATATGTCGTTCACCGATGGCACCTATGACGGCCGCTTTATCTTTATGAACGACAAGGCCAACACCCGTGTCGCCCGGGTGCGCTGCGACGTGATGAAATGCGACAAGATCATCGAGATCCCCAACGCCAAGGACATCCACGGTCTGCGCCCGCAGAAATTCCCGCGCACCGGCTATGTCTTTGCCAACGGTGAGCACGAGGCGCCGCTGATCAATGACGGCCAGATCCTGGATGATCCTTCGCAGTATGTGAACATCTTCTCCGCCATCGACGGCGACACCATGAAAGTCGCCTGGCAGGTGATCGTCTCGGGCAACCTGGACAACACCGACTGCGACTATCAGGGCAAATACGCCTATTCGACCTCCTACAACTCGGAAATGGGCATGACCCTGGCCGAGATGACCGAGAATGAGCTGGACCACGTTGTTGTTTTCAACATCGCGGCGATTGAGGCAGCGATTGAGGCCGGCAACTACGAAGAACTGAACGGTGCCAAAGTTGTCGATGGGCGCAAGGACGCGCCGGGCAAGCTGACCCGGTATATCCCGATCCCGAACTCGCCGCATGGCATCAACACTGCGCCGGACAAGAAACACGTCTGCGTCAACGGCAAGCTGTCCCCGACCGTGTCGGTGATTGATGTCGAAAAGCTGGACGCGCTGTTTGATGCGGATGCCGATCCGCGCTCGGCAGTGGTTGCCGAACCGCAGCTGGGCCTTGGCCCGCTTCACACCGCCTTCGATAACCGCGGCTATGCCTACACCACCCTGTTCCTGGACAGCCAGGTGGTGAAATGGGACATTGCCAAGGCGATCGAAGCCTATGCCGGCGCTGATGTGGACCCGATCCTGGACAAAGTCGACGTGCAGTATCAGCCGGGCCACAACTCCACCTCGATGGGGGAGACCGCCGAGGCGGACGGCAAGTGGCTGATCTCGATGAACAAGTTTTCCAAGGACCGGTTCCTGAACGTCGGCCCGCTGAAGCCCGAGAACGAGCAGCTGATCGATATTTCCGGCGATAAGATGACTGTGGTGCATGACGGCCCGACCTTTGCCGAGCCGCATGACTCGATCATTGTTCACCGTTCCAAGGTGAACCCGGTCAACCTTTGGGACCGCAACGACCCGATGTGGTCGGACGCGCGTGCACAGGCCGAGGCAGATGGGGTGGATCTGGACGACTGGCAGGACACCATTGTGCGCGACGGCGACAAGGTGCGGGTTTACATGTCCAGCCAGGCGCCGAACTTCAGCCTGGAGAAGTTCACCGTCAAGCAGGGCGACGAGGTCACCGTCTATGTCACCAACCTGGACGACATCGATGACCTGACCCACGGTTTCTGCCTGTCGAACTTCGGCGTTGCGATGGAGGTCGGGCCGCAGGCAACCGCTTCCGTGACCTTCAAGGCCGAACGCCCGGGCGTGCACTGGTACTACTGCCAGTGGTTCTGCCACGCGCTGCACATGGAAATGCGCGGCCGGATGCTGGTTGAGCCGCGGAGCGCGTAACCGATGAAACGGCTCCTGCCCATTTCTCTGGTTGCGGCCCTGACCGGCCTGGCGCCCGCGTGGGCGGCGGATTGGGAGGTGCCCAACCGGGCAGGGGCCATTGCTGAAACACTGGCGCAGGCGGCGGATGGCGACACCCTCCGCCTCGCCGCCGGCGAATATGCAGAAACTCTGGTGCTGGACCGGCCGGTCATTCTGGACGGGCGGGGTCACGCCACCTTGGACGGTCAGGGCCAGGGATCGGTGATCACCGTGACTGGGCCAAGCGTGACCGTGCAGAACCTGACCGTTGTGGGCTCCGGCTCCTCGCATCAGGGGATCGACAGCGGCATCAAACTTACCAAGACGGCGAAGGCGCCGCAGATCCTGAACAATGTGCTGCTGGGAAACCTGTATGGCGTGGATATTCACGGCGCCAAGGACAGCCTGGTGCAGGGCAACCGGATCGAAGGCCGCTTAGACCGCCATATGAATGCCCGCGGCAATGGCGTCTACGTGTGGAATGCGCCGGGCGCGGTGGTCGACGGCAATGACATCCGCTTTGGCCGCGACGGGATCTTTGTGAACAGTTCCAGGAAAAACACGTTCACCAACAATGTGTTCCGCGATCTGCGCTTTGCGGTGCACTATATGTACGCGGACAATTCCGAAGTTTCCGGCAATGTCTCGATAGGCAATCACCTGGGCTATGCGGTGATGTTTTCCACGCGCGTCAAGGTGACGGGAAACGTCTCGCTGAATGACCGCGATCATGGAGTGATGCTGAACTACGCCAATCAGGGCGAGTTCCGGGGCAACTATGTAAAGGGCGCCAAGGGAAAATGCACCTTCCTCTACAATGCGCACAAGAATGATTTCTCGGGCAATTGGTTTGAGGGTTGCGGCATTGGCATCCATTTCACCGCGGGCAGCGCGGGCAACCGGATGGTGGGCAATGCCTTTGTCGGCAACCGGCATCAGGTGAAATTCGTCTCCACCAAATGGGTGGAATGGTCTGAGGCGGGCCAGGGTAACTATTGGTCCGATTTCGCGGGTTTTGATGTGGACGGGGATGGCATCGCCGATGCGCCCTACCGTCCGAATGACAGTATGGATCATGTGCTGTGGACCCAGCCGGCGGCGAAGCTGCTGATGGGCTCACCCGCGGTGCAACTGGTGAAGTGGTCGCAATCGGCCTTCCCGGCGCTGCTGCCGGGCGGGGTGATCGACAGCCACCCGCTGATGCGGCCGGAACGGCCAGAGGCCGCCAGAAAGGTTGAACAGGATGGATAAGGCAAACAGCCCGCTGCAGATCCGCGCGCTGGACAAGTTCCGAGGCAAAACCCAGGTTCTGCATGGCATCGAACTGGACATCGCACCGGGCGAGCGGCTGGCTTTGCTGGGCCACAACGGCGCCGGCAAGTCGACGCTGATCAAGGCGGTGCTGGGCCTGATCCGGCATGAGGGCGGCAGCATCCGTATCTGCGGCGCGGCGCCCGGCAGTGCGGCAGCGCGTTCCGCCACCGCCTTTCTGCCCGAGGCGGTCAGCTTTCACCCGGCACTGACCGGGCATGAACAGCTGTCGCTGTTTGCCCGCCTGGCCGGGGAGCGCCCGGATATTGGCGGATTGCTGGAACGTGTTGGGTTGGGTGAGGCCATGCACCGCCGCATCGGTGCCTATTCCAAGGGGATGCGGCAGCGGCTGGGTTTGGCTCAGGTGCTGCTGGGCCGCCCGAAGCTGGCGCTGCTGGATGAACCGACCAGCGGTCTGGATCCAATCTCGCGCCAGGACCTGTACGCCATCATCAATGAATTGGCAGAGCAGGGCGCCGCAGTGCTGATTGCCAGCCACGCGCTGACCGAGGTGGAGGCGCGCACCGACCGTATCGCCATTCTGCGCAAAGGCGTGAAGGTGGCGGATGACACGCTGGCAGGCCTTTCTGCCCAGGCCGGGCTGCCGGTCAAGCTGCGGGTGCAGGCGCGTGCATCGCAAGCGGACCGGATCGCAATTGAAACCGGCGGGCGCCGTATCAATGGCGCCTCGGTCGAGATCCTGTGCAACCCGCAGGACAAGATGGCCGAGCTGCGCAAGATTGCGGCCATGGGCGATGCAGTGGCGGATATCGACATGGTGCCGCCGCGGCTGGAAGACCTTTACCGCCATTATTCAGGGGAGGACCGCAAATGAGACGCGCCTTTGCCATTGCCCGCGCCGAGATGCTGATCCTGCGCCGCAACCGCTGGCTGTTCATGGCCACGCTGATCATGCTGGCCTTCGCGCTGGCGCTGTCCTTTGCCGGCTCGGCCCCGACGGGGACGCTGGGGGTGGATATGCTGACAGTGTCCGTCGCCTCGATGACCACGCTGTCGGTCTATCTGGCGCCGCTGCTGGCGCTGATGATGGGGTTTGATGCGGTGGCCGGGGACCGCGACAGGGGCAGCCTTGCACTGCTCCTGGCCTATCCCGCGGGGCGGGCAGAGATCCTGTTGGGCAAGCTGATGGCGCATCTGGCCGCACTGGCGATTGCGATGATCATCGGTTTTGGCGCGGCGGGGGCTGTTGCCGCCTGGTTCGGCGGTGCGGGGCCTGAAAGCCTGCTGGCGCTGGGGCGGCTGGTGCTGACCTCGATCCTGCTGGGAGCCGTGTTCCTGGTGCTGGGCTATGCGCTGTCGGCGCTTTCCAGCGGCGCCACTGCCGCGGCTGGCCTGTCGGCGGGCGTGTGGCTGATGTTTGTGGTGCTTTATGACCTCGGGCTTCTGGGCGCCGTGGTGATGGACAGCGGCGGAGTGTTCACCCAGAAAATCTTCCCTTGGGTGATGGTCGCCAACCCGGCGGATGCGTTCCGGCTGTGGAATGTCGCCGCCTCGGAAAGCGTGGCGCTGTCCAGCGGCATGGCTGGCGCTGCCAGTGCCTTGCCCGGCTGGGCCGCGCCGCTGTCCTTGCTGCTGTGGCCGGCGCTGGGCTTCGGTCTGGCCTGCGCCGCGTTCCGGAGGGTGGAGCCATGAGACACCTGATCCTGGCTGCCGCGCTGGTCTTGTCTGCCTGTCAGGAAGAGGAGGCCAAGGCGCCGCCAGCGCCGGTGGAGCTGACGGAGGTGGCGCTGAGCTATTTTTGCCAGATGAATGTCTCCGAACACGGCGGGCCGAAGGGGCAAATTCACCTGGATGGCTTCCCTGTGCCGCTGTTTTTTGCCCAGGTGCGCGATCTGGCGGCCTATGTCAAAAGCCCGGAGCGGGATGCGGAGATCACTGCCATCTATGTCAGCGACATGGGCGCGGCGCCCAGCTGGGCGCATCCCGGCACCATGAACTGGATAGATGCCAAGAGCGCGCATTTCGTCGTAGGGTCGAATGTGGCTGGCGGCATGGGGGCACCGGAAGTTGTGCCTTTTGCCACGCCTGAGGACGCCGCCCAGTTTACGGAGCGCTATGGCGGTTCTGTTGCCGGGTTCAACAGTATTCCCGATGACGCAGTGCTGGGGCCGGTTGATCTGGACCGGCAGCTGGAGACGCCGTCCTGAGGGCTGCGTCTCCTGACAGTTTCAGACCGTTTCCGGCAGCAGCCGCAGTTCGGCGGCGATGGCATGGCCCTCCATGCCTTCCATCCGGCTGATGCGGGCGGTGCGCTGGGCCAGCTCATGCGAGGCAGCGGCGTTGCAGCGCTGCCAGGTCACCGTCTTGGTGAACTTGTGCACCGACAGCCCGCCAGTGTACCGTGCAGCACCGCTGGTCGGCAGCACGTGATTGGGGCCTGAGGTCTTGTCGCCAAAGGACACCGTGGTCTCCTTGCCCAGAAACAAAGAGCCATAGGCCGACAAACGGTCCAGCCACCAGTCGAGATCTTCCGCCTGCACTTGCAGATGTTCGGGCGCGTATCGGTCGGCCATCTGTGCGGCCTCTTCGCGGCTATCGCAGAGGACCACCTCGGCGCGTTCGTGCCAGGCGCGGTGGGCGGCAGAGAGATTGGGTTCAGGCAAGCGGTCGATTAGCGCATGCACCCGGGCGATGACCCCCTCGGCCAGGGCCTCCTCGGTGCTGACCAGCCAGACCGGGCTGTCGGCGCCGTGTTCGGCCTGGCTGACCAGATCCCAGGCAACGGTTTCAACATCGGCAGTGTGATCGGCAATCACAAGCGAGTCGGTGGGGCCGGCAAACATATCGATGCCGACCTCGCCGAACAGCATCCGTTTGGCCTCGGCCACATAAGAATTACCGGGGCCAACCAGAATATCGGCAGGCTGAGCGCCGAACAGGCCCTGGGCCATGGCGGCGATCCCCTGAACCCCGCCCAGGTTCAGGATGATGTCTGCTCCGCAGAGGTCCATTGCGTAAATGATGGCGTCGGGAATGCCGGTTCCGGGGCGGGTTGGCGAGACTGCGGTGATGTGGGGAACGCCGGCCACCTTGGCGGTGGTGATGGTCATCAGCGCGCTGGCGATATGGCTGTAGCGGCCACCTGGCACATAACAGCCGGCACTGGAAACCGGGATCTGCTTCTGGCCCGCGATCAGGCCTGGAATAACCTCAACCTCGCAGTCGCCCATTGTGGCCTTCTGCGCCTCGGCAAAGCGGCGGACGTTGGCATGGGCGAACTGGATGTCCTCCTTCATCTGCTGCGAAACCCGGTTGCAGGCGGCACGGCGCTGGGCGTCGGTTACCACAATGGGGCCGGTCCAGCCGTCGAGTTTTTCCGCGTAGCGGCGCACCGCGTCTTCGCCTTCACGTTCGATATTGGCCAGCATCCCGGCGACTGTATCGCGGATACCGCTGTTTTCGGCAGCGGGGCGGGGCTGGGCCTGTTTGAGGTAGGTGATTGCCATTGGGGTCAGCTCATTTCCATTGGAGGGCCGCCGGATGTGCCGGGGCAGCACGGCGCGGGTTGCGCCTAAAACAGCGCCGTGCAGGCCGCCCGGTCAAGCTGGGGCTTGCAGGTTTCGAAAAACACGAATGTTTGTTTCTAATTGCCGGACAGCCTAATTCCCTTTTGCTGGGAGAGTGCGGAATTCCTCGGCCAGCCAGGGAAAGCGTTCGCTGATAGGATCTGTGAAATGGTGGCGCAGGGATTTCTGCAAGGCCTGGTGGATCAGTTGCGAAGTGGCCGCAGGATAGACGCTGGTGGTGAACAGTGACACCGTGCGGGCAAAGCTCTTACCGGGGAAGCGTACAACCTTGACCTTGTCGTGAAAGCGCTGGGCACGGTGGTAGCTGGCAGCGGTGGTGACGGTCCAGCCGCTGCCCTCGGAGACCAGACCGACAATCGACTGGTTGCACTCCAGCTCAAACCGGTTGGGAAGAGAGATCTTGAGCCGGGTCAGCTGGGTTTCGATCTGTTTGCCGATGGTGTGATCGCGGGAATAGCGCAGGAAGGGCAAAGATGCATCGGCTTTGGTCAGATCCTCGACGCTGCCGGAATACCCGGTGGGCACCACCAGAATGAAGGGATCGCGCATCAGCGGGTATTCGATCAGATCCGGCAGCAGCCCGGCCGGACGGGTGGCGACGCCGGCGTCCAGTTTCTGCTCCTGCAGCTTTTCAATGATTTCGTGGCTGGGCCGGGTGTAGTGGCGGAAACTGCAGCGGGGCAGCGCGGTAGACAGGAACTGAAACAGTTCCGGGCCGACCTCGTTGTCGAAATCGTCAAGCAAGGCCATCCGCAGATCGGTGGCATGCTGCCAGCTGCCTGAGCGGATCTCGGCCTCGCCGCGTTTAAGCGTCATCAGCCCGTCAAATACATAGCGGGCATAAACTACGCCTGCAGGCGTCAACCCCATCGGGCGCCGGGTGTGGTCCACCAGATCAACACCAAGCGCGCTTTCCAGGCTGCGCAGGTGATTGGACACGGTGCTGATCGACAGGCCGGTTTCCGCGGCGGCCTTCTGTATTGATCCCGACTTGGAGATCAGCTGGAACACTTCCAGCCAGCGTAGACTCAGCGTCTTTTGCATATGCGTCCTCCCTTGCGCTTTGCATATGCTATCCACAGGTTTGCGCCAATGCATCCGTAGAAATCAAATCTAAGTTTTGCTTTTATCGAAAGCGTGATTTTCTGCTATAGCGAAGCGGCTTCCCGGATATGGTTTGCCGTGTAAAAATCAAAGCCATGAGGCTCGCAATGAACGGGCCCGGCGAATTAACTGGGAGACCTTTCAATATGATCAAAAAGTACCTGCTTTCAACAATCTGCGCCGCCGCTGCCTCCATCTCTGCTGTGAATGCCTCTCATTTGGATGAGATTACCGTTGCCTACTTCCTGGAATGGCCGATGCCGTTCCAGTTTGCCAAGGCCAATGGCACCTATGAGGAGGAACTGGGCGTCAAGATCAACTGGGTGTCGTTCGACACCGGCACCGCAATGTCGGCGGCGATGGCGTCGGGCGATGTGCAGATCGCGGTGAGCCAGGGCGTGCCGCCGTTTGTGGTGGCAACCTCCGCCGGCCAGGACATCCAGATTGTGGATGTCGCCGTCAGCTATTCCGACAACGACAACTGTGTGGTGGCCGAGGCGCTGGAGATCGACAAGACCAACGCAGGCGAGCTGGCGGGCAAGAAAGTGGGTGTGCCGATCGGCACCGCTGCGCATTATAATTTCCTGTCGCAGATGTCGCATTTCGGTGTTGATATCGGCTCGATGGAAGTCGTCGACATGGCGCCCGCGGACGGCGCGGCAGCCTTTGCCCAGGGCAATCTGGACATGGTCTGCGGCTGGGGCGGCGCGTTGCGGCGGATGGTGGAGCATGGCAATGTGCTGCTGACCGGCGCCGAGAAGGAAGAACTGGGCATTCTGGTGTTTGATGTAACCAGCGCACCGGCAGGGTTCATCGCTGAGGATAGCGAACTGCTGAGCAAATTCCTGAAAGTGACCGCAGATGCCAACGCAATGTGGAACTCGGGTGATCACAAGGACGAGATGCTGCCGGTGATTGCCAAGGATGCCGGTATGGACCTGGGCGATGCCGAGGCCACAATTGCCACCTTCAACTTCCCCTCGGCCGAGGATCAGCTGTCCGAAAAATGGCTGGGCGGCGGCGCTCAAAGCTTCATGAAGGGCGTGGCGGATGTGTTTGTGAATGCGGGCAGCATCGAAGCGGCGCTGGAGTCCTATGACGGCGCCGTCGACAGCGCACCACTGGACGCTGCGCTGAACTGAGCCAGGGCAATCTGGTGCACGACAATCTGATGAAGGTGAACGGCCCGGTTACCGGGCCGTTTGCATCCGCAGCTTAAGCAGGAAGGGGGAGAGATGTCAGGATTGGACATCAAGGGTGTCTCCATGCGTTTTGATCTGCCCAATGGCAGTTCTGTCCAGGCGCTGAAAGACGTCTCATTGAATTTAAAAGCGGGTGAGCTGATGTCGGTGCTAGGGCCGTCGGGCTGCGGCAAGACCACGCTCTTGAACATTCTGGCCGGGTTTCTGGCCCCGACGGAAGGCGCGATTGAACTGAACGGCCATGTCGTCACCGGGCCGGATGCCGAACGCGGCATGGTGTTCCAGAAAGGCGCGCTGTTTGAATGGATGAACGTGCGCGACAACGTGGAATTCGGGCCGCGCATGAAGGGCATGGCGCGGGCGGAACGGGAAAAGATCTCTGACCGGCTGCTGGATATCGTCGGCCTTCAGGATTTCAAGGAAAAGGCGGTGTATGAGTTGTCGGGCGGCATGCAGCAGCGTGTTGCCTTGGCCCGCTGCCTGGCAAATGAGCCGGACGTGATCCTGATGGACGAACCGCTTGGCGCGCTGGACGCGCTGACGCGGGAGAAGATGCAAGGCCTGGTGCTGAAGCTGTGGAAAGAGACTGGCAAGACCATCATCCTGATCACCCACTCGGTCGAGGAAGCGCTGCTGCTGGGCGAGCGTCTGATCGTGATGGCGCCGCGCCCCGGCCGCATTCACCGCGAATACCAGCTGCCCTTTGCGGAACGCGGGGTGAATGCCGATCTGCGCGACGTCAAGAAATCCGAAGGCTTTGCCGAGACCCGCGATGAGATCCTCTCGATGATCTGGGAAATGGAAGAGGAGATCATGGGCCGGACGGAGCAAGTTGCATGACGGTACTACTGTTCTATATCGCGCTGTTTGCCGGTGCTTTCTTTCTGGTTCAGCTTATCCGCAAGGGGATGCGGTCGCAGCAGGATTTCACCAGCTTGAAAACCGTAACGTTCGGCGATGAAAGCGCCGTGACGCCGGACCGGGCGGCCTCGATCATCTCGGTCCTTGTGATCTTTGTGATCTGGGCGGCCTTTACCGGCTCCAAGCTGCTTCCCATTCACGTGCCGGGGCCCTTTACCGGCGAAACCACATTCACCTACACATTGGAGAATGCTGACGGGGCCACCGATGACGCAGACATCACGGTCAGGGTGGCCGGGTTTGGTGAAGAAAGCCCCAAGTTTGAGGTGGAGCCGGGCGATGGTTTTGCCAAGAACGATGGACTGGCGGCACAGGCCGGGCGCTCTACCACTCTGATCTTTGACCGTAATGACGAGGTCAAGCGCAAGGAAGGCGCAAAGATCGTCGCTATCAACGGCGAACCCATCGGCCCCGGAACACAAGTGGACGCTGGCGACGGGACGGTGACGCTGACCGGCAAAGGAGCAATCAGTTTTGCGCCGCACGGCGGGTTGCAGATGAACCCGATCTGGCTGCCGGCGCCGGAAACGGTGGTGGCGCGGTTCTTTGAGATTGCCTCGGAAGGCTATCAGAACTTTTCGTTGTGGCAGCATTTGGGCTGGTCGCTGACACGGGTGATCGTGGGTTTTGTGACCGGGGCAATTGTCGGCATTCCGCTGGGTTATGCCATGGGGCTGTCGGGCTGGTTCCGCGGCTGGTTCGACCCGATTGTCGAGTTCATGCGGCCGGTGCCGCCGTTGGCGCTGATCCCGCTGGTGATCATTTGGTTCGGCATCTGGGAAACCGGCAAGATCGTACTGCTGTTCTTGGCCGCGCTCTGGATCATGACGATTGCGGCGCGGGCCGGGGTTTCCGGGGTGAATATCTCGAAAATCCACGCGGCCTATTCGCTGGGCGCGTCCAAGTGGCAGATCATGCGCCATGTGATCGTGCCGAACTCGCTGCCGGAGATCTTTACCGGTGCGCGGGTTGCGATGGGTGTCTGCTGGGGCACCGTTGTGGCCGCGGAACTGGTGGCGGCACAAAAAGGTGCAGGCATGATGATCATCGCCGCCTCAAAATTCCAGCTGACGGATATTGTGATCATGGGGATCGTGCTGATTGGCATCATCGGCTATGGCATCGACATCCTGATGCGTATGGCTGAGAACTGGCTGGTGCCGTGGAAAGGCCGCAGCTGAACCTGTGCCGTGCCGCGCAAAAGAAACGCCCGGGGGAAATCCCCGGGCGTTTCTTTGTTTAGGTGTGGCGGCGGGCGATGCGTTATCCGCGGATGCGCGCAAAGTCCGGGTCATAGGGGGAGGGGGGAATGACCCTTGCACCCGCCAGATCGCCGTACATGTCGATCTGCATCGCGCTGTCTTCCGCTGCCAGTGCGGGATCCACAAAGGCATAGGCCAGGTTCATGCCCACCCGGTGACCCCAATCGCCGGAGGTCACGGTGCCCACGACTTTGCCGTCTTGCATCAGCGAGGCGCCGCCATGGGCCGGGGCGTGGGTGGCGTCGATCTGCAGCGTGACCAGCTTCTTGCGCGGCCCTTCGGCTTGACGCCTCAGCAAGGCCTCCTTGCCGATGAAACCGCCTTTGTCCATCTTCACGAAACGGCTCAACCCGGTTTCAAACGGGTCGAATTCGGTAATCAGGTCGGCTTTCCAGTGCAGGAACCCCTTTTCCATCCGCATCGACTCAACTGCGCGGGCACCAAACAGTTTCAGGCCGTGTGCCTCACCCGCCTTCCGCAGCGCCAGATAGGCGGCATAGAGCGAGGCGTTGGGGATGTGGACTTCATAGGCCAGCTCGCCCGAAAAGCTGACGCCCATGACCGTGGCAGGCGCAAAGCCGATGAAGCATTCACGCACCGACAGCCAGGGGAAGGCCTCACGCGACCAGTCGCCCCGGGCGCAGGCTGAGAGCACGTCCCTTGCCCGGGGGCCGGCCAGGACCAGGATGGTCTGGTCGTTGGTGAGCGACCGGATCTGCACGTCCTCGTCCTTTTGAATGTGCTGGGAGAGCCAGTCCATGTCATGATATTCGCTGGCCGCCGCCGAGCCGTACCAGACCCGCTCCAGACCGCGCTCGGACGCGGGGAGGTTGGCGATTGTAGCCTCGCCCTTGATCATGCCGTGGTGGTTCAACAGGTAGCCAAGCCCGACCCGGCCCGCGCGTTTTGTCACCGCGCCGCAGAACATCCGGTCAAGGTAGCTGTGGCGGTCGGCGCCGGTGATCTCGAACCGGTTGAAGCCGTTGACCTCGGCCAAGCCGGCGTTGTCCTGGATGTTCTTCACTTCAGCAGCCACAACGTCAAAGGCTTCGTCGAAGTTGAAGCTGAGCGAAGGATGGAAGTCAGGCGCAGGCTTGATGTAGTCGACCCGTTCCCAACCGTTCACCACGGTGAATTCGGCGCCTTCGGCTGCCAGCACCGGGGTCAGCGGGGTGGTTTTGGCCGGGCGGCCCGCCGGGCGGTGCTCATGCGGAAAGTGGAAGCGGAACTCGTTCTGGTAGTCTTCGATCGCCTTCAGCGCGGTCAGCTCGACATTGGTGTGGCCCGTAAAGCGGCGCGGATCAATGCACCAGGTGTCGTACTGCGCCTCGCCATGCACGATCTGCTGGGCCAAAAGCCAGCCGTGGCCGCCGCCTTCGCCCAGGCCCGCCCGCAGGCCGATAATGCAGAACGCGTTGCGCTTGCCCGGGATCGGGCCGACCAGCGGCGCGCCGTCGATGGTATAGGTGATCGGGCCGTTGACCACGGTGTGAATGCCGGTGTCCATCAAGGCGGGCATCCGGGCAAAGGCGCCTTCCAGAACATCTGTGACCCGATCCAGATCATCGGGGCAGAGCGCGTTCACAAAGTTCGGATCGATCCCGTCCATACCCCAGGTTTTGCAGTTCTGTTCGTAGAAACCTACCAGCAGCCCGTTCTTTTCCTGGCGGCAGTAATAGTCGCTGATCGGGCAGCGCAGCAGCGGCATCCGGTGGTCTGCGTCCCTGATTGCCGGGATCTCTTCGGTCAGAAAATATTGGTGCTCCATCGAGGCGACGGGGTGGTGCACGCCCATCATGGCGCCGACCTCGTTCACCCGGTAGCCGCAGGCGTTCACCAGGATGCCGCAATCGATATCGCCGTGTTCTGTATGCACGGTCCAGGTGTCGTCCTGGTGCTGGGTAAGGGCGGTCACCGGCGTATTGCGGTAGACCTCGGCGCCGGCCTTGCGGGCGCGCCGCGCCAGCGCCTGGCACAGCTGGGCCGGGTCGATGTCGCCGTCCAGCGGATCCCACAACCCGCCGATCAGATTGTCGGTGGAGATCAGCGGATGGCGGCGGGCGCATTCCTTGGCGTCGATCACCTCGAACGCCACATCCATACCGCGCGCCATGGAGGTAAAGTGGCGGTAGCCCTGCATCTGTGCTTCGGTATTGGCCAGCCGGATGCCGCCGTCGCCGTGGTGGTAGTTGATCGGGTAGTCCGGGTCCTCAGCCAGTTCCTTGTACAGGTTGATCGAGTGGGTCTTGAGGCCGATCATGGTCTGGTTCATGCCGAAATTCGTTACCTGGGCCGCTGAATGCCAGGTGGTGCCGCTGGTCAGCTCGTTGCGTTCGACAAGAACGACGTCGCTCCAGCCTTCCTGAGTGAGGTGGTAGAGGGTGGAGCAGCCAGCGATGCCGCCGCCGATCACCACAACCTTGGTGCGCGATTTCATAAAAGAGGCCTCCCGATGGATTTTGCATGACTAAGCGCCCAGTCAGGGCAGGCTGCAATGCACGGGAGTGTAATTCCCATAAATTCGAAAATTTGGTTGAATAAATTGTCATTTATACTGCTGTGATTGCCAGCCTGCGGCTGTGGCGGGAACATTGGGGCAAGATTTACCTCAGGAGGTCACAAGAATGGCAGAGCAGCGAGCCAAACGGGGCGGGCGCCGGGAGCGTTTGGCGCAGAGGGCGGCAAAGCCTGCCGTGGATCCCTGTCCGCCGGGCCAGATCGGCGGGGCCTATAAACCGCTGACCCCTGAGGAACTGGAACGGGTTTACTCCACTTCACTGGAATTGCTGGCCAAGCTTGGCATGGGGGAAGTTCCGCCCCGGCTGCACGCCGATCTGCTGGCGGCAGGGGCGCAGGACAACGGTTCCGGGCGGGTATTGTTGCCGCCGCAACTGGTGGAGCAGGCGATTGATCAGGCGGCCAAAACCTTTGTCCTGCATGGGCGCGATGACATCCGCTCAATCACGGTGGGCGGCAATGCGGTGCATTTCGGCACCGGCGGTGCGGCTGTGCAGACGCTGGATTTGGAAAGCGGGGTGTACCGGCCTTCGACGCTGACCGACCTGCATGACTTTACCAGGCTGCAGGATACCCTGGCCAATGTCAGCTGGTTCACCCGCTGTTGCGTGGCGACAGATGTGCCGGATAATTACGACCTGGACGTGAACACAGTCTATGCGCTGCTGAAGAACACCACCAAACCGGTGGCGACATCGTTCACACTGGCTGAGAATGTGGCACCGATTGTGGAGATGCTGGATATCGCAGCAGGCGGTCCGGGGGAGTTCTCCAAACGCCCCTTCCTCAAGGCGCATATCAGCCCGGTCATCTCTCCTATGCGGTATGGCGAGGATGCGGTGGACGTTGTCTATGAATGCATTAGGCACAACATTCCAATGTCCTGCATCACTGCGGCCCAGGCCGGGGCAACGGCGCCCGCCACATTGGCGGGGTTTCTGGCGCAATCACTGGCCGAGACCCTGGCCAGCCTGGTGATGCTCCATGCGATCCAGCCGGGTTTCCCGATGGTGTTCTCCAACTGGCCTTTGGTGATTGACCTGCGTACAGGCGCGTTTTCTGGCGGCAGCGGCGAGACGGCGGTGCTGAATGCGGCCTCGGCGCAGCTGTCGAACTGGCTGGGGCTGCCCTCTGGCGTGGCATGCTCTATGACCGACGCCAAGGCGATTGATGCGCAATACGGGGCTGAGAAGGGGCTGACTTCGCTGGCGGCAGCGCTGGCAGGGGGCAATCTGATCTATGAAAGCTCGGGCATGACGGCATCCCTTCTGGGGGTAAGTTTTGAAGGCTTCGTGCTGGATGACGAGATGCATTCCCACACCTACCGTGCCCTGCGCGGGATTGAGGTGAGCGAGGAGAACCTCGGGTTCGAGGCGATCTGCGCAGCGGTGCTGGGCGAGGGGCACTTCCTGGGCGGCCAGCATACTTTGGCGGCGATGGAGCGGGATTATTTCTATCCGGCGATTGCGGACCGGGACGAGCCGCGCACCTGGGCGGAAAAGGGCGGATTGGATGCCTGGGCACATGCGCGGGTGCGGGCGCAGGAAATATTGCAGACCCATCAGCCCGCGTATCTGACCGCAGAGCAGGACCGGGAGATCCGGGCGCGGTTCAAGATCTATTGAGGTGCGGGGCAGTCAAGAGATCAGGGTGAAGCTGTCCGCAAGCCAGGGCGTGCTTTGCTGGAACGGCTTTATCGCGTGATCAGCAATCAGTGTGCGCATCCGGCTGTCGACCAGATCAAGAATCGAGCGCGAGCAATCCGGCGTCGAAACGATGGCCAATGTGCGCGAGAAGCTTTTGCCCGGAAAAGCGACCATTTGCAGTTTGGGCTGGAACAGTTTGGCGCGGGAAAACAGCAGCGGCGTGGTGATCGTCCAACCGGCACCCGCTGCGACCATGGCCATCAGTGTCTGATTGCTGGCGCATTCGAACCGGTGCGGCAGCGACAGGCCCATCCGCCGCAACTGGGTTTCGATCTGGCGGGAAATGATCTGGTTGCTGGCAAAGCGCAGGAAGGGCAGCGTGCTGCGGCCTTCGATAACCTCCTGCAGCATGGGTTCGTCTGATTTGGGCAGCACCGCAACAAAGGGATCGCGCAGCAGCGGCCTGTCCTGCAGATCGCGCAATCGCTCAGACGGGGTGGTGGTGATGCCCAGATCCAGCTGCCGGTCACGCAGCATGGCCAGGATCGCATGGCTTGAATCGGTCTGATACATGAAATCGCAGCGCGGCATGCTGGTGGACAGGAATACGGCCAGTTCAGGGATGATGTCGCTGTCAAAATCCTCGATCGTGCCAAGCCTAAGATAGCTGGCCTCGGAAATGTTCCCGGCCGAAGCCTCCGCCTTGGCCTTGCGGATCGTGTGCAGCGCATCGCCGATGCTGCGCAGGAAAACCTGGCCTTTGGGTGTCAGGACCATGGGGCGGCGGCTGTGGTTGAACAGCTCCACACCCAGATGATCCTCAAGATTGCGCAGGTGGTGCGAAATGGTGCTGACTGACAGGCCGGTCTCGTCGGACACGTCCTGCAAAGACCCTTTGCGGGCGGTGATCTGAAACAGTTCCAGCCCTTTCAGGCTCAGATCTTTGCGGGCGGAGTGGCTGGGCATCGGATATGTCTCCCACAATTGCGCGGCTGCGTCATGAGGGGTTTTTTAGAATTCCGCCAATTCTTGCAAATAAGCTGGACACCATGGCCGGGCCGGCTGCGGTTGGGCTGTTACGCAGGTAATCCGCTCCTTGCGCAGCTGCTTCCTGCGCCTGCGCGGAAAATGCCGCTGCCTTGTAAAGGGTTTATGAACATTGACGCCTCGCGCCGACGGGCGCACACTGCAGCCACAGCGATGGTTTTTCAGCCGATGCATTGTCGTGGAGGAAATTTAACTGCACCGAAACTGGCGTTATGCAAAGCCGGATTGCGAAAACTCTGGCCTTATCAGTTTTGGAAACTGTCACTGTAGGCGGGGCGTATGACTCCGCAAGGTTTCACGGTTGAAACAATAAGAACAACAAACAACAGTCCAAAGGGAGATAACTGGATATGACAGCAAAGACTTCAATCAGCCGCCGCACGGTGCTGAAAAGCGCAGGTGCTGCTGCACTGGCGGCGCCGCTTTACTCAAAAAGCGCGCTGGCGTCTTCCGGCGAAGTGAACATTCTGATGTGGTCGGACTATCTGCCGCCCGAATTCATCGCGGGTTTCGAGGCCAAGACCGGCATCAAGGTGAATTACACCGGTATCGGTTCCAACGAAGAAATCATCAACAAGATGAAGGCCACCAAGGGCCAGGGTTTCGACATCGTTTCGCCGACCAACAACCGCTCGCTGCAGTGGGGGCCGCTGGAACTGCTAAAGCCGTTCGACATGAACAAGGTCAACATTGACGCGGTGAACCCTGCGATGGCCAAGATCGGCACCGACGCCTGGAACTTTGGCGGTTCGGGCGTGCATTGGCTGCCGCATATCTGGGGCACCGAAGGCATTGCCTACCGTACCGACAAATGGCTGCCGGCCGGTGACGCGCCGTCTTATGGCGATGTCTGGTCGGAAGAAAATGCCGGCAAGACCATGGGCCGGGCGCATTCGATGATGCTGGGCGCGGGTCTTTACATGGAAGCCTCGGGCGAGATGGAGCCAGGCTCAATCTGGGCGGCTTACGACGACGAGGAAACCATGCGTAAGGTCTGGGGCCAGGTCACCGATTGGTGCGTGGCGCGCAAGAACCGGATCAAACTGATCTGGAACGATGCGGACACCCAAAAGAACGGCCTGCTGAACGAGGGCGTGGTGGTCGGCCAGACCTGGGACGGCCCGCCGCTGGCGCTTAAGTCTGCTGGCGAACCTGTGCACTATCAGGCACCGGTCGAAGGCTCGATGGCTTGGGTCGACGGCATCTCGATGCCGGTTGGCGCCAAGAACGAAGAGCAGGTTTATGCCTTTGTCTCTTACGCTTACGAGCAGGAGCCGGCAGGCAAAGCAATCGACAGCCATGGCTACAACTCGCCGGTTCTGGGCGCCGACAGCCACTCGGGCGATGTCTACAAAAAGAACTTTGCCGAAGCCTATCCGGGCAACTCGCTGGCCAATCTGAACCCATGGCCGGCCGAGGCGCCGTGGTATGCGGACGTGCGGACCGAGTTTGTCAACAAGTTCAAAAGCGCCTAAGCGAAGCGCCTGATCATGCGGGCCCCCGGGAGATCTATCCCGGGGGCCGGTTTCGTGCCGCTGGCAGCCAGCCGGGACGGCGCAATCAACAACAATACAAGGGAAGCAGGTCTTGCGGGGCCGGTGGAGCGCCACCGGAATGGGGATCTGCACCCTGGGGAGAAGCCAAATGAGTGCTGGGGTCGGCGTTGATCTCGAGAATCTTTGGATCCGGTTCGGTGACTTTGTCGCCGTGCGCGATGCCAATGTGAACATCAATGGAGGGGATTTTTTCTCCTTTCTGGGGCCCTCGGGCTGCGGCAAAACCACCATCCTGCGGGCGGTCTCAGGCTTTCTTGAGCCAAGCGAGGGCCGGGTGCTGATTGGCGGCAATAACATGAAGGGGATCGGGCCGAACAAGCGCCCGACCGCGCTGATCTTTCAGAATCTGGCGCTGTTCCCGCTGATGAAGGTCTGGGAGAACATCACGTTTTCCATGGAGATCAAGGGCGCCTCGGCCAGGGAGCGGCGCAAGCGCGCGGATGAGCTTTTGGACATGATCGCGCTGCCGGGACAGGGCGACAAACTGCCCTCCGAACTGTCTGGCGGCCAGCGGCAGCGGGTGGCCATTGCGCGCGCCTTGTGCGCCGAACCCGATGTGCTGCTGCTTGATGAACCGCTGTCGGCGCTGGACCTGAAGCTACGCCAGCATATGCGCACCGAGCTGCGCGAGATTCAGCAGCGGGTCGGCATCACCTTTATCTACATCACCCACGATCAGGGCGAGGCGCTGACCATGTCCGACAATATCGCGGTGATGAAGGCGGGGGTGATTGACCAGATCGGTGATGGCAAAACCATCTACAACGATCCGGCCACCGCCTTTGCGGCGTCTTTCGTGGGCGAAAACAACGTCTTCCGCGGCAAGGTGAAGCGGGTGATGGGCGACGAGGCCTTGATCGCCACCAACCGGTCAGGCGATCTGGTGGCGCGGGTTTCCACCGCCAACCAGGGCCGCATGAAAGAAGGCGACGAGGCGATGATGTTCATCCGTCCCGAGGCCTTTGCGCTGGCATCCCAGGGCGCGGCGGGCGACCATTTCGTGACCGCACGTGTCAACCACGAGGAGTTCGAGGGCAATAGCTTCAACATCTTCATGGAAGGCGACGGCGGCAAGGAGCTGAAGGTCTCAATCCCCAACCTGGGTCAGTCCTTTGATGACCACACCGGCCAAAACATCACCCTGGAATACGAGACGAAAAACGCCGTCTGTGTTCCCGCCGGTGAGCTGGCCGCGGAATGAGGAGGCCCATGTCATGCCAAGCTTCCTGAGGGAGTTCTTCAAACGCAACGGTTTCGGCATGGGCAGTCTGATGCTGGGCCTGGTCCTGTTCTGGACCATCGGCCTGATTATTCTGCCGCAGCTATCGATGCTCGACTTCTCATTCCGTCCCAACCTGCCGCCGCCAGAGATCGGCGGCCCCAAAGACGTCTATACGGTCGAAAACTACAAATATCTGGTGTTCGGACCGGAAGGCGGCAGCCAGAGCTACAACGCTGTCGACCTCAATGTCTTCTTCCGCACCCTGGTGGCAGCGGTCTGCGTCACCATCTTCAACCTGATCCTGTGCTACCCGATCGCCTATTATCTGGCCCAGACCAAGGGCAATCACATCCGCATCTTCGCACTGATGCTGATCATCCCTTACTGGATCAACGAGATCCTGCGCGCCTTTGCGCTGCGCATCATCTTCGGCGAGACCGGCGTGCTTAATAACATGCTGGTGGGGCTGGGGGTATTCGACACCCCGTTTGACTTTATCCGCAATGATATCGCGCTCTATGCCGGTTTGGGCTATGCCTACATCCTCTTGATGATCTTCCCGATCTACAACGTGATCGAAAGCCTGGACCGCAATCAGATCGAGGCGGCGCGGGATATGGGCGCCAGTTGGACCAAGATCCACCAGCGGGTGGTCATTCCCTACGCTAAACCGGGTATTTCCTCGGGCTGCACCATGGTGTTCATGCTGTCGGCAGGCGCGCTGGCGGCACCGCAGATCCTTGGCGGACCGTCTTCCTTGTGGTTCACCCAGCTGATCTATCAGCAGTTCAATGACAACTCCGACTGGCCGCAGGGCGCGGCTTACGCGGTGGTGCTGCTGGTCACCTGTATCCTGCTGGTGCTGGCCATCATGCGGCTGTTCAAGGTCAACATGGGGGATATCGGCAAATGAAGAACTTCTCCTTTATGCGCATAAGCCTCTGGGTCTATCTGGCGATCTTCTTTGCCTACCTGCTGGGGCCGCTGGTGATCATGTCGGCGACTGCCTTCAACTCGCCTTCGTTTCCGCGGATGACTCCCTGGGAGTGCCTGACTTTTGAATGGTTCTCGGCCCTGTTCCAGGACGAACGGATTTTGAACGGGATCTGGAACTCTGTCCTGGTGGGGGCGGGCACGATTGTGCTGTCGGTGTCGATGGGGCTGGCAGGGGCGCTGATGCTGACCCAGATCTGGCCTAAGCTGCGCGCGACCTATTACACCATCATCATCGCGCCGATCCTGATCCCCGGCGTGGTCATTGGTATCTCGACCCTGGTGTTCTGGGACCGGATCAACCGGATGCTGGGGCTGGGCGCGGACAGCTGGCTGTCGAACGGCCTGTTCCTGACCATCATCGGCCAGTCGACCTTCATAGCCAGCTACTGCATGCTGGTCTTGGTGGCGCGCCTGCAGCGCTACGACATTGCGCTGACCGAGGCGGCACTGGATCTGGGCGCCACCCATGCCCAGGCCTTCCGCAAAGTGCTGTTGCCGTTCATGCGGCCTGCGATTGCCTCCGCGGCGGTGCTGGCGTTCCTGGCCAGTTTCGAGAACTACAACACCACCACCTTCACCTTCGGCGAATACCCGACGCTGACCATCGAACTGGCGCAGAAGGTGCGTTATGGCATCACCCCGGCGATCTCGGCGCTGGCCTTTATCATCGTGGTGCTGACGGTGTTTGCAGCGCTGGCGAACGAGGCCGGCATCCGCCGCAAGGAACTGGTCGCGGCTGCCCGTAAGAAGGCGACGGTGGAGGAACTGGAAAACGGCAAGCTGCGGCTGCCCGGGTTCCTTAGTTCCAATGTTGCGGCGGTGGCGCTGGTTGTTGTGGCCTGTGCAACGGTAGCAGTGGTGGGGACCGCCACGGTCTACAGCCCGCAGCAGTGCATTGCCGACATTCAGGAGCAAAAGCGCCTGGAGACTGAAGAGCGCATCCAGGAGCTGCGCCGACAGCGTGAACTGCGCCGCCAGCAGCAGCAGGAAGAGCAGGGCGGCGCCCCGGCCCAATCGGCGCCCGCCACCGGCACCGGCAATAACTCGGGTTTTGGCGGCGTCTTTGCGCCCGGCAGCCTGTCGGGGGATGAAGAGGACGGCGCGGAGGCCGAGCAGGAGCCGCAGGGCAACAGCTCCGGTTTCGGCAATGTCTTTGACCCCGGCGCCCTCTCAAATGACGGCGAGGACAGCGGATCAGGCAATTGAACCTGGCCCAAACAGACAAAAGGCGGCTTTAGGGCCGCCTTTTTACATGCATGATCCAGCTTGTTCTCAGGCGGCGGATCCTGCCGGGTGGCTGTCTGCGTAGTATTGTTTGCGGAAAGCCAGCGGGCTGGTTTTGTATTCCCGCTTGAACCATTCGGTGAGGTTGCTGCGCGAGCCAAAGCCGGTGGCGGCGACGATCTCGGCCAGCGGCAGGGTGGTGTGCAGCAACAGCTGACGGGCCTTCTCTATCCGCAGCCTGCGATAGGCAGCCAGCGGGCTGGTGCGGGTTTTTTGCTGAAAGCGGCGCTCCAGCTTGCGCGGAGAGACCCCGGCCTGCTGGGCAATGTCGCGGATCAGCAGCGGTTCTTCGAGGTTCTGCTGCATCAGGTCGAGGATCTTGACGATCAGCGCGTCGCCGCCGGCGGTCTGGCGCAGTTGCAGCGATATTCTGGATTGTTCCGATGCCGGGCCAAAAGCCAGGCCGAGATAGTCGCAGACCGCATCGGCGATGAACGGCCCGCGGTCGGCGCGCAGGAAACCGGCCAGCAGGCGCAGGGCGGCAAAGCTGCTGACGGCAGTGTTGATGCGGCCAGCAGCGGTGGTCAGCGTGCCGGCCGGGGCGCAGGTCAGCTGCTCTTCCTCTGCGGCGGCGGCGAAATTCGAATGCACCGCAGTCTCGAATGCCGCCTGCAGACCGGACTCGGCCAGCAGGAAGATGGCGCTGCCGGCAAACAGGCAGCGTTGTGCCTGGCGGCAGATCCGCTGCAGGCTGGCCTTTTCACCTGAGTTGAGCGGCCAGCGGCTGGAGATACCACCCAGGAAAATGACCGTCTGCGGTTTCCAACCCGCGGGCACGGCGCGCATTTGCGAGCTGAGGTTGCGCACGGCTGTTCGGTAGCCGCTGTCCGGAAAAAGATCATTGGCGGCGCGGAAAACTTCGCAAATCATCTGCGCCGCGGCAGGGGGTTCGGCCTGCGGCAGGATGATTTCGACGTCGTGGAAGCGGGCGAGTGCCGCGCTGTCAGCGGAGTGCTGGGAAGCTGGCACGGTCAGCGGTTCGAGACGGGACATCATTCTCTCCTCTGAGCGGGTCATGCGGGGGTGCCCTGCCGGGCGGGGCCGGCAGGGCGCGGAGCCTGAAAGGATCAGGCTTCGTTTTCTTCGTAGTCCGACATCGGCGGGCAGGTGCAGATCAGGTGGCGGTCGCCATAGGCGTTGTCCACCCGGTTCACAGCCGGCCAGTATTTGTCGACGCCAAGGTTGCCCGGAGGGAAGCAGGCCTGTTCGCGGCTGTAGGGACGGTCCCATTCACCCACCAGGTCGCGCACCGTGTGCGGCGCGTGCTTCAGCGGGTTGTTTTCAGGATCGATCTTGCCGTCGATGATGTCCTGCGCCTCCGAGCGGATCGACAGCATGGCGTCGCAGAAGCGGTCCAGCTCGTCCTTGGGCTCGGATTCGGTCGGCTCCACCATCAGCGTGCCAGCCACCGGCCAGGACATGGTCGGGGCGTGGAAGCCCGAATCGACCAGACGTTTGGCAACGTCGTCGACGGTGACATTGCCGTCATCAGCCAATGGGCGGGTGTCCAGGATACATTCATGCGCCACACGGCCCGTTTCCGAGGTGTAGAGGATCTTGTAGGCATCCTTGAGGCGCGCTGCGATGTAGTTGGCGTTCAGGATCGCAACCTTGGTCGCCTGGGTCAGGCCCGAACCGCCCATCAGCAGGCAGTAGGCCCAGCTGACCGGCAGGATCGAAGGCGAGCCGAACGGAGCCGCCGAAACCGGACCAACTGCGGTGCCGTATTCCGGGTGGCCCGGCAGGTGCTCGGTCAAATGCGCCTTGACGCCGATCGGACCCATGCCGGGGCCGCCGCCGCCGTGCGGAATGCAGAAGGTCTTGTGCAGGTTCAGGTGCGAAACGTCGCCGCCGATCTTGCCCGGCTGGGCAAGGCCCACCATGGCATTCATGTTGGCGCCGTCGATATAGACCTGGCCGCCGTGATCATGGGTGATCTGGCAGACGTCCTGAACGGTTTCTTCAAACACGCCGTGGGTCGACGGGTAGGTGATCATGCAAGCCGCAAGGTTGTCACTGTGCTGCTCTGCCTTGGCACGGAAGTCGGCGACGTCGATGTTGCCGCTGTCGTCCGCTTTCACAGGGATCACCTTGTAGCCGACCATCTGCGCCGACGCCGGGTTGGTGCCATGTGCGGAGGTTGGGATCAGGCAGATGTTGCGGTGCGCTTCGCCGCGCGACGCATGGTAGTTGCGGATGGTCAAAAGGCCCGCGTATTCGCCCTGCGCACCGGAGTTCGGCTGCTGGGAGATCGCATCATAGCCGGTGATCTGGCACAGTTTGTCGTTCAGATCGTCGATCATCTGGTGGTAGCCCTGCGCCTGATCTTCGGGGCAGAAGGGGTGTAGGTTGCCGAATTCCGGCCAGGTGACCGGGATCATTTCGATGGTCGCATTGAGCTTCATGGTGCAGGAGCCGAGCGGGATCATCGCACGGTCCAGCGCCAGGTCGCGGTCGGCCAGACGGCGCATGTAGCGGGTGATTTCTGCTTCGGCCCGGTTTTTGTGGAAGATCGGGTGGGTCAGATACTCGCTTTCGCGCAGCGCATAGTCGGGCAGACGGTAGGCGCGGTTTGCGACGCTATCGTCTTTCTTGTCGATGCCAAAGGCTGCCCAGACGGCTTCGATGGTCCCGGCGCGGGTCTGTTCGTCCAGCGAGATGCCGATGCGGTCTTCACCCACTTTGCGCAGGTTGACGCCGCGGGCAACGGCTGCTTCCATGACGGTTTTCTGCAGCGGGCCAACGTCGACAGTGATGGTGTCGAAGAAGACTTCCGGTTCCACCTTGAAACCGTTCTCCTCCAGACCGGCGGCCAGGCGCGAGGTCTTGCGGTGCACCGACTGAGCAATCGCCTTGATGCCGTCGGGGCCGTGGTAGACAGCATACATCGACGCGATAACAGCCAGCAGCGCCTGTGCGGTACAGACGTTCGAGTTGGCCTTTTCGCGGCGGATGTGCTGTTCGCGGGTTTGCAGCGCCAGGCGGTAGGCCTTGTTGCCGCGCGCATCGACGGACACACCGATGATGCGGCCGGGCATGGCGCGCTTCAGCTTGTCGGTGGTCGCCATATAGGCTGCGTGAGGGCCGCCATAACCCATCGGAACGCCAAAACGCTGGGTCGAGCCGATGGCAATATCAGCACCCATTTCACCCGGCGATTTCAGCAGGGCCAGCGACAGGATGTCGGCGGCGACAACGGCGATGCCCTTGTGCGCGTGGATGGCTTCGATTTCCGATGTGAAGTCGCGCACATGGCCGTAGGTGCCGGGGTACTGGAAGATGGCGCCGAAGACCGCGCCCGGATCCAGATCGTCGGGATCGGCTACCACCACGTCGATGCCCAGAGGCTCGGCGCGGGTCTGGATCACGGCGACGGTCTGCGGGTGGCAGTTCTTGTCGACGAAGAAGGCGGCGTTGTTTGCCTTGGAGCGCGAACCGCGGTGCGCCATCGACATGGCCTCAGCCGCGGCGGTTGCTTCGTCCAGCAGCGAGGCGTTGGCGATGTCCAGGCCGGTCAGGTCGCTGACCATGGTCTGGAAGTTCAAGAGCGCCTCGAGCCGGCCCTGGGAAATTTCCGGCTGATAGGGCGTATAGGCGGTGTACCAGGCCGGGTTTTCCAGGATGTTGCGCAAGATCGGCGCCGGAGTGGTGGTGCCGTAATAGCCCTGACCGATCAGCGTGGTCAGAACCTTGTTCTTGGAGGCCACTTCTTTCATGTGGAAGAGGGCGTCGCGCTCGGTCATTGCCGGGCCCCAGTCCAGCGCCTCTTTCTGGCGGATGGCGGGCGGCACGGTGGCGTCGATCAGCTCGTCCAGGGTTTTAAAGCCGATCACCTGCAGCATGTCGGCCATCTCTTGCGGAGACGGGCCGATGTGGCGCCGGTTGGCAAAGTCATAGGCTTCGTAATCGGTAAGTTTGAAGGCCATTGCAGCGTTCCTTTGAAAGGGTCACGTCCGGCCGGAAGCACGGGAGCCTCCGGCGGGGATATTTTCAGCCAGAAGAAGGGGCGGATCCGCGCAAACGGCAGCGGATCCGCAGACAGGTTCAGCCAATCAGGGCCTTGTAGCCGTCCAGATCCATCAGATCATCCAGCTGGGACGCGTCCGACAGCTTGATCTTGTAAATCCAGGCGTCGCCTTCCGGGCTTTCGTTCAGGGCGCCGGGGTTGTCGGCCAGGGTTTCGTTCACCTCGACCACTTCACCGTCCAGCGGTGCGTAGATTTCGGAGGCTGCTTTCACCGACTCGATCACGCCGATTTCGCCGCCTTTTTCGAACTCGTCGCCGGTTTCGCGCTGCTCGACAAAGACAACTTCGCCCAGCTGATCGGCGGCGTGCTGGGTGATGCCCAGGGTTGCCACATCGCCTTCAACGGTGATCCATTCATGGTCTTCGGAATAATAGGTGGCCATTTTGACTCTCCTGATGATGTCTTAGCGTTTGTAGTTCTGTGTGACGAAGGGCAGGGCGGTGATTTCAGCCGGCTGTGCCTTGCCGCGGATGATGAGGTTCACCTTGGTGCCTGCTGCGCTATGATCTGCCGCAACATAGCCCATGGCAACCGGGCCGCCGACTGTGGGGCCGAAGCTGCCCGAGGTGATGGCACCAAGAGTATCGCCGCCTTCGCTCTGGACTTCCACGCCTTGGCGGGCCGGTGCCCGGCCTTCGGGCTTGATGCCGACCAGCTTTTTGGCCGTGCCTTCGGCCAGTTCTTTCTGGATGCGGGCGGCACCGGGGAAGCCGCCTTCTTCGCGGCGGCGCTTTTGGATGGCCCAGTTCAGCGAGGCCTCGATCGGGGAGGTCGACTGGTCGATGTCGTTGCCATAGAGGCACAGACCGGCCTCAAGGCGCAGGCTGTCGCGGGCGCCAAGGCCTGCGGGTTCGCAGTCGTCATGGGCCAGGAACAGTTTGGAGACGCGGATGGCGTCCGCGTCCGGGATCGAAATCTCGTAGCCGTCCTCGCCGGTGTAGCCGAGGCGCGAGATGCGGCATTCTACACCGCCGATATCGGCCAGGACGGTTTCCATGAATTTCAGCTCACGGGCGGCAGGGCACAATTCGCCCACAACGTCCTCGGCCTTGGGGCCTTGGACGGCAACCAGCGCGCGGTCGAAGATCTCGGTGACTTCGACGCCGTCCAGGTTTGCCTGCATATGCGGGATGTCCTGGTGGCGCAGCGCCGCGTTCACCACAACAAAGTAGTGGTCACCGGCGTTGGAGACGATCAGATCGTCCATGATGCCGCCGTCCTCGTTGGTGAAAAAGCCGTAGCGGGCCTTGCCTTCTTTCAGGGTGGCAAAGGCCTGCGGGCAGAGCGTTTCCAGCTTCTCGCCCACATTGTCGCCGCGCAGGATCACCTGGCCCATGTGGGAGACGTCAAACAGCGCGGCTTTCTCGCGGCACTGCTTGTGCTCGCCCATGATGCCCATGGGATACTGCACCGGCATTTCCCAGCCGGCGAAATCGACGATCTTGCCGCCAAGCTCGACGTGCAGGTCATACAGCGGGGTGCGTTTGGGTGCGTCGGTCATAGTTTTGAGCCTTTCAAACGGGATCAGTCACGGACAACCAGAACGGTGCAATGCGCGTTGCGCACGACACGTGCCAGGTTCGGGCCGATTTCATAGTTCGGGAAGTCGCCCTTGGCCGATGCCATGACAATCATGTCAAAGCCTTCTTTGTGGGCAAGCTTGAGAATTTCGCGGTAAACGCTGCCTTCTTCGATATGCACCGGCACATCGGAAGCGCTGTCGTTGTCCAGGATCGCCTGCACGGCCTTGCGCACATGGTCCTTGGCGCCGGCGCCATAGTTGGCGGGCAGGTTGGGCAGTTGAATGATCTCGGGGATGACCGAAACAGCGTGCAGCTCCGCGCCGTAGAACTTGGCCTGCTCCAAAGCAAGCGGAAGCGCCTTTTTCCAGGACCGGTCATCGTTGTGATCAAGTGTCAGCAGGATTTTCGTGGCCATCTGTCATCACCTCAGGTGGTAAAATGAGTGCAAGGGGCTGGGGGGCCGTTACAGCCCCCCAAAGAGGTCGGTTACTTGGCGGCTGTGCCGGCTTCTTCCGACTTGCCGCCGGTGGCAAAGAACTCTTTCGTCAGTTTGAAGACGATCGGGCTCAGCAGGGCCAGGGCGATCAGGTTAGGAATGGCCATCATGGCGTTCAGCGTATCCGCCAGCAGCCAGATGAAGCCTAGATCAGCAGTTGCGCCGAAGTAGATCATGACGATCCACAGGACACGGTAGGGGATCAGCGACTTCACACCCAGCAGGAATTCGATGCATTTCTCGCCGTAGAAGGACCAGCCCAGAATGGTGGTGAAGGCAAAAATCGACAGGGCGACTGCAATCAGTGAGCCGCCGATGCCGGGCAAGGTGGTTTCGAATGCCAGCGAGGTCAGTGCCGCACCGGAAATGGCCTTGAACCCTTCAGTTTCACCGTTGGCCAGGAAATCAGCCACAGATGCGTCGAGAGCGCCAGAAGCGATAATCGCCAAACCGGTGATCGAGCACACGATGATGGTGTCGATGAAGGTTCCCAGCATCGCGATCAGGCCCTGGTTAACTGGACCTTTGGTCTCAGCCGCCGCGTGGGCGATCGGAGCCGAGCCGAGGCCCGCTTCGTTCGAGAAAACGCCGCGAGCCACGCCAAAGCGGATCGCCAGCCAGACAGCCGCACCTGCTGCGCCACCTTTTGCGGCCCAGGGTGTAAAGGCATAGGTAAAGACTTGGCTGATCGCATTGCCGATTGCACCAGCATTCAGCAGCAGAACCAACAGGCCTGCAATGATGTATGCAATCGCCATGAACGGAACCAGTTTGCCGGCAACCGCACCGATGCGGGTGATGCCGCCCAGGATAACGGCTGCGGTCAGAACCATCAGGATCACGCCGGTGACCGAGGTGTTCACACCAAAGTTCGTTTCCAGAACCTGGGCCACACCATTGGCCTGCACACCGTTGCCGATGCCGAAAGCAGCCACACCGCCGAACAATGCGAACGCAACGCCCAGCCAGGCCCATTTCGCGCCGAGGCCGTTTTTGATGTAGTACATCGGGCCGCCGACGAAATTGCCCAGCTCGTCTTTTTCACGGTATTTCACCGCGCAGACAGCTTCGGCGTATTTGGTGGCCATGCCGACCAGAGCGGTCATCCACATCCAGAAAAGCGCGCCGGGGCCGCCCAGGAACACCGCGGTGGCAACACCGGCGATGTTGCCGGTACCGATGGTGGCCGACAGTGAGGTCATCAGCGCGTTGAACGGGCTGATCTGGCCTTCGCCTTGGCCTTCACGGCCTTTGAACAGCAGGCTGAAGCCGGTGCCGATTTTCAGGATTGGCATGAACTTCAGGCCTACCTGCAGGAAAAAGCCGACGCCGAGTATCATGACGAGCATGGGTACGCCCCACACAACACCATTTAGCCAGCCGACTACTGAGTTTAACGCTTCCATGGGTCTCCTCCCGATTGCGTTTTAGTTAAATACCCTTTGCCAAGGCCATCTGACGGGCCTCTTTCAGGGCGGCAAAATCTTCATCCGCGTGGAACGATGAACGGGTCAGCGGCGTGGCCGACACGTGAAGAAAGCCCTTGGACCGGGCAATCTGTTCCAGCTGCGCGAATTCTTCCGGCGACCAGAACCGGTCGATCGGGTGGTGTTTGGCGGTGGGCTGCAGGTACTGGCCCACGGTCAGGAAATCGACCTGTGCCGCGCGCAGGTCGTCCATCACCTGGCGCACATCCTCCAGGGTCTCGCCAAGGCCGACCATGATGCCCGACTTGGTGAACAGCTGCGGGTTGGCGCGTTTGGCGTCGTCCAGCAGCCGCAGCGAGGTGTAATAGCGCGCACCGGGACGCACACGCGGGTACAGCCGTGGCACGGTTTCCAGGTTGTGATTGAATACATCCGGGGCGGCTTCGAACACGGCCTCCGCTGCGTCGCCCTTGCCCAGGAAATCCGGGGTCAGCACCTCGATTGTAGTGCCGGGGTTCTGATGGCGGGTGGCACGGATGGTCTGGGCGATGTGCCCGGCACCGCCGTCCTCCAGATCATCCCGGTCAACGGAGGTGATCACCACATGGCGCAGGCCCAGCTTTTTGACCGCAGTCGCCACCCGGCCCGGCTCAAACGCGTCCAGTGTGTCCGGCCTGCCGGTGGTCACATTGCAAAAGGAACAGCCGCGGGTGCAGACCTCGCCCATGATCATCATGGTGGCGTGACGCTTGGACCAGCACTCGCCGATATTGGGGCAGGCGGCCTCTTCGCAGACAGTGGCCAGCTCATGCTCCCGCATCAGTTTGCGGGTCTCGTAATACTCGGCGCTTTCGATCTTTTTCTTGCGGATCCACTGGGGCTTTCGCGGGATAGCGCTGTCGGTCTTATGGGCCTTTTCCGGGTGGCGGGGTCTTAGCTGGATCGTCATCTCGCATATCCCTCCAGGTCAGGCGTGGATGGCACGGCCAAGTGCGTCAAGGCAGGCTTCTTTCACCGCCTCACCCATCGCAGGATGCGCATGGCAAGTCCGTGCAACCTCCTCGATAGTAGCATCTTTTGTCATCGCAAGCACCAATTCGGCAATTAAATCACCGCCATGCGCGCCGCAGATATGGGCGCCAAGGATCTTGCCCCCGGGCGTTGCCAGAACTTTGACGGCGCCGTCGGTATCGCCGGTGGAACGCGCGCGGGAGTTGGCCATAAAGGCAAACTTGCCAGTGATGTATTCGACACCGGCCTCTTTCAGCGCTTCTTCGGTCAGACCGACCGAGGCAACTTCGGGGTCGGTGTACACAACGCCGGGGACGGTGTTGTAATCCACATGGCCGTGCTCGCCGGCCAATAGTTCGACACAGGCAACACCGTCTTCCTCAGCCTTGTGGGCCAGCATCGGGCCGGGCACGCAGTCGCCGATGGCAAAGATGCCGGGCACTGAGGTCTGGAACGTTTCATCCACCTCGATAAAGCCGCGGGCGTTGATCGAGACACCGAGGTTTTCAAGACCCAGACCGCGGGTCACCGGGCGGCGGCCGATGGCGATCAGCACCTTGTCGGCCTCGATCTGCTCTTCCTTGTCCTTGCCGACACGGTCCAGGGTCAGCGTCAGGCCGGTCTCACCCTTCGCAATGGATTTCAGCGCGCGGCCCAGCTGGAACTTCAGCCCGCGCTTGGACAGCGCCCGCTGGGACAGCTTGGCGATCTCGCCGTCGATGCCGGGCAGGATTCGGTCAAGGTATTCCACAACCGTCACCTTGGATCCGAGACGTGACCAGACCTGACCGAGTTCAAGCCCGATCACGCCGGCGCCAATCACCACCAGGTGCTCTGGCGCGGCTTCAAGCGCCAGCGCACCGGTGCTGCTCAGCACGTCCACCTCGTCGATATCCACGCCGGGGAGGGGGCTGGGTTCCGAACCAGTGGCAATCAGGATGTTCTTTGCGGCGTAAGTCGCTTCGCCGACCTGCACCTGGCCTGGGGCCGGAATGCTGGCCCAGCCTTCGATATGGTCGACACCGTTCTTCTTGAACAGAAAGGCGATGCCCTTGGTCAGGTCGCCGACAATCTTGTCCTTGCGCGCCATCAGCGCGCCCAGATCCAGGCTGGCGCCCTCAACGGCAATGCCATGCGCGGCCAGATGGGACAGTTCGGCATACTTACCGGAGGAGGTCAGCAGCGCTTTGGAGGGGATGCAGCCAACATTGAGGCAGGTGCCGCCCAGCGATCCGCGGCCTTCGACGCAGGCGACCTTAAGGCCCAGTTGTGCGGCTCGGATTGCTGCGACATAACCGCCCGGACCGGCCCCGATCACAATCAGATCATATGCGCTCATGTGGATTCTCCTCCGAAATGCGGTTCAGGACCGTCACGTATGCTTCCGTATACGACGTTTCGTCTCCTATAGGAAACTTTTCCCCCCTTGCAAACAAAAAGTTCCGTCACGGAAATTTTGACCCGTGAATACATCAAAGCTAAGCTGTTTGCGGAACAGGAGAATTTGCACGAATGGAACCAATTCCCTCAGAAGAAACAGGGCTGGGCCCGGAGGCGATGGAGGCTCCGGACGGCGAAGTGCTGGGGAAAATGATTCGCGACGCCCGCAAGGAAAAGGGGCTGACGCTGGAGGAAGCAGCGCGTGCCGCCGCCATCGGGCGCTCGACCTTGTCGAAGATCGAGAACAACCAGACCCGGCCCAGTTTCGAGATCATCCGCCGCCTGATGCAGACGCTGGAACTGGAAACGCCGCAGTTGTTTGTGCAGTCCGGGCAAAGCGGCGTCACCGGGCGCCGGGATTTCACCCGCACCGGGTTGGGTGAGCACAAGGAAACTTCGACCTATGATCATGAACTGCTGTGCAGCGAGCTGACCAGCAAGCGCATGGTGCCCTATATCAGCACCATCAAGGCACGCGACGTGACGGAGTTCGACAATTGGGTCCGCCACCAGGGCGAAGAATTCATGTTTGTGCTGAGCGGCGAACTGATCCTTTACACGGAACACTACCGGCCGCTTCGCATGGGGGCGGGGGACTCAGTCTATTATGACAGCGGTATGGGCCACGGCTGTGTGTCGGTCAGCAAGGAAGACGCCAGGGTGCTGTGGGTGTCGCTGGAAGTGTGACGGGGAAAACCGCCCGCAGGTCCGTAAGCCCGGGCTGACGGTTATGCCGCTTTTCCGGACGGGCAGGTTCACGTACATCTGTCTGAAAGGAGAGGCATTGCGATGAAACTGGACCCGATTGATATCTCAACAGCTGCTTCGGCTTCCGCTGCAGTGTTTGAGGCGTTGCGCAGTGCGATCATCGATGGCCGGCTGGAGGAGGGCGAACCGCTCCGCCAAGAAGAAATTGCACGCCGCTTCAATACCAGCCGGATCCCGGTGCGGGAGGCAATTTCGCGGCTGGAGGAATACGGGCTGGTCAAGACACAGCGCTTCAAGGGCGCGGTTGTCGCCGGGCTGTCGGCGGATGAAGCGGCGGAGATCTTTGATTTCCGCGCGCTGCTGGAGCCGGAGATCATCCGTGATGCGGTCCCGCGGATGTCACAGGAGCTTCTGGCCAGCGCGCGGTTGCATTGCGAGGCCTTTGCCGGCTGCAAGAACCCGATGGAGTGGGGTGTTCTGAACCGGGAGTTCCACGACGCGCTCTACAGTGCCAGTGCGCTGACCTATTTTCGCGAAGCAGCCCGCAGCGCGATGGACCGGATCGACCGCTACATCCGTGCGCAGCTGGTCATGAGCGACGGTATGGAGCGTGCCGAGCGGGAGCATATCGCGATCCTGGCGGCCTGCGAAGAGGGCGATGCCACTCGTGCTGCAGAACTGACCAAAGCGCATGTTCAAGCGGCCAAAACCTCGTTGCTGGCGCATTTTCCCGTTCTGACCCGGTCCTGATACCTGTTCTCAGGCTGCCGGTGCTGGGAGTGTCTGGGCAAGCAGCCAGCCGCTGATAGCGCTGGTGACACCTTCATTCAGGCCTGCTTCCAGCCGGACCAGGTAATAGGCGCGGTTCTCGCTGACGGTTGTATCGAACAGCTGCACCAGCACTCCGCTTTGCAGATCGATGTTGATCAGCGGAATCCACCCCATTACGATACCCTGCCCGGACGCAGCGGCCTGCAGCACCACATTTGTGTCCTCAATGACCGGACCGGGCAGCGTGCCGTCCAGCCGGACCCCGGCCTGCATGAACCAGGCGTTCCAGCCCAGTGTGTCGCGCTGGTGGATCAGCGGAAAGCGCATCAGGTCGGCAGGTGACTGCGGATGCCCCAGCCGCTCCAGCAGCGCCGGGCTGGCCACAGGGGCCGACAGCATGCTGACCAATGGTTCGGAAATCATGCCGGGAAAGCGCCCGTCGCCCCAGGTGATAAAGATGTCGGCGTCCACATTCTGCGGCGCGACTTGCAGCGGGGTCCGCACCAGCTTCAGTTCTACATCCGGGAATTCCGCACAGAAACCGGCAAAGCGGGGCAGCAGCCAGCGGGTGGCAAAGCTGGGGCCCAAGGCAATGCGGATCGTGGTTTTCTCGGGCCAGCGGGCCACTGAGTTCACTTTGGCCTCCAGGATCCTGAATGCCTGCGAGGCGCCGTCCGCCAGCCGCGTGCCGTCGTCCGTCAGCTGCACCTGGCGGCCATCACGGGTGAAAAGCCGGGTGTTCAAATAGGCCTCCAGCCCGCGAATGTGATGGCTGACGGCGGTGGGTGAGACGCCTATTTGCAAAGGAATTCCGCCCGGGGCAGAAAATGGCTGCAAGAGCGCGCCGCCGCGGCAGAGAAGCCCGGATCGAAGCCGAAAGCGCACCGGCAGAAGACAACCCGCCGGTCTGGGGCGGTATTGAGGGCGGCCGGTTCCGGCCCCTGAGCGATGCGGATGAGGCTTAGATCAACGAGGCGGAACTGTTGCTGCTGGAGACACTGGGACTGAGCCAGGCAACACCTTCGATGATCGCGAAAATCTGCGCTGCGGGTGGCAGCTGCACGCAAGACAAGCGGCTGCTGTTCCCACGGGCGCTGGTTCTGAAAACCATCAAGGAAGCCCGCCGCGATGTGGTGCTATTTGGCCAGGATCCGCGCAATGACCTGAACCTGTCCGGCCATCGCGTCCACATGAGCTCGGGCGGCGGCGCGCCCGGGGTCTTTGACCTTGAGGACGGGCGCTACCGGGATTGCACGCTGAAAGACCTCTATGACGCGGCGCGCATTTGCGATGCGATGGAGAGCATTCACCATTTCAGCCGCTCGGTGGTGGCCTGCGATGTTGGGAACGTGGCGGATATGGACCTGAACACCGCTTATGCCGGCCTGATGGGCACCTCCAAGCATGTATCGGTGTCGGTTTCCGAACCTGGAAATGTGCAGCAGCTGGCGGAGCTGTGCTATGCGCTGGCCGGATCCGAAGAGGCCTTTCGCGCGCGTCCCTTCCTGACGGTGCGGTCGCCAGACGGTGCCGCCGATGCGCTTTGCCGAGGGGGCGCTGGACACGTTGGAGGCCGCGGTTCTGGCAGGCTTCCCGGTGCAGCTGATCTCGGCAGGCCAAGCAGGCGCCACCAGCCCGGCAACCATTGCGGGCTCGCTGGTGCAGGGTAGGCTGTGGCGGAAACCCTGGCCGGGCTGGTGTTTGCCCGGCTCGTCGACCCGAATGCCGCCGCGACTATGGTGCAAAGCCGCTGATTTCCGACCTGCGCACCGGGTCAATGTGCGCAGGCGGCGGCGAACAGGCGATCCTGATGGCAGCCGCCGCGCAGATGGGGCGGTTCTATAACCTGCCCGTGACCTAGATTGCCGGCATCACCGGCTCCAAGACGCTGGATGCCCAGTATGGCAGCGAGAAGAACCTGGCCGTGTCTTCCGCCGCCCATGCCGGTTCCAACCTGATCACCCAGGCCTGCGGCATGCAGGCAAGCCTTCTGGGCGTGTCGCTGGAGGCTTATGTGGTCGACAACGACATGATCGGCAACATTCTGCGGACCCTGCGCGGGGTGGAGGTGAATGCGGAAAATACCGGCGCTGAGGTGATCGCTGAGGTCGGCCGCGGCTAAGGCCATTACCTGGGCCACCGCCACACCTTCAGCCGGATGAAATCCGATTACTTCTATCCGCATCTGGGTGACCGCCAGACCCCGCGGGAGTGGGCAGAGCAGGGCGCGCGCGATTGGCGAGGTGGCCAGGGACAAGGCGCGGGAACTGCTGGCCGGCCACTTCCCCGCCCATATTCCGGACGGCAAGGACCAGGAACTGCGCGCGCGGTTCAATGTTTGCCTGAGCCGGGCGCAAATCGGGCGGGCATGATGCAGGACCACGCGCTTTTTCCCCGGCAGCTGGACCTCATACAGGATTGCTGGACAGACGGTGCGGCCGCCAGGCGGTGCATTACAGAATGCCGGGACGCGGATACCACCCTGGCCATGCGCATTGCTCGCAAGGCGAAGGCCGGGCAGGTGTTCGTCAATGGCTTCCTAATAGGCGGCGGCACGATCCCCTTCGGCAATGTCAAGGACAGCGGCTTCGGGCGTGAAAAGGGGTTTCTGGGCGTCAGTGCCTATTGCGCGGTGAAATCCACCGTTTTGAAACCTTAGGAGCCGGCATGAACACCAGCCAATCCCTTGCTGAGCGCGCCCGCCTCGTCATGCCGGGCGGCGTCAGCCATGAGCTGCGCTACAAGTCCCCGCATCCGGTCTATTTCATCCGCGCCAAGGGGGCTGGAAAATGGGACGCGGACGGCAAGCGCTAAATCGGTTTTAAGCTGGGCGCGGCCAGCCAGATCCTGGGCCATGCCCACCCTGAGATCGCCGCCGCGGTGGCAGCCCAGATGGGGCGTATGCCCTATACCGGCGATTGCCACCCGCTGGAGGTGGAATGGGCCGAGTGGCTGAACCGTCTGTTCCCCTCGGCAGAGCGGGTGCGCTTCACCGGGTCCGGCACCGAGTCCACTATGCTGGCGCTGCGGCTGGGCCGGGCGCACTCGCGCCGCGACAAGGTGCTGCGCATCGACGGCCATTTCCATGGCTGGCACGACATGCTGCTCAAGGGCGCCAAACCCGGCACCAATACCGCGCCCTCGCTGGGGGTGCCGCAGGCGGTCTGCGACCTGACCGTGGTGGCCCCGCCGGATCTGGACGCCATTGCCGCGCTGTTGGATAGCGACACGCAGATCGGAACGGTGTTTGTCGAGGCTTCGGGCGCCAACTACGGCTCGGTGCCGTTGCCTGAGGGGTTCCTGCAAGACATCCGCGCGCTGGCAGATCAAAGCGGCCATGTGCTGATCTTTGACGAGGTGATCACCGGGCTCCGCTGGTCGCCCGGCGGACACCAGGCGCGCGACGGGCTGGACACAGCGGCTATCCGAAAAACCCCGCCCGCCATCGTCAAAGACCTGCGCGACGGGCTGCTGGAGCGGGGAGTGGATTTCATGTCTTCCACCTCTTGCGTGACCGGCCTGCCGCTACCCCGGAATTGATCGACGAGGCTGTGGAGCATTTCCGCGGCGCCATTTCTGCGCTCATCCGTGATGGAGTATTGCAATGAGCCTCCCCTCCCACGCCTGCACCGTCATTATCGGCGGCGGTATCATCGGCTGTTCCATCGCCTATCACTTGGCCCGCGAAGGGCGGAAGGAAATCGTGGTACTGGAACGCTCGAAACTCACCTCCGGCACCACTTGGCACGCCGCCGGGCTGGTACGCCGCCTGCGGCCTTCGGGAACGCTGACCAAGCTAATCAACTATTCCATTGATCTGTACGGAGAGCTGGAGGTGGAGACCGGCCAGGCCACCGGCTGGACCCAGACGGGTTCGCTGACTCTGGCCACCGACCCCGACCGGCTGACCAACATCAAACGCCAGATCTCGCTGGGCCGCGCCTTTGGTCTGGAGGCGAAAGTGGTGGATGGCGCCCGCGCCAAAGAGCTGTGGCCGTTGATTGAAGCCGATGATGTGATCGGTGCGGTCTGGTCGCCTGCCGATGGCCGGGTGAACCCATCAGACGTGGTTTTGGCGCTGTCCAAGGGCGCGCGGGCGCGGGGGTGCAGATCTTTGAAGATACCGCCGTAACGGGTCTGCAAAAGCAGGGCGGGCGGATTTCCGGCGTTGAAGTGGACGGCCATCTGATCAAGGCGGACGAGGTGGTCATCGCCTATGGTCTTTGGTCCCGCGAGGTTGCAGCCATGGCAGGCGCCCATATGCCGCTCTATGCTTGCGAGCATTTCTACATCCTGACCAAGCCGTTGCAGGAGGTGCAGGCGCTGGGCAAGGGTGCGCATCTGCCGACGCTGAATGACCAGGACGCCTTCCTCTATGCCCGCGATGATGTAGAGGGGCTGATGGTTGGCTGTTTCGAACCCCACGCCAAAGGGCTGTCCCTGGACCGTCTGCCCAAGGACTTCTCGTTCGACCTGCTGGACGAGGACTGGGACTATTTCATGCCGATGATGAAGAACGCCCTGCGGCGCATCCCGGCCATGGAGAAGGCCGAGGTTCGGATGCTGCTGAACGGTTCCGAGAGCTTCACCCTCGACAGCCAGTTCATGCTGGGCGAAAGCCCCGAGGTGCCGGGCCTGTTCCTGTTGGGCGGCATGAACTCCACCGGCATCGCACTGGCCGGCGGAGCAGGGCGCGCGATGGCGGAGTGGATCATTGCGGGTGAGCCGGCGATGGAGCTGAACGAGGCCGACATCCGCCGCTTCAGCCCTGAGATGAACGTGCTGGGCGCGCTGGAGGCACGGATCCCCGAGGTACCGGGCCGTCACTATGACAACCCCTATCCGGGCCGCTCGATGGAGACCGCCCGCGGCCAGCGTCGCTCACCCATTCATGCAGGCCTTGTCGCGGCAGGCGCCCGTTTTGAGCCCCGCAGCGGCTGGGAGAGTGCGGTGCATTTCGGCGGGGAGGCTGCGCATCTGCCGCTGACCTTTGGCGCGCCTGCCTGGCGCGACCAAGTGGGCCGCGAGGTAGAGGCCTGCCGCAACGGTGCCGCCATCCTGGACCAGAGCGCTTTTGGCAAGATCATGGTGCAGGAGCCGGATGCCTGCGCTTTCCTCAACCGCCTGTGCGCGGCGCAGATGGATATCGCCGAGGGCCGCATCGTTTATACCCAAGTCCTGAACCGCAAAGGCGGAGTGGAAAGCGACATCACCGTGCAACGGCACGGGGCAAACACTTACTTCATGGTCATCGGCGCCGGTGAGGTGGTGCACTACCTGAAGCGGATGCGCGAGGCCAAAGGTTCGTTTCACGTGGAATTCACCGATGTCACCAGCGGGTATGCAATTTTTGGCCTCGCCGGTGCCAAGGCCGGTGACGTGTTGCAGGACACATCGAACAGCCTGGCGCCGGATTTGAAACGCTTCCAGTTCACGCCCGTTGAGATCGGCCTGGCCCGCGGCTGGGCCGGGCGGCTGAGTGTCACCGGCGAGGAGGGGTATGAGCTGTACATCCCCGCCGACATGGCCATGGCCGCCGATGAGGCACTGTTGGCAGCAGGTGCAAGCCATGCAGGTCTGTACGCCAGCGGCTCGCTCAGGATCAAAAGCGGCTTTTGCGCCTTTGGCCATGAGCTCAGCCCCGGCCTCCCGCCGCAGGAGGCGGGCCTGGGCGCTTTCTGCGCCTTTGGCACCGGGTTTGTAGGCGAAGAGGCATTGAAGTCGCACACTCCGAAACGCCGGATTGTCTCAATCCTGTTTGATGATCCGCAGGCCATACCGATCCACGACGAGCCGGTCTATTTCGGCGGCGATGTGGTGGGGCAGATCACCTCGGCCGCGTGGAGCTATCGCTACGGGCGTTCGTTGGCATTGGCGATGATTGATGCGCCTCTGGGCCTGCTTTCCAAAAACACCGTTGTCCCGGGATTTGAGGTTGAAATCGCCTGCACCCGCTATTCCGCCAGGGCGCCGCTGAAACCTGCCAAAGAGGTGTTTGCGCTTGACTGACATCCCTCGCACCACGCAGGCCGCCATCATCGGCGGCGGCATCATGGGCGTGGCCGCCCATTTCCAGCTGGCCGAGAACGGCTGGACTGATACCATTCTGTTTGAGAAGGCGGAACTCACCTCCGGCTCCACCTGGCACGCGGCGGGGCAGATCGCCCATGCGGTGGGCAGCCGTCTGGCGGGCTGGATCAACAAAACCTCGATCGAGACCTACAAACGGGTTGAAAAGGAAACCGGCCAATCCATCGGCTGGCATGAGGTCGGCGGCTTCCGCATTGCCGCCAGTGATGACGAGGTGGATTGGATGAAGTCCATTATGGGCGCCGGCAAGCTGCTGGACCTGCCGATGGAACTGGTCGGCCCGGAGGAGGTCGCCCGCGTGAACCCTTTCTACAAGACGGATGATGTCAAAGCGGCTGTGCGCACCTATGAGGACGGCCATATCGACCCCTCATCCGTCACCATGGCGCTGGCCGCAGCCACCCGCGCGCGCCAGGATTGAACGCCGCAATCAGGTTCTGGGCGCCTCCCGGAAGGGAGACATGTGGCTGTTGCGCACGGAAAAGGGCGATGTGCTGGCCGAACATGTGGTGATTGCTGCAGGTTCCTATGCCAATCAGGTGGGCGAGTGGTTCGGGCTGAAGATCCCCTCGGTCAGCTGCCTGCACCACTATCTGGTCACGGATACGGTGCCTGAATTTTTCGGCCGCCCGGAACTGCCGGTGATGCGCGACAACGCCTATGGCGGCTATATCCGGCAGGAGCAGAAATCCGGCCTGATCGGCATCTATGAGGGCCACGTCTGCCCTACGGTCTGGGAGATGCCGGGCGGCGCGCCTTGGGCCGCAGAAAATGATTTGTTTGAGGCGGATTACGACTCCATCGGTGATTTTCTGATGGTGGCGTTCGGCAAGATGCCGGTGCTGGCGGATCTGGGTATCAAGCGCGTGGTGCGCGGCGCGATCACCCATACGCCGGATGGCGGCATGCTGGTGGGGCCGTCCGGTGCGCCGAATGTCTGGCTGTCCTGCGGGTCTTCCATTGGCCTCGCATGGGGTGGCGGCGCGGGCAAGGTACTGGCCGACTGGATGGTGCATGGCGAAACACCGATCAACACCCGCGGCATGGATCCGCGCCGCTATGGCAGTTTCTCGACCGGGCATTTCATCGTCGTGCGCATCAAGGATGAGTTCATGCGCCGCCATGATACCCCGTGCCCTGGCAAGCAGTTCAACAGCTTGCGCCCGCTGAACCGCCATGTGCTTTATGACCGGCTGACCGAAAAGGGCCGGTTCGAGACTGAGATCACCATCTGGCGCATGGCTGAGGACCGCTATTTCACCGGTTCGCCCATTGCCCGCGCCAATTCGGATTTCGACTGGATCAAATCGCACATCCGCGAGGGCGAAGACGTGCAGATGGTCAACCGCTCCCACGATTGAGGCATGCTGGCGCTCTCCGGCCCGGCCTCGCGGCGGATTATGACGGAGCTGACGGGTGCGGACCTCTCGAACCAGGCGTTCCCCTGGCTGTCCGGGCGGGAGACCACCGTGACGGGAATACCCTGCTATGCCTTGCGCGTTTCCTTCGCCGGTGAACTTGGCTGGGAGCTGCACGCGCCGCTGGAGCAGATCGGTGAACTCTATGACGCGCTCTTTGGTGCTGGTGAAAAACACGGGCTGACCGATTTGGGCTCCTATGCCTTCAACGGGATGCGGATGGAAAAGGCTTATCGTGCATCTGGCGAACTGACCACCGATGTGGGGCCGCTGGACGCGGGGCTGGACCGTTTCGTCGTGGCGGAGGGGCGCGATTTCCTGGGCAAGGACGCCCTGCTGGCCCACGATCCGGAGTGGGAGCTGTTCTATGCCGAGCTGCACGCGGAGGATATCGATATCCACGGCGGCGAACCGGTGCTGCTGGATGGCAAACCCGTCGGCCTGACCACTTCGGGCGGCTATGGCTATACTGTTGGCAAATCGCTGGGCTGGCTGTTTGTCCGCAAGGGCACCCCGCGTGAGGGCCTATGTGTGCAGATCCTGAACCGCGAATTTCCCGTGACCGTCCACCAGAACGCAATTTTTGATCCGCAGAACCTGCGGCCGCGATCTGAGGATTGACACCATGACCAAGACCAACACCAAGATCACCGGAGGCGAGGCTGTCTACCGCGTGCTGCAGGCAAATGGCATCGGCTCTGTGTTCGGCCTGTTGGGCGGCTCGATGCTGGAACTTTCCGACGCGGTTTATCAGGGCGGCGGCATCGGGTATGTCGGCGCGCGGGATGAGCGCGCGGCGGGCCATATGGCCGATGCCTGGGCGCGGATGACCGGCAAACCCGGTGTGGTGCTGGGGGCGCAGGCGGGCCCCGGCGTGGTCAACATCGTGACTGCGGTAGCCGAGGCGCAGCTGGCCTATTCACCGCTGGTGGTAATCGCCGGGGCCATCAGCCGCTGCGATCAGGCCAAGGATACCTTTCAGGAAGTTGATCAGGTTGCCTTGTTCGCGCCGATCTCGAAACGTTCGGTCATGGTCATGGTCACGGATCCGGCACGCCTGGCGCCGATGCTGGAGGACGCGATCCGGCTGGCTAACTCGGGCCGCCGCGGGCCGGTGGTGCTGCATGTGCCGCGCGATCTGTTTGCCGCCGGCGTTCCCGCCATCGACCCCAAGCCAGTGAACATCGCCCGCCCGGGGCCTGTGGCGCCGGATGACATCAGCGCCATCGCAACCCTGCTCGCAACCGCGCAGCGCCCGGTGATCTTTGCGGGCGGCGGCCTTAAATGGGGCAAGGGGCGCGGGGCGCTGACCGCTCTGGCGGAAACGCTTGAGGTGCCGGTGGTGGCCTCGACCGGTCATGCCGACGTGATGGTGGTGCTGGGCGCGCGGCTGGGCTTCAACTCCACCTTTCACAGCAATGACTATGTCGGCGCGGACACCCGTATCGCGCATGTGGACATCGACGGATCTGCCGTTGGGCGCTGGCTGAAATCCGCGCCGCACTGCCCGAAAACGCAATCGTCACCCTGGACACCGGCAAATCCTGCCTGCAGGCGGCCGACCGGCTGGCGCATTATCAGCCGATGAGCCTGATCACCCCGTTGGACTTTGGCCTGGTGGGTTTTGGCCTGGCTGCTGCGATCGGCGCCAAGGCTGCCAGCCCGGAGCGTCCGGTGGTCGCAGTAATGGGCGATGGCGCTGCCGGTTACACGATGATCGAAATCCAGACCGCCATTCAATAAAAGCTGCCGATTGTGGTGGTGGTCTTGGACAACGAGGCCTGGGGCGCCGAGAAAGCCTATCAGCAGGATTTTTATGGCGGGCGTTTCTTGGGGGCTGAGATCACCTCGCCCCGCTATGACAGATTTGCGGAACTCTGCGGCGGCAAGGGTATCTGGGTTGATGGACCTGGCGGAATGGACCCGGCGCTGGAGGCAGCCCTTGCCAGCAATGAGACCACCATCATCCAGGGCAAAATCGACCCCGGCGCGCTGATGACCCTGCGCAAGGATCTGTTCAAGGCGCCAAAGCTGCCCCGATGATGAGCAATCCCGATATCGTTGTGGCGGGCGGCGGCAATGCCGCCCTTTGCGCTGCGATCACCGCGGCGGAGGCGGGCAAGCGCGTGCTGATGCTGGAGGCCGCACCCAAACCCTGCCGCGGCGGCAACTCGCGCCACACCCGCAACTTCCGCTGCATGCATGACGGGCCTCTGTCGGTGCTGACCGGCACCTATGGCGAGGAAGAGTACTACAAGGACCTTCTTTTGGTGACCAAGGGCAACACGGATGAAAATTTGGCCCGCCTTGCCATCCGCGGCAGTCAGGAAAGCCAGCCCTGGATGGAAGCGCGCGGGGTTCGTTTCCAGCCTTCACTGTCAGGCGCCTTGTCGCTGAGCCGCACCAACGCCTTTTCCCTTGGCGGCGGCAAGGCGCTGGTGAATGCGTACTACCGCACTGCAGAGGCGCTGGGGGTTGAGGTGCTTTATGAGGCGCCGGTCACCCATATCGAGCTGAACGGCGATCGGATCACAAGGGTTGATTTCACCCATGGCGGCGCGCGCCACAGTCTCAGCCCGCCGGCGGTGGCGGCGGCCTCTGGTGGCTTCCAGGGCAATATCGAACGGCTGGTGGAGGCCTGGGGGCCGGAGGCGGAGAACTTCCTGATCCGCGGCAGGCCTTACAACCACGGCGATGTGCTGTTCGACCTGCTGGGGCAGGGGGGGCAGCCCATCGGCGACCCGACCCAATGCCACGCGGTGGCGATCGACGGCCGCGCGCCCAAGTTCGACGGCGGCATTGTCACCCGGCTCGACTGCGTGCCGTTCTCAGTGGTGGTGAACAAACATGGCGACCGCTTCTATCACGAGGGCGAGGACGTTTGGCCCAAGCGCTATGCAATCTGGGGACGGCTGGTGGCTGCCGAACCGGAGCAGGTGGCCTATTCGATCATCGACTCGAAGTTCAAGGACCTGTTCATGCCCTCCGTCTTTCCGCCGGTAACCGCGGACACGATCCCGGAACTGGCGGGCAAGCTGGGACTGGAGCCGCAGAAACTTTCGGAGACTATCGAAGCCTTTAACGCCGCCTGCCGCCCCGGCAATTTTCACCCGGCTGAGCTGGACAGTCTGGCGACCGAAGGCCTGGCCCCGCCGAAAACCAACTGGGCCCGTCCGATTGCGGAACCGCCGTTCCACGGCTACTCGCTGCGCCCCGGCGCGACCTTTACCTATCTGGGTTTCAAGGTGGACGAGACCGCCCAGGTGCAAGGCGCCTGCGGCCCGGTTGAAAACCTTTGGGCCGCAGGCGAGACCCTGGCCGGCTCGATCCTGGGCCAGGGCTATCTGGCCGGCTTCGGCATTACCATCGGCACGGTATTCGGCCGCATCGCAGGCCGGGAGGCCGCCCGATATGTTTGAACAGAGCCAAATGGAGCGCAAGGCGGCGACCCGGATCGACGAAGCCCGCCGCCAGATCGAGATCTGCAATGCCTGCCGTTACTGCGAGGGCTATTGTTCAGTCTTTCTAGCGATCATGCGCCAGCGCAGTTTTTCCGAAGCCGATATCACCCTGTTTGCCAACCTCTGCCACAACTGCCGCGGTTGCTATTACGCCTGCCAATACACCGAACCGCATGAGTTCGACCTGAACTTGCCCGGTATTCTGGCCGAGTTGCGCACCGAAAGCTGGGAGCGCTTCGTCTGGCCCGGCGTCCTGGCCCGGCTGTTCCAGCGTAGCGGCACGGCGCTGGCCGTGGCCCTGATGCTAAGGTTTGCAGAGCTGTTCTGGGCGGCCCAGGCGATGCGCCCCGAAAGCGGCAAAGGCCATTATGCAGTGATGAGTCACGGGTTGATGGCCGCGATCTTCATGCCCGCCTTCCTGCTGCCGCTTCTGGCGCTGTTTGTGTCCTTACGGCGATATTGGCGCCATGTGGGCGGGCAGGGGATAGGAATGTCCCAAATCCGACAGGCATTGCGCCGCGCCGCACACATGAAGGACCTGTCAGGCGGTCAAGGGCAGGGGTGCAATTTCGAAGACGAAGACCGCTTTTCCAACTCACGCAGATACGCACATCAGGCGGTAGTGTGGGGGTTCTTCATGTGCTTCGGGTCAACCGCATCGGGCACCGTTATGCATTACATTTTCGATTGGCCTGCACCCTACGGGCTGCTGCTGACAGCAGGCTGCCTGGAACGGGCCCGGCTGAAGCTTAAGGCTGATCCGGCCTTGGGAGCCAGACGGGCATGGGCCGGAGAAATGGGGTTTGTGTTGCTGCTGGGGTTTGTATCGCTCAGCGGCTTGTTGCTTTATGCTGCTCCGGGCACTGCGGCGGTTGCGGGTTTGCTGCCGTTGCATCTTGGCGCGGTGCTGACCTTTTTTCTGCTGATACCCTACACCAAGATGGCGCATGGGTTCTTTCGTCTTGCGGCACTGATCAAGGACGCGGCAGGTAATTAGAAGTCTGATAGACCGTGTAATCGCAACGCGCTGGACGAAATTCGGGCCCGTTTCATTTGAACGCCGAGCAGGCTTAAGAATGCGTGCCGGAAGCAGGTTCGCCAAAAAGGGCATTAAAGAACAATTTTCACCTCAAAGGCCGCTCGTATCACCGGACCGGCCTCTGTGATCATCGCGACGGTCAATGTCTCCGGTGCGCCGGCGGGCGAGTTGCCTTTTCTTGCAGGCAGGTAGAATGAACTTCTGCAAAGGTCTGCAAGCAGCTCGAACTGCCGGACGTAAAATGCGAACGCGGTATCAAGGCAGGCCGCGCCAGGGTGCATCCAGGTGCTGGGGCGGAGGAGCAGGGGGCGCATGGCCTGTCTTTCCATAGTCCCATCTGCGGGATCATTTTGGCCTTACGCGCATTGCCGGACCTGCGGCAACATCCATTAAGAGGTTGCTGAAGAAGCCTGACCTCAATGAGTTCAATAATCATAGTTTGCTCTTAGCTGATGACTGTGGAGGAAATCATGCGCAGAACAGGGAAGATGAGCGGATCGCTATTACAACAATGCCGCCATGGAAATGCGGCTTCCTGAGCGGCCTTCTTTGCGCATCCGCTGGCGACCGTCCCCGCCGGGATGACTGTTGCCGAAACAGCGGATGCGCAAGCGGGATCCCTGCACGGCCGATCACTATTGTGGTAATGTGCCGGGCCCCTTGGGGCGGCCGGATTACATCAGAGTTTTTTACTGTATCCCAGAGCAGGAAGCCGCGTATTTGCTATCCGCGCTGAAGGGGCTGGGCGACGGACATCTGAATGCTCTTTGGTTCTGCAGGCACCGGGCGGGGGGCAACCGTGATCTGCCTTCCCCTGTATAGTGCTGCCTGCCGCGGGAGGGAGCACTATAGCAATCAGGCCGTTTCCCGTGCCAGTCCGGCCTCAAGGTCGATTGTGAAGCGGATTGTGGTGCCTGCGTCCGCCTCCGGATCGCACCAGATCGTTCCGTTGTGACGCTTGGCGATCTTGGCGCAGGTCGCCAGGCCCAGACCGCTGCCTGGTTGATCACTGCCACGCTGCAGCCGCTTGAACGGCTCAAAAATCTTTTCCCGGTATTGCGCTGGAACGCCGATACCGTTGTCGGCAACGGATATCATCAATCCGGACCCGGCACGTTCCGCAGTCACGGAAATCTCAGCGGTTTTGCCACCGCTGTATTTGATCGCATTGCCGATCAGGTTTTGCAGCAATTGCACGATGTCCGGCGGGAAGCACAAGCCGGCCAGCCCGCCGGAATGCCATCCTATCCGGACGCCGGATTGCACAAGATCCTGCGCCATGACTGCCCGCAGACTGTCAAAGAGGCTTTCGACGGTCACATGGGCAGGCTTGCCATTGCTGTGCGGGTTGATATGGGATGCCAGCCCTTCGATCAGTTCAGACGTTTTGCGCACCGATTTTTTCATCAGCTCGAATTGCCGGGCCACCTCCTCAAGATCGCCGTTCTGGTAATCCTCGTGTATCTGATCGCTAAGAAATTTTATGGCCCGGATTGGCGCCCGCATGTCATGTACCAGCACATCGGAGAAAAGGCGCAGCTCGTTCTGCTGTTCCTGGATCCGCCAGCGCATGTCTGCAACCTTCTGCCCGTTCTTGATCATCCGCATCAAGGCTTCAGAAGTGATCGCAGATTTTGGGATGTAGTCACTTGCGCCGGCCAAAATGACGCTTTTGGCGATTTCCTCATCCCCCTGACCGGTCGTCATGAACAAAACCGCCCGCGGCCAGGTTTCGGTCAGCCGCGCAATCAGGTCGAGTCCGGTGCCATCAGGCAGGAGATAGTCCAGCAGGATCACTTCTACAGGAAGGCCGGAGTGAGACAAGGCGGCCTCTCCACAGTCGGCCTCAATGACATTGGCATCCGGATACAGATGCTGCAGCAGTCTGCGCGCTAGTTTCCGATCACCGGCGTCATCATCAATGACCAGAATGTTGAGGACCGTCATCGGACACCTTTCTGACGTGGATATCGGGCAGTTCTACTATGCGCCAGTAGTTGTCGAGGGTTGCCATCAAGTCGACAAACATGCCGCCGGCATTGGATTTGAGAATGTATCCAGCGACATTGTTGGCGTAGGCGGCGGAAATATCCCGTTCGTCGGCAGAGGTTGTCAGCACGATAAAAAGGACCTTGTGCAGCACCGGATCAGCGCGGATTTCCTTCAGAAGCTCAATCCCGTTCTTGCGGGGCATGTTGATATCGCTCAACACAACAAAGTTGGGCGGCGGCACTTGGTGCATTTCACCGCGCAGGAACGCCAGAGCCTCAACTCCGTCCACGAACCGTTTGATCGGGTTGGCAATCCGGGCCCGGTCGAATGCGCGGTTCAGGGCTTTTGCATCACCGTCGTCATCTTCGACAAGGATAATATTCAGGGCCGGGCGGCTAGCGGTTTGAGAACTGGAAATCATATCGTCATGTCCTTTTTGGCGCTTCCTTCGACCACTTCACCCTGCAGAAGGTCCTTCTGGGCAGTCCTGGTTGGGGCCCGGCATCATAGCAGCCTGACTCTGAACCCGGCTTGGAACGGGGCGGCCGGCAAGGGAATGCCGTGGGCGACTGCCCCGGATGGCACAAAAGAAAATGAACACAATTTTGACCTTCAGTTTCATGAACGCCCTGGACATGCCTAAGATTCATTTGCGCAGACCCGTGAAGCGGAATGCTATTGGAGCAGGCTGGGATTCGCCTTCGCAGTGATTTCCCGGGTGTCTGAAATGACGCTGTCCAGGTCATCCATGAACACAACCAGATCCTTGCAGCTTCGCTCAAGAAGTGAGACGTCGGATAAAATGGCGGAAGGCACGGTGTCATCCTGCCGGGCTTGTGTCTTGATCATTCGGACACCGGCAAGCGTGCGGCTCAGCAGCAGCCGAAGGTCTGGGCCGCAGCCGACAATGAAGCGCTTGAATATCCGCCGGAGCTCTTTTTCAGATGCGCGCGCGCTGCTGAGCTGGCCATAGAGCGCCCGCCGTTCAATCGCGGAGGCGATGGATTTGATCAGCGTGTCGGCGGACAGCTCTTCCTTGACTATGTAGTCGGCGCAGCCGCGCCGCATGGCTTCAACGGCAATTTGATAGTTGGTCATGCTCGTCAGCATGATCGGCACAGCCTGGACTTGCTCTTCATGTGTCAGCAGAATTTTGAGTGCGTCAAGCCCGGTGTCCATGCCAAGGTTATGATCCAGAAACACCAGGTCAAATTGCTCTATCTCCAGCTGCTGGCGCATTTCTTCCAGATTGGCAGCCTCAAAGAATTCAGCTTTCATCCCGGCTTTGCGGCATAGTTTGCTCAAGCGTAGCCTGTCGATTTCATCATCATCCACAGACAGGATGTTGAGTATGACCGGCTGCAGCGCCGGCGGGGCAGTCATGTCCGAATAGCTAGCATTTCTCATTATCTTCCCCTTGTGAAACACATTTTGCCCGGGGAGTGAGTATCCGGGTCCACTCGTATAAGGGTAACTTACCACATATTGACTGTCGCATAGGTTAATTACCCTGACGAATTTGACTTAAGAAATCCGAAGCTGTGGATAGAGTTTGGGTTTTTTGCGCCAAATTGCGTTGTGACAGCCCATTTTGTGAAATCTTTGCGTTTCGGAATGTGAGCGGATTGGAAACAGCTCCGCTGCCGAGCGGGAATGAGGAGAATTTTCTGCAATTTGGGCAGAATTGCCTCTGCAAGGACGGCCTCGCCCGTTTGATTGAGCACTGTTCAGAATTGTGCAGTCGGTATGCCAGTCCGCGGGTTACAGTTTTTTTGGCAGAAAGCGGCATGTCCGAAGTCCGGACACACCGCATTTGAAAGGCGGGAACACATGAAGTCTGGCCTTTGCTGGCCTTCATGATGCTCTGTTCTTTCGGCTGGGGTTAGAAATTCTCCCACTTGGCTAGACCGTCTGTTCCTGTTGCTGCAGACGGGGCTGGCGGGTCTGTGGCAGCCATATCCGCCGCAGAGTTGTCAGCGGAGATGCTGTTCCGGACAGGCAGCTGAATGCCCTGTGCAGCCCGGGATTGGCTATTGATCGTGAAATGCGCCACAAGTTCTGCCAGTTTGCCCGCATCGCTGTTCAGCATGTGACCTGCGGCGGTTGCCTGTTCCACCATTGCCGCGTTTTGCTGGGTCACCTGATCCAGCTGAGTAACACCAGTGTTGATCTCATGCAGTCCTGTCGACTGCTCCGCAGCCCCTTCGGCAATGCCGGATACAAGCTCTGTGATATGAGCAACCCGCGTGACAATGCTCTGCAGCGCCTCGCCGGCCTTGCCGACCAGATCGACCCCGCGCTTCACCTGTTGGGAACTGTCGCCGATCAGCGTTTTGATCTCCATTGCCGCGTCCGAAGACCGCTGCGCCAGCGCGCGCACTTCAGAGGCGACCACGGCAAACCCCTTGCCGGCTTCGCCTGCCCGCGCGGCCTCGACGCCTGCATTCAAGGCCAGCAAGTTGGTCTGGAAGGCGATGTCGTCGATGACGGAAATGATCTGGGAAATGTGGTTCGAACTCTGCTCGATCTCGGTCATGGCGGAAACGGCGTTCTGAACAACGGAGTCGCTGGTCTCAGCTTCCGAACGCGCTTCGTCCATGGTGGACTCGACGCTGCGGGCGCCGTCGGCGGCGGATTTTACCGACGCAGTCAGCTCATCCAGCGCCGCGGCTGTCTGTTCCAGCGTTGCGGCCTGGCTTTCGGTACGGTGCGACAGGTCGTCAGACGCTTGACTGATCTCGGCAGCGCCGCTGCGGATACTGGCGGCAGCTTCGACAACCCTCTGCACAGTCTCGTTCAGGGTTTCGAGCGTCAGATTATAGTCATGGCGCAGTTGCTCGTGATCTTTGGGAAACGTTTCAGTTATCGGGTGGGAAAAATCCCCGGCCGATAGTCTGACCAGTCCGGCGCTGAGGCTTTCGACCACCATTTGCTGATCCAGCTGCAGCTTGTTGCGATGCTCCTCGGCGCTGCGGGCCTGTCTAAGGTCTGATTGCATCGAAACAAGCGTCTTGCCGATTTTGCCGATTTCATCGGACCGGTGGGCCGCTTCGACATCGGTGTCCAGGTTTCCTGACGAAACCGCTTCCATATCGGCGCAAATACGGTCGATCGGCTTGGTGACTGAACGCGCCAACAGCCAGCCCGCCAATGAAACCAAGGCTGCACAGCTGAGGGATATCAGGATCATCAACCGCCGTTGCGTTACTGCCGGGGTCAGAATTTCGGCCCGGTCAAGCTCCGCGACCAGCGCCCACTGGAGGTTGCGAAAGGCCACCGGCATTGAAACTGCGGCAATTTCCCGGCCATCGGCCCGGGCAATTGAAGGGTAAAATGTTCCGGCAGCTGTGGGTTCTTCGTCTCCGGCCGGCAGGGACGCTGCGGCAAAGGCACCTTGTATATGGGGCAGAGGCGGCAATTTCTCCAGCAGAGCATGCCCGTCTTCAAGCCGGGAAGGAGTCCGGGCCTTGAGGTCTTGCCCGGCAAGGTAGACGTCCAGCGTGTTCAGCTCCCCGGTATAGCTGGAGGTGATTCCAGCGATGCCGTCAATTGCGGCCTGCAGCGCAAAGACGCCGATGTAGCGCCCGCCGCTGTCCAAGATACGGGTGGCAGCAAATGCCGCAGGAGCACCAGCACTGGGCTCATAAGATGCGATGTCGGAAAAATAGACCGTGTCCTTCTCCCCAGCGGCAGCCAGCTGGAAAGCCTGGGCAAGACCAGAATCCTTGAAGGGGCCGGCAGACAAGTTCGTCGTGTAATCGGCCTCCTTGGCGACAGAAAAGATAACGTCGCCCGACGGGCTGATCAGGAATATGTCGTAAAATCCAAGCCGCTCCATCATCTTTTTGAAGGCTGGGTGGCTGCGTTCGAAGTGAATGTCATAAGGCGACGCGGCGGAGGCAAACATCGAAAGGTTCTGAACCTCTTTTTGACCGGATCCTTCACGGGTGGTCCAGGTCACGCCTAGGTCTTTCATTGCCTTGGCGGTCGATGGGACTGAAGAAATTGTCAGGATCGCGGCCTCGATAGAGGCGAGATAGGATTGGAGCGCCGCCTCGCGGTCCTGAATCATCGATTGCATGAAAATTTCGGCATCGTGAACAACACTGCGCCGGAAGTAGCTGCTGCTGAAAGCAATCAGGACAATTGTCAGGGTAAGTGCAGAGCCGATGACAAGCATTGGCAGCTTGTGAGCCAGTTTCAAGGAACGGAACATTTCTAAGTTTGCGACCTCCGGAACGCATCCGCCGGGCAGTGGATGCAGGCATTGATATTGTTCCCTATACAACGCCAGATAGATTTTCGATCTGTTAAGACACCTGCAGTTTCCAGGGGTGAGTTGGGCATGCAGCATCGGTCCCGGACGATGCGCATTAACCATTTGGGCGGCATCGCAGCCAGCGGGCTGATGTGCCCAGTGCACCGTTCTGCTTCGAAAGCGCGGAAAACGCTAACGTATCAGAGAATTTGGAGCCTCGATTCGGGGGGGTGCAGTCCGGAACCAGGGATCTCAGGCCGGTGAACGGCTGCGGAATTCTCCTTGTTTGTTCATGGTTTGGAAAAAATATTAACGAATTGTTTACTTTCTCTGGCGCTTCGGGGGGCTTTTTTGCCATGGTTAAGCATCAATAACCGGGGGGTTAGGGAATTGTTAACGCTGCCACATTCTGTCCATGAATCCGTCTCAGCCTGGCAACATTGGGCCTCATTCCAGCCGCACGCCTGAATAACGATGCGTCTGTGGGAAGCTGGAGTGGATAATGAGACTTCTAATTGCTGCGATTGCGGCGTGCCTGTCATTGGGCATGCCCGATGGCGTGGCTGCGGATGATTCGCGGTCCAACGTCAGATCAATGGAAGGGTGGGAGGCCGTGGGACGGCTGAACATCTCCAACAAGAACATGTGCACCGGGGCGCTGGTTGCGCCGGACTTGGTGCTGACAGCGGCGCATTGCCTATTCGATCCCAGGACGGGGGCGCGGGTTGACCCGTCCACGATCCGGTTCGAAGCGGGCCTGTCCGGGCGGCAGGCCGTGGCCCTGCGGCAAGTGGTGAAAGCGGTGATGCACCCGCAGTACCGCTACCGGCCTGGAGGCACCCATCAGATCGGCAGCGATCTGGCGGTGCTGAAACTTGACCGGCCGATCAGCCGCAGCCAGGTTCAGCCTCTGACTATGTCCAGCGGTGCCGCGCGGGGGGATATACTGGGGGTTCTGTCCTATACCCGCAGGCACGCAACCCGGCCCAATCTGGAGCGCTCCTGCAGCGTCCTGGCGCGGCAGAGCCGGACCTTGGTGATGTCCTGCCTGGTGGATTTCGGTGCTTCAGGCTCGCCGGTGCTGGAAATGCGCCCGGGATTGCCGCCGCGGCTGGTTTCGGTCATCTCGGCCAAGGCTGCGATGGGCAACCGCCGGGTGTCGATTGGAACGGCGCTGGATTCGACGCTGCGGGATCTGATGCGGCGGGCGGGCTAAGGACCCCATTCAGAGACAGGACCGCTTTTCCGCCTGCCGCCGTACTGGGGGCAGGCGTTTTCCATTGCATCAAGGCTCGCGCAGGGCCTCGCGGGACTTGTAGAGCGGCTTCAGCAGGTATTGCAGCACGGTCTTGGCGCCGGTCTGCAGTTCTGCGGTTGCCCGCATTCCCGGGCGGATTTCGATGGTTTGCTGGCGTTCGGTAAAGCCGGATTTGTCGACCCGGACAGTTACCCGGTAATAAGGTTCGGCGCGCGGATTGCGCTCGTCCTCAAAAGTGTCGGCGGAAACGAAATCCACCTTGCCGCGCAGGGAGCCGTAGATGGTGTAATCATAGGCTGAAAGCTTGATTGTGGCGTCCTGGCCGGGCTGCACACTGGCGATATTCTCAGGCTTGATGCGGGCCTCGACAAACAGCTCTTCGCCCAGCGGGATGATTTCCAGGATCTCTTCGCCGGGACGGATCACACCGCCGATGGTTGTGACCGACAGGCTGTTGACAATGCCGGCCATCGGCGAGGTGATGATAGTGCGGTTCAGCTGATCCACCGCCAAACGCTGCTCCTGGCGCAGCGTGGTCAGTTCGCGCAAGGTCCGGGAGTATTCCTCGGCCTGTTCCAGCTCTGCCTGGGTGCCGATCTCGTTGTATTTGGCGCGAGCGTCGGTGGACAGTTTGCGGGCCTTGTTCACTTCGATCAAGGCCACGATCTTCTGCTTGTAGAGCCGCTCCATATTGGCAAGCTCGGCATTCTGCTGGTCGAGGATCTGTTTGGCGCTGTCGCGGCGGCTGGTGAAATCGGTCTGGCGGGCCGTCAGCAGCCCGCGTTCAGAGGACAGGATGCCGGGGGAGCGCTGCGCCAGCATCTCCGGCACGGCAAATTCAAAGGCGCCTTTCATTTGCGCCTCCAGCCGGAAGCGTTTGATCTCCAGCGCATCGATCTGGTTTTGCAGCTCATCAGCTGCGGCGCGGAATTTGGTGTCCTGCAACTTGGCCAGCACCTGGCCTGCGGTGACGATGTCGCCCTGGCGTACCTGGAGTTCAGCCAGGATGCCGCCTTCGAGGTTCTGAACGATCTGGGCGCGGGACGAAGAAACCACTTGGCCCTCGCCGCGTACAATTTCGTCAATCGAGGCAAAAGCCGCCCAGATCAGAAACGTGAGCAGGGCGGCAAGCACCAGGTAGATGATGCGGCTGGCGCTGCGCGGCGTCTCGGCGTTGCCGTAGGGGTCATGCAGAGACATGGTCATTTGCCTTCCCCGGCGGCCAGATGGGCCAGGACCTGGTCCCGCGGCCCGTCCACAACCATCCGGCCTGACTGCAGGATCAGGGTGCGGTTGGTCAGCGACAGGATCGGCATCCGGTGGGTGGCGACCACTGCGGTGCGGCCTTCCAGCCAGGTTTCCAGGCGGCTGACAAGGGTGCGCTCCAGTGTTTGGTCCAACGCAGCGGTGGGCTCGTCCAGCAGTACCACGGACGGATCCTGCAGCCACAGCTGTGCCCAGCCGATGGACTGGCGCTGGCCGATCGACAGACCATGGCCGCCATCGCTGATTTCCAGATCCAGACCCTTGTGGTGGTTGCGCACATGGGCGCCGAGGCCGGCAAACTCCAGCGCTTCCATCAGCCGGTCATCATCGCGTTCCAGCTGGTTAAGGTTCAGGTTGTCGCGCAGGGTGCCGGCAAACAGGCGCACGTCCTGGCTGAGATATCCAATGTTTGCACGCAGGTCGCGCGGGTCGATCTGCGCCATGTCTGTGCCATCCAGCAGGATCCGGCCATGATCGGGCGCATAAAGCCCCGACAGCAGCTTGAGCAGGGTGGACTTACCTGAGCCATTGACACCCAGAACAGCGACCCGCTGGCCGGGGGTGACCGCCACGGCTTGCACATCCAGCGTCGGTGCGGCGTCGTCTTCATAGCGGAACAGGATGTCGCGGAGTTCGAACCGGCCCTCGATTTTCTGACGGCGCAGGTAGGTGCGTTCTTTTTCTTTTTCCTGCGGAGCCTGGGCAATCGCATCCAGCCCTTCGAGTGCGGCCTTGACGTTGCTCCAGCGGGCCAAAGTGCCGGCAAATTGCGTCAGCGGCGCCAAGGTGCGGCTGGTCAGGATGCCGGTGGCGATAATGGTGCCGACGGTGAATTCACCAGCGAAAACCAGCAGGGTGCCCAGCACCACGGCGGTGATATAGGTGGCCTGCTGTACCCCTTGCGACCAATAGGTGAGGGCGCTGGACAGCTTGCGCTGCTCGGTCGCGGAATGCGAGGACAGCGTGTTCAGCTCATCCCACAACCGCAGCACCCGTTCCTCGCCGCGCTGGGTTTTTACGGTGTCGAGTTCGGTGACCACCTCATGCAGCAGGCGCCCGGCCTTGGCATTGGCGCCCTGGGTCTGGCGGGTCAGGGCGATCATCTTCTTCTGCATGAAATAGGCAGGCAGCAGCATCAGGATGCCGCCGGCAACAATCACCCAGACCACCGGCCCGGCAATCGAAGCGACCAGCAGCAGGAAGACGGCGATGAACGGGATATCGGCCAGGGTCGAGATGGTGGAGGAAGTAAAGAATTCCCGAACCGAACCGAAATCGCGCATTGCAGCAAACAGGCCGGACGGCGGCAGCGGCTTTTTGTCGGAACGCATGCCGATCAGGCGGCGCATCAGATTGTGCTGCACCGACAGCTCGATCTGGCGGCCGGCGGCATCGGTCAGCCGGGCGCGGGCCAGCTTCAGCATCGCCTCCAGCGCAATTGCCAAAAAGGCACCAACTGCAAGCACCCACAGCGTGGCTTGCGACTGATGCGGCACCACGCGGTCGTAGACCTGAAGCGAGAACAGCGCGACCGAAACCGCCAGGATATTGGCGACCAGCGATCCCAGCATGATCTCGCCCACCTGGCGGCGGTATTTCGGGAATTCGCTCCAGAACCAATGGCCGGGGTCGATCTGCGGTGTGTGTTTCGCTGCCATCTGCTTGAGCGAGGGGCGGGCCGACAGCACGGTGCCGGTGAAATAGGGGCTGAATTCACCCAGCGGCACTTCGGTGCGGTTGTCCGCGCAGGCGGTGTCGTAGATGGTCAGTGTTTCTTCGGTTTGGCTCAGCACCAGCACGCATTGGCCGCCGGACATGACCGCAAGCGCGGGCCAGAGGGCCGGGTTCAAGGTTTGTTTTTCCAGGATCTTCGGCTGCAGCCCGGTCGTGTGCAACGCCTTGGCCAGGGAATGCAGCGACAGGTCGCCCGGTGTTTCACTCCACAGGAAGGCGGCGACGTCGCTGACTGGCACTTCGCTGCCCTTCAGAGCGGCCAGGGTGGCAATCAGGCTGGCGCGGTGCTGAATACGCGTTGCTGCGCCCTCCAGCAGCGAGCCGACTTCGGGCTGGACGTCCTGCGGCGGGGCTTTTGGCAGCGGATTGGCGTCCGGAGCGGGGACCGGTGCAGGGGCGGGTGTGTTGGCCGGCTGCATCGCTTCCGGTGCTCCGGTTCCGGATACAGGCACCGCCCGCAGCACCGGCTTTTTGCCGGAGGCGGGCAGGGGACGGGGCGGCTTTTGGGTCATGTCGGTCAAATCTTGTCCCCATCGGCCAGCAGCCCCAGGTCGCGTGCCAGCTGCAGCTGGATCAGCACAACCTCATATTTCGCCTCGATATAGGCCTGTTCACGGCGCACCAGCTCCTCATAGACCTGGATCACCTCCATCACCGGGCGCTGGCCCGCTTCGAATTGCTTCTGGAACAGGCCGTAAGTCTCGCGGCTGCGGCGCACCAGCGCGGCGGTCTCGCCCTCTTGACGCCGGTAGGACGCAATTTGCTGGACCTGGCGGCTGTAAGTGCGGCGGGCAATCTCTTCGGTTTCGCCAATCTGGCGGGTGGCGGCCTCCTTGGTGGCTTCCAGCGCTTGAATGGCGGCAGGCGTGCCCAATCCCAGCGGCTGGCCAACGCCCAGCGTCAGCCCGGCACCGGACCCGTCGGAGGTCACATTGCCCGAGGCGGCAATCTGGGGCAGCAGCCCGGCGCGGCCGGACTTGGCCTGGGCGATGGTACGGTCCGCTTCGGCGCTGGCCTTCAGCACGGCCAGGAACTGTACCTGTTCCGGCGGCGTGGCTATGCCCAGATGCGAGGGTTTCCGCGCAAAGGACTGGCCGGTCATCGCCTGCAGCTCGGCGCGTGCGGTTGCAGCTGCGTCATGGGCGGTGGCCGTGGCCGTGCGGATGCCGCTGATCTTGCTGTCTACCACATTGAGGTCGGCGCGGTCCGACACGCCGCCGTCGACGCGTCCCTGAACGATGCGGCGGAATTCCTGCATCCGGCGCAGAGCACGGTTGCCATAGGCGGCCTTTTCATCGCCGCGCAATGCAGCCGCATACAGCCCGACAGCGGTTTCGACGCGGCTGTTCATGTCCTGGGACAGGCTGACGGCGGCCACTTCGACATCGGCGGCGGCAAAGGCGCGTTCGGCCTTGCGGCGGCCATTGTCAAACAGAACCTGCTCAATCAGCAGGCCGGCCACCAAATCCCCCAGATCGGTCAGGCTGACGGATGGGCCAAGGGTTGGCAGCCAGTTCTTTGAGGCAGCCTCGGCGCGCAGCTTGGCGCCGATCAGCTCTGCTTCGGCAGCGCGGGAAGAGGCGGCAATTGCGGCCTCGGCCACTTGCCCATAGGCGCTGTCCTGCGCCAGCAGGGAGCGGCGCCCCATCAGATCGTGGATCACCTCGGAGGAAGTCTCGCCGGATTGTGCGAAATTGCTGCGCGGCGCGGTTTCCGCGCTTTCTCCGCCGCCGAACGGCAGCGTCCGGGCGCAGGCCGACAGGCTGCACATCACTGCGATGGCGCAAAAAAAGCGTCCCGGTTGCATCCTGCCATATGCCCTTTTGTTTTAGGCTTTTGATGTATTGGGCCCGGCGGCAATGACCGCCGGGCCGATAGATCAGATCACAACGTTGACGTCTTCATCCACGGACAGCGTGGTGCCGTCATCGCCGATTGTGTAGACATTGTACGTCTCGCCATCGACAGTCTCGGTTCCCGCGGCGGTGGCCCCGGTAATGGTGAGCGTGTCGTCAGCTTCCCCATGCACAGTGAGCTTGTCGGAATTGCCCGACAGCGCATTGATATCGGCCTCGGTCAGGGTCAGGTCGACAGCGTCGGCATGAACCAGGTTCAGCTCGTCGATGTTGAACTGCGAGAGGCCCGCATGATCCAGCACAGATGCGCCGGCGCCGTCTTCAAGCACCACCATTGTACCAGAGCTGTTGCCGGCGTCATCCACCCGGTTCACAACAAGATGCGAGCCGTCCGGCACGTCTGCATCGAAGTCGTACAGGGTCTGGCCGTTGCCAAGATCGGTTTCGGTGCCGCTGACATCTGAGACACTGCCAGTGCTGGTCAGCTCATGGATTGTGTCACCGGCCTCGAAATCGTCGCTGAAAACACCGCTGACACTGGTGCCGGTGCTGATCACGTCGCCAATGTTGGGGGCGTCGTATTCAGTGTCGACGCTGAAGCCTTCGGTCAGGGTCTGTGTGTTGCCCGCCGGGTCCGTGGCCGTGATTTCGGCTGTGGCCTCATAGGTGCCCTCGCGCAGGTCGCCGGGTTCAAACTCGGCTGTCCAATTGCCGTCCGCATCCACCAGCGCGTTCCGGGTTACACCTTGAATGGTGACTTGTACTGCCGATCCGGGTTCGACGGTGCCGGACATCGAGAGGCCCGCGGCACTTTCCGCGAGGCTCACCACATCATCATCGGTCACGCTGTCCGAAGTGAAAGGCACCACCTCGGTGTCTATGGCCAGGGTGTCAGTGATTTCCGACGTGTTGCCCACGGCGTCCGTGGCGGACACAACCACGGCCGCATTGTAGCTGCCCTCGGCAATGTCAGCGGCAGCAAAGGATGCGCTCCAGTTGCCATCGGCATCAACTGTGGCAGTTTTGGTTGCATCACCCAGTTGCACAACAACCGTCGAGCCTGGCTCAACCGTGCCGGTCAGGGTTACCCCGTCGCTGCGTTCGGTCTCGTTGACGATATTGTCGCCTTCGATGCTGCCGGAATTCAGGGTGAGGGGATCGACCACAGTGTCCACATGCAGATCCGCCGTGGCGGTTGCCGTGTTGCCGGCTTCGTCAGTGGAGGTCACGCTGACAGTGGTGTCGTATTCACCGGCAGGCAGCGAGCCGGCTTCGAATTCTGCGGCCCAGTTGCCGTCTGCATCCACGGTCGCGGTGCGGGTCACGCCCTCAACCGTGACGCTGACACTTGCGCCGGCCTCGCCGGTTCCGGTCAATGTCAGACCAGCGGTAGCTTCGGCGTTGTTGACAATGTCATCGCCGCCCGCTTGGCCATTGTCGATTTCCACGGCCGTGGTCGTGTCTACGCGGATTGTACCGGTGACGCTGTCAGTATTGCCGAAAGCGTCGGTCGCGGTGACGCTGACTTCTGAGTCGTATTCACCGGAGGCGATTTCCGAAGCAGCGAAGTCAGCGCTCCAAGTCCCGCTTTCGGTCGCGGTAATCGTCCGGGTCACACCCTGGAAAGTGACTTCCACTGTGGCGCCCGCTTCGGCGGTTCCGGTCAGGGTCACCCCGTCAGCTGCCTCGGCGGCATTGATCATGTCGTCGCCGCCTGCCTGGCCCTCGTCGAGGCCGACAGTGGCAACCGTGTCGATTACGACAGCGGGGCCATCCAGGTCGAACTCGGTCCCGTTGGGGTCAACGACATGCACAGTTGTGTCATAATTGCCGTCCTCTGGCAGATCATTGACCGGGAAGCTGACGCTCCAATTGCCGTCGTCATCGACGGTTGTGGTGGCTGTAGAGGTGCCGACATTGACAATCACTTCGGAACCCGGTGCGCCGGTGCCGGTGATAACCACCGGTTCGGTGGTGGAGTCAGAAACCGGGTAGGTGGCATCGGGGTCATCGACCGCTGGAATAATGCCATCCGTTCCGCCGCCGCCGTCACCGCCGCCGCCGCCGGCAATTACAGCCGCGCCGACGACACCGGCTGCGGCCCCGGCCGCACCCAGCCCGCCGAACAGCGGCGCGGCCAGCGGTGCAACCACCGGTTCGATGCGGTCAACGTCCAGGAACACCATCTCATCGTAGGCGCTCCATTTTCCGGTCAGATCCAGCGGCTCGTATGTGGCAAAGAGCATGCCGCTGGATTTGTCTTCCAGGACAACTTCGGTGAATTCGCCGTCCTGGCTTAGGAACAGGTTTTTCCCGCCGGATGAGCCGTAGGAATAGTAGTTCTCAATCACCAGTTCCTGGCCATCGGCCAGGGTGATGTGCAGGTTGCCGCCCTGGCGGGAATAGCTTTCGACATCTGCAGGGCTGAGGTTCAGCGAGATATCCTTGGCATGGGAGGCGTCAATACGTGCCGGGGTGCCTTCGGAAAAGTTCCCATGCTGTGTAGTGCCCGCCATATCGCGGGTAATAAATGCGACCGTGCTCATTGTAATACCACTCATCTGTGCGCTGCGCCGCCGCAATCTGGCGGGTGCTGCGTCGTTCCGTTGCCTGTACGTTTGCCCATCGACCGTCTTTTGCGGCCATTTTGAGGCCATACTGTGATGATTTTTATTGTCCTGTCCAGTGCGTCATGGACGGGATTTATGCAGTTTGGGCGGCAACCGTGTCCTGAGTGCCGCAGAATTTCTAAGGTTTTTCACGCAGCCGTGATACGGGGCGGGCGGATGGCCGGCGCCGGAGAATTGGCCGTCTTGCCTTGCCGTATGCACTGCTAACCCTGTTGTCTGGACTTCAGAAGCAGAAGGGGAAAGCCCCTTGCATCCCTCTCATCAACAGTGGACGCGCGGCTGGAGGCACTTGATTTGCCGTGGCGCGTAAGGCGGCCGCAACAACAGTGATCGCCGCGATGTGATGAAAATTTCCCGCAAAAGTTTCTGGCAATTAATTAAAAGTACACCACTTTCAGATAGTAAGAAGTACGTATTTGGTGTAAGCTTGAGAGTAAGCAACACGCCGCCAGCCTGGTATCCGGGCGCAGGCCGCCGCAAAGAGCGGCCAGCCGGACGTATAACGCCAGAAACGGCGCCGAGCAGAAATCAGAACTCAACACTAACGCGGACATCCATGCCCACGTACCGGGCGCAGTCTGTCTGTCCGCGAACTAAAACGCCAGGAGGAACGGCGCCAGATAACCAGGAGGCTTGATTCAAGATGAAAGACATTGCCGAACTTTTTGCAGAGCAGTACGGCGAAACCCGCGAGCAGGAGATGCCGCTGCAGGATTATTTGAACGCCTGCCGCGACGATCCAAGCATGTACGCGAACGTCGCCGAGAGGATGTTGAAGGCAATTGGCGAAGAGGAGCTGGTAGACACGTCCAAGGACGCGCGGCTCGGTCCGATCTTTCAGAACCGGACAATCAAGCGCTACAGCGCTTTCCACGACTTCTACGGCATGGAAGACACCATCGAACGGATCGTCGGCTATTTCCGCCACGCCGCGCAAGGCCTGGAAGAGCGAAAGCAGATCCTTTACCTCTTGGGTCCGGTCGGCGGCGGCAAATCGTCTCTGGCGGAGCGGCTGAAGCGCCTGGTCGAAGAACAGCCGATCTATGTGCTGAAAGCCGGCGATCAGATCTCGCCGATTTTCGAAAGTCCGCTGGGCCTGTTTGATCCAGTCCGCATGGGCAAGGTTCTGGAAGAGGAATACGGCATTGTCCAGCACCGCCTGCCAGGGCTGATGTCGCCTTGGGCCGTCCAGCGGCTGGATGAATTCGACGGCGATATCAACAAATTCTCCGTTGTTCGCATGTACCCTTCCCGCCTGCGCCGCATCTGCGTGGCCAAAGTGGAGCCGGGTGATGAGAACAACCAGGACATCTCCACCCTGGTTGGCAAGGTTGATATCCGCCAGCTGGAGCATTTCAGCCAGGACAACCCGGATGCCTACAGCTTCTCCGGCGGCTTGAACCGGGCGAGCCAGGGTGTTCTGGAATTTGTCGAGATGTTCAAGGCGCCGATCAAGATGCTGCACCCGCTGCTGACGGCGACCCAGGAAGGCAACTATATGGGCACCGAAAGCTTTGGTGCGATCCCCTTCAACGGCCTGATCCTGGCGCACTCCAACGAGAGCGAATGGCAGTCGTTCAAGAATAACAAGAACAACGAGGCCTTCATCGACCGGGTGTCTATCGTCAAGGTGCCGTATTGCCTGCGGGTCTCGGATGAATCCTCAATCTACGAAAAACTGATCGAGTTCAGCGAGCTGCGTGATGCGCCCTGTGCGCCGGAGACGCTGAAGATTCTTAGCCGCTTCTCGGTGCTGACCCGCCTGAAGCCGCATGAGAACTCAAACCTTTACTCCAAGATGCGGGTCTATGACGGCGAAAGCCTGAAGGACACCGACCCCAAAGCCAAGACGGTGCAGGAGTATCAGGACCGCGCCGGCGTGGACGAGGGGATGAACGGCATCTCAACCCGCTTCGCTTTCAAGGTGCTGTCCACCACTTTCAACTTCGACACGGATGAAGTGGCAGCGGACCCGGTGCATCTGATGTATGTGCTCGAGCAGATGATCAAGCGCGAGCAGTTTCCGCAGGAGACCGAGCAGAAGTACCTTGAGTTCATCAAGACGGAACTGGCGCCGCGTTATGAAGAGTTCATCGGCAACGAGATCCAGAAGGCGTACCTCGAAAGCTATACGGAATACGGCCAGAATGTCTTTGACCGCTATATCTCCTACGCCGATGCCTGGATCGAAGAACAGGATTACAAGGATCCCGACACCGGTCAGCTCTATAACCGCGAAGTGCTGGATTCGGAGCTTTCAAAGATCGAAAAGCCGGTTGGCATCGCCAATCCCAAGGACTTCCGCAACGAGGTCGTGAAATTTGCCCTGCGCCATCGCGCAAACACGGGCAGAAACCCGGCCTGGAATTCCTATGAAAAGCTGCGCGATGTGATCGAAAAACACATGTTCAGCCAGGTCGAGGAGCTGCTTCCGGTGATCAGTTTCGGCAGCAAGAAGGACAGCAAGACCGAAGGCAAACATCAGGAGTTCGTCGAGCGTATGCGCGGCCATGGCTATACCGACCGCCAAGTGCGGCGTCTGGTCGAATGGTACATGCGCGTTAACAAGGCGGGCTAAAGAGGAGCGCTGTGGCATATGCATCATTTCATCGACAGGCGCGCCAATCCGAAGGGCAAGAGCCTCGGGAACCGCCAGCGGTTCCTGCGGCGGGCCCGGGAGAATATTAAGGAACGCGTCGACCAATCGGTCCGGGGAAAATCGATCCAAAGCGGAAGCGGTGTCCCGGACGAAGGCGAAAAGGTCACTATCCCGACCAGAGGGCTGAAGGAGCCGCGGTTCTTTCACTCTTCCAAGGGCGGCCTGCGCCGTCATGTTCTGCCCGGCAACAAGGATTTTGTTGTCGGCGACACCATCAAACGCCCGGACGGCGGTGCGGGCGAGGGTGGCCGCAAGGCCTCCGAGGACGGGGATGGTGCGGACGAATTTTCCTTCACACTCACGCAGGAAGAATACCTGGAAATCCTGTTTGAGGGGCTGGAGCTGCCGGACCTGGTGGAAAAGGCTACGGTGGAGACCGAAACCATCGGCACCCGCCGGGCCGGCCTGACCACTGCGGGCACGCCCAACAACCTCAATCTGGTGCGCACCATGCGCAACTCTCTGGGGCGCCGGATTGCATTGCAGCGCCCGACCACCAAGTCGCAGCGGGATTTGGAAGAGCAGATCGCCGAACTGGAAGCGCTGGAGGAACGCAGCCCGCCGCAAGAGGCATTTCTGGCCGAATTGCAAAAGAAACTCGAAGGCATCCTCCGCAAGCGCAAGGTCGTCGGCTATATCGACCCGCTGGACCTGCGGTACGATACCTTTGTACCGGAAAAGATCCGCAATTCCCGCGCTGTGGTCTTCTGCCTGATGGATGTCTCAGGCTCCATGCAGGAGCGCGAAAAGGACTTGGCCAAACGCTTCTTCCTGCTGCTGCACCTATTCCTGGAGCGTTGCTATGAACACACCGAACTGGTGTTCGTGCGGCACACTCACCACGCCCAGGAAGTCGACGAGGAAACCTTCTTCTATGCCCGGGAAACCGGCGGCACCATTGTGTCCACCGCGCTGGAGAAAATGAAGGAGATCATCGAAGAGCGCTACCCGCCGGATGAGTGGAACATCTACGGCGCGCAGGCCTCCGACGGCGAGAATTTCGGCAATGACTCGGTGCGCTGCAAAAATCTGCTGCTGAACGACCTGCTGCCGGTCAGCCAGTTTTATGCCTATGTGGAAATCGTCGATGAGGCGGCGGAAATGCTGCTGAACAATCCCGAAGCAGGCGAAGACCTGTGGCAGAACTACCGTGACGTGAAGGGCCAGGCGCAGCATTTTGAAATGCAGCGTGTCTCGCAACCCGGCCACATCTATCCGATTTTCCGGGAGTTCTTCCTCCCCAAGGTGAAAGGGGCGCAGTATGCAGGCAGCTGAAAAGGCGCGCAAGCCGCTGTTCGACGGGCCGGAATGGACCTTTGAACTGATGGAAACAGCGCGCGACGCGATTGAGGAGATCGCGCTGGGCGACCTTGGGCTGGATGTTTATCCCAATCAGATCGAAATCATTTCGGCTGAGCAGATGCTGGATGCCTATTCCTGTGTCGGCCTGCCGCTGATGTATCAGCATTGGTCATTCGGCAAGCATTTCGCCCGCGACGAGGCGCTGTACCGCACCGGCCGCCAGGGTCTGGCCTATGAGATCGTCATCAATTCGAACCCCTGCATCAGCTACAACATGGAAGAAAACACCATGGCGATGCAGACGCTGGTGATGGCGCATGCGGCATTCGGACATAACCATTTCTTCAAGAACAATTATTTGTTTCAGCAGTGGACAGATGCAGCTGGTATTCATGATTACTTGGCCTTTGCCAAAAATTACATCGCCGCTTGCGAGGAACGGTACGGCCCTTGTGCGGTCGAAGAGATTCTGGACGCGGCCCATGCGCTGCAATCCCAAGGCGTGTTCCGCTACGGACGCCCGCCCAAGCCGACCACCGAGGAACTGGTGGCGATGCAGAAGGTGCGCGAAGGCTATGAAAGCGGCCAAAGCGTGCTGGATATCTGGACTGATACAACCCTGGGTCGCGACAAGCTGGAACTGGTCGAGGATGCTGATTTCAGCGCGCGCCGCAAGCAGATGAACCTGCCGCAGGAGAACGTGCTTTATTTCCTGGAAAAGCACAGTCCGGTGCTGGAGGCCTGGCAGTGTGAGCTGCTGCGCATCGTGCGGATGCTGGCGCAGTATTTTTACCCGCAGAAACAGACCAAAGTGATGAACGAGGGCTGCGCGACCTTCGTGCACTACTACATCATAAACAAACTTTATGAGCAGGGCCAAATCACCGAAGGCGCCTTTATGGAGATAATGCACAGCCATACCAATGTGGTGCTGCAGCCTGAGTTTGACGATCCGCGTTTCTCCGGCCTCAATCCTTATGCGCTGGGGTTTGCGATGATGCAGGACATCCGCCGGATCTGTCAGGACCCGACTGATGAGGACCGCGAGTGGTTCCCCGATTTCGCCGGTGATCCCGACTGGCGGAAAGTGATGCGCGATGCATGGGCGAATTACCGCGATGAAAGCTTTATCCAGCAGTTCCTGTCGCCGCATCTGATCCGTAAGTTCAAGCTGTTCACGCTGACCAATGACGCCGACCTGCCCAATCTGGTGGTGAGTCAGATCCATAACCGCGCGGGATACAAGGCGATCCGCCGCGATTTGGCAAAGCAGTATGATCTGGCTTACCTGGAACCTGATATTCAGGTGACAGACGCGGATCTGCGCGGTGACCGGGAATTGAAGCTGACCCATACTGTGCGGGATGGCATTCATTTGGATGAGGAGGATCAGGAAGAGGTGCTGAAGCACTTGCGCCGTCTTTGGGGGTATGACGTCAGCTTGGACGCGGTGGAGACCGCCTTTGAAAACTGACGCACTCCACAGGGCTGGGTCCGGCTTTTGGCGGCAGCTTTTCAGCCTTGCCGCAGAAACGAGAACGCAGGCCCCAGGGCCTGCGTTTTGCTATTTGCGAACTGGATAGGGCTTAGAATTCCACCACGGCGCGGATGGACTTGCCTTCGTGCATCAGTTCAAAGCCTTCGTTGATCTGATCCAGCGTCAGCTTGTGGGTGATCATCGGATCGATCTCGATCTTGCCGTCCATGTACCAGTCCACGATCTTGGGCACGTCAGTGCGGCCCGAGGCGCCACCGAAGGCGGTGCCGCGCCAGGAGCGGCCGGTGACCAGCTGGAACGGCCGGGTCGAAATCTCGGCACCGGCAGGCGCCACACCGATGATGATGGATTCCCCCCAGCCCTTATGCGCCGCTTCCAATGCGGTGCGCATGACGTTGACGTTGCCGGTCGCGTCAAAAGTGTAATCGGCACCGCCCCCGGTCACTTCGACCAGATGCGCCACCAAGTCGCCCTCGACCTCGGCAGGATTGACGAAATCGGTCATGCCGAACTTTGTGGCCATTTCCACCTTACCGGGGTTCAGGTCGACACCGACGATCTGGTCAGCCCCGGCCAGCCGCAGGCCCTGGATCACGTTGAGGCCGATGCCGCCGAGGCCGAACACGATAGCCCGCGAGCCGATTTCCACCTTGGCGGTGTTGATCACCGCACCGATACCGGTGGTGACGCCGCAGCCGATATAGCAGACCTTGTCGAACGGCGCGTCCTCACGGATTTTCGCCAGCGCGATTTCCGGCACCACGGTGTGGTTGGCGAAGGTCGAGCAGCCCATGTAGTGGTGGATCGGGGTGCCGTCCTGCATCGAGAAACGGGTGGTGCCGTCCGGCAGCAGGCCTTGCCCTTGGGTCGAGCGGATCGCCTGGCACAGGTTGGTTTTCGGGTTGAGGCAATAGTCGCACTCGCGGCACTCGGGCGTATACAGCGGGATCACATGATCGCCCGGTTTCAGGCTGGTGACGCCTTCGCCGACCTCAACCACGACGCCTGCGCCCTCATGGCCCAGGATCGCCGGGAAAATGCCTTCGGGGTCGTCGCCCGAACGGGTGAATTCGTCGGTGTGGCACAGGCCGGTTGCCTTGATTTCCACCAGAACCTCACCCGCTTTCGGGCCTTCGAGGTTCACTTCCATGATTTCCAGCGGTTTGCCGGGGGCAACCGCAACGGCGGCGCGGGTCTTGATCATGTGACTGGTCCTTCGTCCAAATTCTGCGGGGCCGGGCCGCCGCGAAGCGGATCCGGTTGAATGCGTAGCCAGCAGCAGGGCCGCGGGCCGGAATGACCCAGCGTTACATTTGCAGGCTGGCGCACGCAAGCTTTGCCTCGGCACATTATCAGGAGCAGGGTGCCGGGCCTTGCCCTGAATGCGACAGCCGGCCAACGGTCCGCGCCATTCCCGCGTGATGAAAAACTGCCGGTTCCCAGCAGCTTGCTCGAAAGATTCCAGTTATGGGAAGGAAATTGAATGCCGGGTCTTGACCTTCCCCTCGCTGGAACCCTCATATCTCTTGTCAAAGGACCAGAAGCGGCAGGATTCCGATGTCTGAACTTAGCAGGATTTCACTGAATATCACCGGCCTCAGCTGTGCGGGCTGTGCAGGGCGTGCTGAGCGCGCCTTGGCGGCGGTCGAAGGCGTGCAGAGCGCCTCCGTCAACCTTGCCAATGCCACCGGCCAGGTGGAGGCTGCGGCGGAGGTTCCGCTGATGGATCTGACCAGCGCATTGGCCTCTGCGGGGTATCCGGCGGCAGAGGCGCAAGCTTCCCTGGTGGTCAGCGGCATGAGCTGCGCGTCCTGCGTGGGCCGGGTGGAACGGGCGCTGCTGGCGGTGCCGGGGGTGCTATCGGCCAGCGTGAACCTGGCAAATGAGACGGCACAAATCCGTTATTTAACCGGCATGGCCCGCGCCGCCGATCTCGCCCGCACATTGACGGATACCGGCTATCCGGCCCGTCTCAGCGGTGCGGCAGAGGATGAAGCGGAGCAGACCGGCCGCCGTAACGCGGGTGAGATTTCCGCACTGGGCCGGCAGGTGCTGATCGCCGCGCTTCTGACACTGCCGGTGTTCTTGATCGAAATGGGCGGCCACATGGTCCCGGCGCTGCATCATTGGGTTATGGAAAATATAGGCACGCAAAACAGCTACTTGTTGCAATTCGCCCTGACTACCGCGGTGCTGGCCGGGCCGGGTCGGCAATTCTATGCTAAGGGCTTTCCGGCCTTGCTCCGCGGCGCTCCCGACATGAACGCGCTGGTGGCGCTGGGGACCTCCGCGGCCTATGGATTCTCGGTGATTTCCACCTTCGCGCCCAGGCTGTTGCCCGCGGGCACCGCCAATGTCTATTACGAGGCGGCGGTGGTGATCGTCGCCCTTATTCTCACGGGCCGCTTCCTGGAGGCCCGCGCCAAGGGCCGCACCGGCGCCGCGATCCGCAAGCTGGCCGGGCTGCAGCCGAAAACCGCCATGGTGGTCTCGGGCGGGGATGCAATTGAAACTCCGGTGGAAGAAATCGGCCCAGGCGACCTGATCCGCGTCCGTCCGGGAGAGCGCATCGCGGTGGACGGCGAGATCACCTCCGGCAGCTCCTACATCGACGAAAGCATGATCAGCGGTGAGCCGGTGCCCGTCGCCAAGTCCCGCGGTGATGAAGTGACGACGGGCACCATCAACGGCAATTCTGCGCTGGAATTCCGGGCCACCCGCGTTGGCCGCGACACAGTACTGGCGCAGATCATCCGCATGGTCGAGCAGGCGCAGGGCGCCAAGCTGCCGGTGCAAGGGCTGGTCGACCGTATCACCCTGTGGTTCGTACCCGCAGTGATCGCGGTTGCGGCGCTGACCGTGCTGGTTTGGTCTCTGCTCGGCCCTGCGCCCGCCCTGCCGCTGGCCCTGGTGGCCGGTGTTTCGGTGCTGATTATCGCCTGTCCCTGCGCCATGGGGCTGGCGACGCCGACTTCTATCATGGTCGGCATCGGCCGCGCGGCGCAGATGGGGGTTCTGTTCCGCAAGGGCGATGCACTGCAGCACTTGCAGGAAGTGCGCGTGGTGGCGCTCGACAAGACCGGCACATTGACTGAGGGCCGGCCGGTGCTGACCGAATTGATCTGCGCCAAAGGATTCACCCGCGAAGAGGTGCTGCGCTTGACCGGCGCCGCTGAGGCGCAGTCGGAACACCCCATCGCCCGCGCCGTCACGGCAGCGGCAGGCAAGGGGCTGCCCGAACCCGATACGTTTGAAGCAATCCCGGGCTATGGCCTGCGCGCCGAGGTCGAGGGCCGCGTGGTGCTGGCCGGTGCCGCCCGGCTGATGGCGCGCGAAGGCATTGCGCTTGGCCCGCTGGAGGCGGAGGGGCTGAAACTGGCAGAGCGCGGCGAAACCCCGCTTTTCGCCGCCGTTGACGGCCAGGCGGCGGCGGTGATTGCGGTGGCGGATCCGGTCAAGCCGGGTACCCCGGCGGCAATTAAAGCCTTTCATGACCAAGGATTGAAGGTGGCAATGATCACCGGTGATGCTTTGGCGACGGCGCAGGCGATTGCCGCGCGGCTGGGTATTGATGCAGTGAAGGCCGAATGCCTGCCTGCTGATAAGGTTGCCGCGATCCAGGAGCTGCAGGCAGAGCATGGCGTGCTGGCATTTGTGGGCGACGGCATAAACGACGCCCCGGCGCTGGCGGCGGCGGATGCTGGAATTGCCATCGGCACCGGCACCGATGTGGCGATCGAGGCGGCGGATGTGGTGCTGGTCTCGGGTGATCTGCGCGGGGTGGTGAACGCGCTGACAGTCAGCCGCGCCACCATGCGCAACATCCGCCAGAACCTGGGCTGGGCTTTTGGCTATAACGTGCTGCTGGTACCGGTGGCGGCCGGGGTTCTGTACCCTTTTGGGGGGCCTCTTTTGTCGCCGGCACTTGCGGCAGGCGCAATGGCACTGTCGAGCGTGTTTGTCCTGTTCAATGCCCTGCGCTTGCGCCGCCTGAAACCGGCCATGGATGAAGGACAGGCCGGGCCGGCGGTCCTTGCGGCCGGCAAGCAGGAGGCGCGCGCATGAATATCGGAGATGTATCCCGCCGCTCCGGCCTGCCGGCCAAGACCATCCGCTATTACGAGGATATCGGCCTGATCAAACCGCATCGCAGCGCCAATGGCTATCGCTGCTTTGCCGAGACTGATCTGCATAAGCTGGCCTTTTTGGGTCGCGCCCGGGCGCTGGGTTTCACCATCGAGGACTGCCGTACCCTGATGGCGCTTTACGAGGACGAAACCCGCGCCAGCGCCGATGTGAAGCAGTTGGCGCTGGAGCATCTGGGCAAGATCGAGGAGAAGATCGCCGATCTGCAGGCGATGCGCGGCACATTGAGAGAGCTGGTCAAAGGCTGTGCAGGCGACAGCCGTCCGGATTGCCCGATTCTCAAGGACCTTTCCGGCGGGAGTTGACCGGCGCCAGTTGGCCGGCCGGGCGGAAGGGGGGGGGCTCCCGCGCCCGCGGTTGCCCTGACGGGCCGCCTGGCGGCCTTGGGCGTGGCTTCGGCCCTGCGGCCCGAAGCGGGCGGCATCAACCGGGCCGGAGTTCCAGGATCTTGCGGGCCTGCTGCCAGGTGGCGACAGGGCGTTCGTAGGTTTCGCAAAGCGCCGCTGCCCGCCTCACCAGCGCGGCATTGGAGGGCGCAAGGGTGTCGCGGTCGAGCCGCATATTGTCCTCCAGCCCGGTGCGGGTATGGCCGCCCGCGGCGATGGACCATTCGTTGACCAGGATCTGCCCCGGCCCGACACCGGCGCCGCACCACTGGGCCTCCGGTGCCAGCCGCTGCATGGTTTTGACGTAGTAATCGAACACGTCCCTGTCGACCGGCATCGCGTTCTTAACGCCCATCACGAACTGCACGTAAAGCGTGCCGGCAATGCGCCCCTCCCGGTTCATTTTTACCGCCTGATGTATGTGCGACAGGTCAAAGGCCTCGATCTCGGGCTTCACCTCATGCGCACGCATCTCCGAGGCCAGCCAGTCCACCAGATCGGGTGCGTTTTCATAAACCCGCGCCGGGAAATTGTTCGATCCCACCGACAACGAGGCCATGTCGGGGCGCAGGGGCAGCATGCCGCCGCGCTCGTGTCCGGCGCCGGAGCGGCCGCCGGTCGACAGCTGCACGATCATGCCGGGGCAGTGTTTGTGCAGGCCTTCCATCAGGCGGGCGAACCGTTCCGGGTCCGAGGTCGGCGTCTGGTCGTCGTTGCGCACATGGCAATGAGCGATGGAGGCGCCGGCTTCAAACGCCTCCTGGGTGCTTTCGATCTGCTCGGCGATGGTGACGGGCACTGCCGGGTTGTTTTTCTTGGTCGGAACCGAGCCGGTGATGGCCACGCAGATGATGCAGGGTTTACTCATGATTGCTCCCCTTCAGATGTCGAAAAACACTGTTTCATCGTCGCCCTGCAGGCGGATGTCGAAGCGGTAAATCGCCAAACCGTCCCGTTCGCTGCGCCTGGCAATCAGGGTGGCGCGGCGGCGCTCCCATTCTATCACATTCAGCACGGGGTCGGTGGCATTGGCCTCTGCCTCGTCCTCAAAGTAGACCCGGGTGTTCAGCCCCACATTGATGCCGCGCGCCACAATCCACAGGTTGATATGCGGCGCCATCATCTGGCCGCCCCGGCCCATAGCCGGCCCGGGCTTTACTGTGCCGAACCCCCATTCTCCGGTCTCAAAATCGGAGATCACCCGGCCCCAGCCGCGAAAACCGTCCTCAACCGTGCCGCCATTTTCGGGGTGGGCATAGATGCCGTTCGCATTGGCCTGCCAGACCTCCAGCAGCACGTCCTTGACCGGCGAGCCAGTGCCGTCGATGACCATGCCCTCGACCCGGATGTGCTCGCCCTTGGCGTTATGCCCGGCAATGTCCCAGCCAAGTTCCTGATCATAGATCTCAAATCCCGCAGCGCCGGGAGCGAGGCCGATATGGACATAAGGCCCGGCGGTTTGCGAAGGGGTTTCTTTCAGATAATCAAAACGCTGACGCATCAATTCCCCTCCAGCCGGTTTTCAAACAGGGTGGACCGCCGTCCGCGCAGCACAATGTCAAAGCGGTAGGCGATGGTGTCGAGCGGAATGGTTGCATTCATGTCGAGCCGCGCGATCAGCATCTGCACCGCCTCCGGGTCCGGAATGGTGTTCACAATCGGGCAGCGGACGATCAGCGGGTCGCCCTCGAAATACAGCTGGGTGATCAGCCGTTGGGCAAAGCCGGTGCCAAAGACCGAGACATGGATATGCGCGGGCCGCCAGTCGTTCACCCGGTTGCGCCAGGGGTAGGCGCCGGGTTTCACGGTGCGGAAATGATAGCATCCGTTTTCATCCGTCAGGACCCGCCCGCAACCGCCGAAATTCGGATCCAGTGCGCCCAGATAGCTGTCCTTCTTGTGCCGGTAGCGGCCAGAAGCGTTGGCCTGCCAGATCTCTACCAGCGTATTCGGCACCGGCCGCGCGTTTTCATCCAGCACCCGGCCATGCACGATGATGCGCTCACCGATCGGGCTTTCACCGGGCTGGGCAAAGTTGGCCAGCAGGTCATTGTCGGTAGCGGCGATGTCGTTGTGGCCAAACGCCGGGCCGGTGATCTCGCTGGCGGTGTTTTCCAGGCTGATCAGCGGGTATTGCGGCGCGCGGGTGACCGAGGTTTTGTAGTCCCGCGACAGGGCAGGCGGGTGCCATCGGCGGTCCCTCTGGTAGAACTCCCCGGGTTGCGGCTTGGTCATGGGGTTTCCCCTCCCTCGCTTTCCATTTCTGCATAGGTTTGCTTGGCCAGCTTCAGGGCACGGTTCGCGCACGGCACCCCGGCATAGATGGCCGCATGCTGGAAGGCCTCCAGCACATCTTCCTGGCTGGCGCCGGTGCGGGCGGTGGCGCGGATGTGCATCGGAATCTCGTCGAAATTCCCAGTGGCAGCCAGCAGTGCCAGTGTCAGCATGGACCGTTCCCGCAGCGAAATCCGGTCAGAGGCCCAGACCGTGCCCCAGGCAGCTTCGGTGATCAGCTCCTGAAAGGGGGCGTCCAGCGCGGTTTTGGCAGCTTCGGCGCGCTCCACATGGGCATCGCCAAGCACCTTGCGCCTGATTTGCATGCCTTGGCTGTACCGGTTCTGCTGCGTCATCCTGGTCTCCCCGTGCTGGATAAAGTATCGCATACCGGAGCTGATCTGTATAATCTTGAAACATACATGTAATCATAACCGGAGTGATATGCGGCTATCGTCTTCATTGAAACTGCGCCATCTTGAGGTCTTCGTAGAGGTGGCCCGCAAGATGAGCGTCACCCAGGCGGCCGCGGCCTTGGGCATGACCCAGCCCGCGGTGACACGGGCACTGCGCGAACTGGAGGAAGTTTGCGGCAAGCCGTTGGTCGAAAAGCATGGCCGCGGTATCCGGCTCAGCGGGTATGGCGAGCTGTTCCGGGACCATGCCGGGCGCAGCCTGGCGCTGGCTCGCGACGGGGTGGCGCTGTTGCGCGGCCTGGACGCGGCAGATGGACCGCTGGTTTCCATTGGCGCACTGCCCACTGTCGCCGCCGATCTGGTCCCTGACACGCTGGCGCAACTGCGCGGCGGCGGCGCGCCGGGGCGGTTCATGGTAATGTCCGGGGGCAATCAGTACCTGATCGACCAGCTGCGCCGCGGCGGGCTTGATTTGGTGGTTGGCAGGATGCCTGCGCCGGAAGCCATGGCGGGTGTGGAGTTCGACCCGCTGTACCGCGAGCGGGTGGCCGTTGTTGTCGCGCGGGACCATCCTTTGGCCGGCGCCGTGCATGTGCCGCCTACAGCATTTGAGGACTACCCGGTGCTGATGCCGTCTGAAGGATCGATAATCCGGCCGATGGTCGAGCGGATGTTTCTTGAGCAGGGGCTGGCACTGCCCAGGTTTCCGATCGAAACCGTTTCCGCCACATTCGGAAGGCGCTTTGTCCTGGCGCATCAGGCGATCTGGATCATCAGCCACGGTGTGGTGCGGCCGGAGCTGGAGGCTGGCAGCATGGCAGTGTTGCCCTTGAATACGGACAGCACCCTTGGCCCCGTGGGTCTGTGTGTCCGGCGGGAGCACCGGCTTTCGGCCGCCGCACAGCGGTTTTGTGCGGCCCTGCGCAGGGCTTGCACCGCGCAGGGGCTGGCCTAGGTGCCGCCAGTACTCCGGCATGCCGGGTTGCGGCATCGCCGAGTGTTTCCCTTAGTGCCGTGATGAAGTAATATTCATCAAACAATATTTATGCATTTGATTGCGCGGCGATAGGGAAAGGAAACGGTATGGGGTTCACCAGGCGTGAATTTGGCTTGTCGGCTGCAGCGGGGCTGGCTGCTGCTGCTGTTCCCGGCTGGGCTTCGGCGCGGATCAATTTGGGCAACAAGCGGATTGAGACAGTTTCAGACGGGTATCTCACTCTGCCGCCGGAGTTTCTGTTTGACGGGCTTGAACCGGACGCTTTGCAGCAGGCGTTGGAGCAGTACGGGCTTGCAGCCGGGCCGCTGACGCCGGAGGTGAATGTAACGCTGCTGCGCGAAGAAGGCAGAGTTGTCCTGTTCGATGCCGGCGCTGGGCCGGGGTTTCAGGATAGTGCGGGAAATCTGTCTGGCGCGCTGGATGTTCTTGGCGTCACTCCTGACGAGGTGACGCACGTGGTCTTTACACATTGCCATCCGGATCACCTGTGGGGGGTGCTGGATGATTTTGACGATCTGCTGTTCCCTGGCGCGGCCTATCTGATGGGGCAGGGAGAATGGGATTACTGGTTCGACCCGGAGACTGCAGACAGTATCGGCAGCAACAGGACAGCCATGGCCATTGGGGCCCGGCGCCGGATGGAGCAGTTGGAAGACAAGGTGCAGCTTTTCCGGGACGGCGAGGAGATCCTGCCGGGTGTCGCAGCTCATGCCACGCCAGGCCACACGCCGGGGCATATGTCATTTGAAGTCCGGGATGGCAGTAACAGTGTCCTGGTTCTAGGGGATGCAGTGGGTAATCATCATGTGAGCTTTGCTGACCCTGGCAGGCCGGTTGGTGCCGACCAGGAGCCGCAAACGGCTGCTGCGACACGTATGCGTTTGCTGGACCGGCTTGCCGCCGAGCAAATGCAGCTGATCGGCTATCATCTGCCTGGCGGCGGTATCGGGCGGGCAGAGCGCATTGGCAGCGGCTACCGCTTTGTGCCAGCGGTTTAGGGGCAGGTATCAAAACAACACAGGCCGAGGGTTGAAGGATTGAAAATCGATACTGGCAGTCAGTCCCGTTGTTCCAATTAGATAATGAATTACAGTTTTTGCGTGTGTGGTTGTTCTTTTTAGCAGATCAGGTCATGGTTGTTGCGAAGGACCTGCTCAGCTGCACTAAAACAGGCTGCTGCCTGTGGTCAGTTTGCGGTGCCATGTCGTGTGCACAGTTATGATCGCCCTCAGATATGCCCGAAGGTTGTCAGGCGTTGCTTTTGAAATGAATTGCGAAGTTAATGCAATCAGTAATTGCAAAACATATTGCGGCAATGCAATGTAACGTTACTTTAATTTCAAGTGCGACGCGGATTTTTGTGGGGTTTACGGATGACTGTCCTTCTGAAGATATGTCGGTTTGGCGCGTTTGGCGTCTTTCACGCAGATGGAACCAATGTTCAGCTTGGGGCGAAACATCAGGCGCTGCTGGCGCTTTTGTCCTCAGCTGATGGCGGGATCCGCACGCGGGCGTTTCTGGAGAAGACCTTGTGGTGCCTGGCACAGCCCGAACAGGCAAAGGCAAGCCTGCGGACAGCCTTGTCGACGCTGCGCCGGCATCTGGGTCCCGAAGCGGCCAAGCTGCTGTATGCAAACCGGGAGCGGGTTATCCTCGACCTGACCCGGGTGGAGTTGGACAGTTGCGCAGGCAATGCGGTTTTCATGGAAGGGTTTGAACTGCCTCATGAGACCGCTTTTAACGCTTGGCTGAACGAAGCCCGGGCGGAGTTCGCCCGTGGTGCTGCCCGGCCTGGACCGCAAGCAGGAACATCGCCGGGCCGTGTAATCCTGGATGGGCTGCTGCCTTCGATTGCGGTGCTGCCTTTTGTGCATCGTGCCCCTGGCGACGCGGTTGTGCCGCTGGGATCGCTGATGTCTGAAGAATTGTCACGGTACTTGTCGCGCAGCTGGGCGTTTTCGGTCACCTCCTATCTGGCCTCGCGCCAGTTTGATCCGGAAACAGTGCGTCCAGCCGAAGTGTCTTCGGTCGCGGGCGTGGATTACTTGGTGTCGGGCACCGTCAGCTGCGACGGCAACCGGTTCCGGGTTGAGATCGATCTGCATGATGCAGTCCGCGAAAAAGTAATCTGGTCGCGCAGTTTCGAGGGCAGCAAAGGCAGCCTGATGGAGGGCCGCAGTGCTGTGCTGCGCAATGCCACCCAGCAAATCGGACAGACCGCTGCGGGCGAAGCTGTCCGGCTGGCGGGCTTCAAGCCGCTGTCCACCCTGGAAAGCCATACCCTGTTGATGGCGGCGATTTCGCTGATGCAGGAAATGGACGCGCGCAAATTCCAGCAAGCACATGAAATCCTGTCGCATCTGCTTGAACGGGAGCCAAAACATGTGCTGCCGCTGACCTGGATGGGATTCTGGCATGTGATGCGGGTTGAAAAGGGCTTGTCTCCGAACCGTGGAGAGGACAGCCGCCTGGCCAGCCGGATGGCAGAGGCCGCCATCGAAGCTGCACCTGGTTTCTCATTGGCTCATACGCTTAAGGGGCTTATCTCCAGCCATCTGACGTTCCGCTTCGATCTGGCACAAGACGCCTATGACCTGGCGCTGCGCGACAATCCCAACGAAGCGCTGGCGCTGCTTTTGAAAGGGGCGACGCTGGCCTATCAGGACATGCCGGATGAGGCGGTGCAAATGACCGACGCGGCCCGGCGGCTGACGCCTTTAGGACCGCAGCGGTACTATTTTGATGCGCTCTCGGCGCTGGCGTATCTGTCTGCCCGCAACTTTGCCCGTGCCATTGAACTTTCCGAGCGGTCGCTTGAAGCCAAGGGCGCCTTTCCGGTGCCGCTGCGGTCCAAGGCGATCGCCCTGCAAATGTCCGGACGGGGTGCTGAAGCCCGCAGCACAGTCCAAAAACTGCTTGAGGCCGCGCCGGAGTTCTGCCTGTCGCAGTTCCAGCGCGACAATCCTGCAGCGATGAGCCCGGCGGGGCAGGAATGGGCTTCTGCCTTGCGGCAGGCGGGCGTACCGGAATAGCCGGTCAAGCGATTGTGCAAAAGCCACGGTGACGCTGTGTAACTTGTATTTCAAAAATATCTTTTGTGCAGGAAGCAGTTGTGCGTGCTAGGCTTTGCCGGAACCAGCAGCAAATCGGGCAGTTTGGCCCTGAACCAAGGTCTAGGAGGCGGAGTGCCAGAAAATCTGTCTTTCGAACGCCGGTTTTCGGAATACGGCCCGGGCGTGCAGCCAGAGGAGCGGACGCAAGAGATCCTGGACGTTGTTGAGGATTTCATGCACCGCTGGGGTTATTCGGTGCAAAACCTTATCGGTGCCGATCTGACGGTTGAGCATCTGGGCGGCGGGCCAAGCGAGGTGCCGGATCTGATCTTCAGAATGGCAGCGCTGGACTACTTCGAGATTGTCATCCGCAGCGGCAGCGGGGCCGTCAGCTATGGCGGCTGGTTGACAGGCACCTTGCCGGTTACTGTCTCGGGCCAGCAGGTGAATGGCCGTCCGGTGTTGCTGACCACGTGCCGCGAGGGCGGGCAGATCCGGCATATATTTGATCCGCTTTCCGGTTACCGGCCTGTTACCGAAACCACAAATTTGCCCCTGCACGCGGCGCGCCGTCTCTCCGGAGAGATCTGACCGGTAGTGTTGAAGCGGCCTTTGCAGCGGGCTGCTTTCACTGCCGGTCGATAAAATTCAACAGATTTCCCGATTACCGCTCATATTTTTTTTACATTCTTGCGTCCCTTTTGTTTGGGAGATGCGGGCAGCTGTGCGGCAGCGGTCCTGCACCATTGAATGCCTGACCGGCCGATAACGGCGGTGAGGCCGGCTGCTAGTCCGGTCTTGGCACGGAATATGGGCGGATGCCTTGGGTGATACTATGACTGCAAAGAAAAAACTTCCCGCCAAGCGCGGTTTCCGATTGTTCTCCAGCATTGGCGCAAAAATCACGCTGATCCTGATGGCAATGGGGGCTGCTATTGCTGTTGGCGGTGTCATGGTTACGCTGGTCTTTTCCCAGACCGGCCGCCAAATGGAGGTTTTGACGGAACAGAAGGTGCCCCGGCTGGAGCTGAGCGGCCGTCTTGTCAAGGCGGGAAGCCGGGCAAAGGATGCGATGATCGCGGTCTTGCAAGCTGGATCAGTTGACGAGCTGGTCCAGGCCGAGACTGAGGCGGTTGCAGCGATTGCGCATCTTGAAAACAGCCTGGCTGAACTGCCTGCGGCAGAGCGGGCCATGTTTAGGCCGGAGGCGGACGCGGCCTCCGAAATGCTCAGCAATCTGATCGCGGCCCGCAAAAGCGCCTTTCGAAACCAGGCCTGGATCGACTCCCAGACCGGCAGCCTGCAGACTCTTAGCCAAACGGTGCAGGAAAAGCTTGTGCAGGTCGCGTCGGAGGCCAGCGACAGTTTGATGGCAGGCGGCGAAGACACAATCGGCCAGGTTGATGAGGTCCTCAAAAACCTGGTTGAGCAACAGTTCGGCAGCTTGCAAACGCTGCTGGAAGCCCGCGCTGATATCAGCATTTTGTCCGGTGCGGCACTGGCGCTGGGCCACGTGCGCGACGTGCCCACCAAGCGGGCGCTCAAGAAAATGGCGAATGACGCTTTGAGCCGGCTGGAGCCGGTCATGGGGCGGCTGGAAGAGCTGGGCCTGGATACATTCAGGGCCAAAAAGGTCCGCGCGGGTGTGGAGCTGTTCCGCTATACCCTTACCGCTAGCCGCAAGGAGCTGAAGGACAGCCGCAAGGAAGTTCTGAGCGCCCGCAATGCCAGCGTGCGCCCGCTGACCCAGGCGATGGAGCGTATGGTGTTCACCCTGTCTGTTGCGGCAACCCAGGCCAGCTCTGATAACCGGTCGGCGATCCAGGGGCTGCTGGACAACCAGGTCGGCGTGCTGCAGCAGCTGCTGGAGATCAATGGCTGGATCAGCGCCTTCCAGGTGGCGGCGCTGGATGTGGCGGCTGCGCATGATATTGATGCCGCAGATGCCGCTGCTGCCCCGCTTCAGGACGCTGCCAAGGCGCTGCAGGGTTATGCCGGTTTCAATAACGGGGTATTTGCGCAGGAGCTTAAGGACCTGGTTGGCCTGGCCGATCCGTCGGAGGGATTGCCGGTCTTCAAGGTGGCGTCGCTGGAGGCCACAGCTGCGGCTGCTGCGGCGTCGCAAGCTACTGTGGATGCGGTGCTGGAATTTGCACATCACGCAACCAGTCTTGGGGCCGAAAGCCGGCTGGAAATCGCGTCCATTGCCGACGGTCTTGCGGCTGAGGTGAAGGCAGCGCAGCAACAGCTGCAAATCCTGGCGGCTGTGGCTGCCGGTGTCTTCCTGGCGTCTCTGTTTTTGACCCGGATCCTTATCCTGCACCCTCTGGCTGATATCAGCGGCACAACCGAGCGGCTGGCTGCCGGCAATCTGCGCCCGGTAACAGGGTACGACCGGTCGAGTGATGAAATCTTCCGGATTGCCACGGCGCTCTCGGTGTTTCGCGACGGGCTGGTGGAGAAAGCAGAAGTCGAGGCCGCAGCGGATGCGGAACGTGACGCCCGCCTGGCAGAGCAGACGGCGGCAGTGACGGCCATTGGCGAGGGTCTGGAGCAGCTGTCGCAGGGCGATCTGACAGCCCGGATCCACGGGGAAATGGGCGAGGGCTATACCAAGCTGCGGGATGATTTCAATGCGGCGCTGGAAAAACTGGAGGCGTCGGTCAGCAGCCTTAGCACCAGCGGCCAGTCGATTGCCGGCGGCAGCACCGAAATCTCTTCGGCCTCCCGCGATTTGTCCGAACGCTCGGAGCGTACTGCGCAGACACTGGCAGGCACGGCTGCTGCCGTGAACCAGCTCTCGGTTTCCATTACCGGCACCGCCCAGGCCTCGGGGGAGGCATCAGCCTCTGTTGAAGCGGCACGCGAGAATGCCAGCGCCAGTATTGAGGTGGTGAAGCGGACTTACGGCGCAATGGAAGCAATCAAGGAAAGCTCAGACAAAATCTCACGGATCATCGGCATGATCGAGGCGATTGCCCAGCAGACCAACCTTCTGGCGTTGAATGCCGGGGTCGAGGCGGCACGTGCCGGCACTGTTGGCAAGGGCTTTGCGGTGGTGGCCTCGGAAGTGCGGACCTTGGCGCACCGGTCGAAAGAAGCTGCGACTGAAATTTCGGCTCTGGTGGATGAAGCCGGCCAGAATGTCGAACTTGGTGCGGATCTGGTTGAACAGACCCGCACGGCAATTGGTGAAATCTCCGCCTCTGTCGACAGCGCAGCAGATCTGATGAAAACTATCTCCCAGGCCTCTTCAGAGCAATCCGGCAGCCTGCAGGAAATCAATTCGGCAATGTCAAATCTTGACGATGCCACCACCCGCAATGCGGCCCTGTTCGAAGAGGTCACCTCCTCAAGCCTGGGTCTGTCCAAAGAAGCGCAGGCCATGGCCGGGGCCATCGGCGCCTTCAGGACAAATACAGAGTCGGAGGCGGTTTCAGGTAGTCTGGAACAGGAAGATCCCTGGAGGCTGCAAGCCTGACAAACTGCGGCCTGCCCGCTGGCCGGCGTTTTGGGCCTGCCCCGTTACCTGTTGCGCAGCCTGCGCATGCCTTCGCTGGCGATGCCCTGCAGCTTTGCCCCCCAGCCATAGTGCCGGCTGGCCAGCACGGCGCCGATACCGTCATAGAAATCCAACCGGGCATGGATCTTGCCGGCTGCTTGTGTCATCTTCCTGACAACCGGCGAATTTTCCGCTAGGCCAAAGGTTCTGGCATCCGCAAGTCGCTGCTCCAAGACGGCCAGTTGCCCTTTCAGCATCCTTGTCCGGCGCTCCTGATTGGTCAGAGTGCTGATCTTCTTGGTCAGCTGGGCTGAGATGCCGACGTCTTCTTTGTAGGTCACCAGCTTCTCGGGAATATAGTGCAGGCCGTCCTCCAGCAGGGCGCGGAAGCCGAGGATCAGATCCTCATAGGCACGGTCTTTGGGAAAGCCGCCGTATTTGCGATAGAGGTCTTTGTGCCATGCAGCAGTTGCCCCCAGGTAGAGCGAAAAGGCGGTGGCCGCATCCTCGGTGCTGAAGTCCTTGTAGAACAGGGCGCGGCGGTAGGCGTTCTCGCCGGGTTCTCCGTCCGGGCCGACGGTTTCCGCATCCGAATAGAGCAGTTTGGCGCCGGTTTCCCGGTGGCTGTCGATAACCCGCTGTGCACGGTTGGGGGCATTGCGGTCATCGCCGGCGGTCCAGATCATCAGGTCGGAAGTGGCGAGGGAGATAGCATGTTCGATATGCCGATTGACGCCCATATTGCTTTCGTTCCGCCGGGCCACAATCCTGTGCGGACCGGAATAGGTGCCGGCCAGCTGCTTGATCTTCTCAAACGTTCCGTCGGCGGAGGCATCATCCGAGATGATGATCTCGATCGGTTCGCAATTCTGGTCCAGCAAGGACTGCACCGCTTCGGCGATAGTGTCTTCCTGGCAATAGGACAGCAGGATGAAACTGGCGGCGGGGGTCTGTGTCATTGCTTGTCCTTTTGTTCCGCCGGCCGCCTCCTCTGTCAGAGGTCCGGACGGCAGAAGCGTTCGTCAGGTGAGTTGCCAGCGGTACTGCTGATACACCGTGCTGCGGGCGCCGAACATCTCTTTCTGCCGGGCCAGGCCGGTATTCAGTTCCCGCCCCTGATCAGTGGTGGATATGCCAAAGTCAAACCATGTCCTGCCGGTGAAAACAGCGTCCAGCAAGTGGTGGACGATCATGTCGACACCGCCATTCTGCCGGCCTGGGGCAGACGAGGCGATATATTGCACATGCACGGTCTGGCCGCAGTCAAAGATCACCAGGGCGGAGATCATCTGATCACTGTCAAAGGCGCCGAACATCCGGACCCGATCAGGAAAACGGCCCGCAAGCAGCTGGATCTCCGCCTCGCTATGCACAGGCCGCGCATTATGCCGGTCGTCCAGAACTTGGGTAAGCAAAGCCCAGCAGGCGCTCCAATCGGTGCTTTCGCGGATTTCCAGACCGGCCTTGCGCGCCTTGCGCAGCCCGTCTTTTTTGCCGCTGCCAAAGGGCAGGCGGTGCGGTACTGCGATGGTGGCTGACACATCCGTGCGTACAACCTGCGCACCTTGCCGGAACAGCGCATAGATGTCTTCATCGGCCGGCTGGCGGTGATAGATATAGGGGATGGCTTTGTAGTTCACTTCGGTGAACCCGGCGGGGCGCAGATAGGCGGCAAGCGCGTCAAAAACCATAAGCATGCGCTCCGCACTCATCTTGGTGCCGGAAATGACCCCGCCATAGGTCAGCCCGCCATGGGAATTCAGCACCGTGCCATCGGCATTGGCCGGCAGCACCGCCAGCAGCTTGCCGTCTTCATGGATCATCAAAGAATGATCCTGAAACCGGTCGGCGTGATAGTCCATGAACCCGCGCTGCAGCAGAAAGGTGCCGTTTTTCGATACCTTCAGGAAATCGTCCCAGTGGCTGGCGTTTTCAGCTGCGTAGCGCTGTACCTCAATCGCCACGGGTCAATCCTCAAGCATGGCAACACCCACGCCGGTCGCGCCCATGTTGTTGCCGTTGTAAAACAGAAAGCTGCGGCCCTGGGTGGTGTCGATCCGTGCCGGATAACAGGTCATCTCGCCGTCCCAGGAACCTGCAGTGCCGCGCGGCAGTTCCTCGTCACTGGTCCGGGCAAAGCTAACCCCGTCAGGAGAAGTGAACCGGAAGCTGGCATATTGCTTTGACAGAGTGTCGGAGGTCGCGCGCAACTCCCATGATCCGTCCGGCAGCTGGTTCGCACGCGGGCGGCCGATGCGGTATTCCTCCGGGGCAGGGGGGATGATCCGCTGCGCGGTTGCGTTGTCAAAGCGCACGCCGTCTTCGCTGGTCAGCGTCCAGCAGTCATATTGCGGGAACAGCCGGCCGCCGATGTCCTGCCAGCCAAAGCCGCGGGAAATCCAAGCCCGGTAGGAGCCATCGGGAAGCGTGGCGATAGAATGAAGCGCACCGATGAAGGCACCTTCGGGGCAGCGGTCGATGACCGGTGTCTGCTGCACCCGTTCGAAACTGTCGCCCCGGTCGCGGCTGATGGCCAGCCCGCTGAAGGCCAGGAACTTGGCTTTTTCCACCAGCTGAAACCCGACATAGTACAGCCGCAGCTCATCCTCTGCGACCTCCAGCACATCACCCAGGATCATGCCGTTGTCATCGAACATGCCTGGCGCCCCCAGCCCGATCGCCGGCTGTTCGGACACAGCCTTGACCTGCAGGGGGTCGGAGGCATCGACGTCCACCCAGCCAATCCGGCTGATCCCCTGATCATCCCGCATCCCGCCGAACAGACGGATGGTGTCCGCGTCCCGCTGCCAGGGGCAGGGTGTCATAAAGGAATGCCTGGCCCAGTCCTGGCTTCCGTCCGGGGCAAATACCAGCCCTTTCTTAACCCAGCCCATCTTACTGTTTGATCCGGAAATAACGGTAGGAGGAAACTTTTGCAGGCTCGGCCGGGTTGCCGTTCAGGATCTGGCCCGGTGTGTCAAAGCTCTTGTTCACGGCGGCTGCCATGCCGACAAAGCTGTCCTCCCCGATTTTCACGTTGTCAGCAAAGGTCGCATTGACCCCGACAAAGCTGCGTGCGCCGATATCGCAATAGCCCGAGACCACCACATGCGACGCCAGGAAACAGTGCTCGCGGATCCGGGTCTGGTGGCCGATATGGTTGCCCGACCACAGGACGCAACCGCTTTCGATTTTGACGCCGTGCTGCACAACGTTGTTTTCAAAGATGAAAACATTGTCGCCCAGCTCTGCTGTGCGCCAAACCATGGCATGGGGGCTGATGAAGTTGGCCAGCGTGTAACCCTTGCTGCGGGCGATCTCGATCAGCCGTGCGCGGATCCGGTTCAGTTTGGTTGAGGTCACCGCCACATGCGCTTCAACCTCGGAGGCGGGGAACACGGTTTCCACGGTTTCCAGTGCTACCACCGGCAGGCCGAATTTCTCATCCCCGGTCAGAAACTCTGCCTCCACCGCAAAACCCGCGACCTCATAGTCGCTATCGACGGTAAAGTATTCATAGGCGATGTCGGCGAATTCACCCGCACCGATGATCAGTAGCTTTTTGCTCATGGGAGGGACGTTGTCCTTGATTGAGGCGGCCCTGTCGGCCGGCGCTGCTTGCTGGTCCGGTTCAGATATGCATATACACAAGGGACATTCAAATGCGAAGGCGGTTTCCGTGCCTCTGACTGACTGCAAAATCATTGACTTGCCCAAAATAACAGACGTGCGGGGCAACCTGACCTTTGTTGAGGGCGGCAACCATATCCCCTTTGATATCAAACGGGTATATTACCTGTATGACGTGCCGGGCGGGGCCGACCGCGGCGAGCACGCGCATAAGGCGCTGCATCAGTTCATTATCTGCATGTCGGGCAGTTTCGATATCCTGCTGGACGACGGCTTTGCGACCAAGCGTTTCCACCTGAACCGCTCCTACTACGGGCTGTATGTTTGCCCAATGATGTGGCGCTATCTCGACAACTTCTCCTCCGGGGCGGTTTGTATGGTGCTGACCTCCGAAGTTTATGACGAAGCGGATTACATCCGCGACTATGATGAATTCAAAGCTGCGGCAGGTGCAGCGTGAAGGTTTCTTTCCTCGATATTGCGGGCGCCCATGCCGAAATTCAGGACCAGCTGGAGGCAGCTGTGCTGCGGGTTACGCGCTCGGGTCACTTTATTCTAGGTCCCGAAGTGGAGGCGTTTGAAGCGGATTTCGCCCGCTATACCGGTGCGCCGCGCTGCCTGGGCACTGGAAACGGCCTGGACGCGCTGATCCTTGCGCTGAAGGCAATGGGGATCGGTCCGGGGGACGAGGTCATAGTGCCCGCGAACACATATATTGCGACCTGGCTGGCAGTCAGCTTTTGCGGTGCAACCATCGTTCCGGTGGAACCGCTGGAAGCCACCCACAACATCGGCCCGGAGGCGGTGGCCGCTGCCATCACGTCCCGCACCAAGGCGATCATTCCGGTCCATCTTTATGGTCAGCCAGCCGACATGGATCCGCTGATTGAGCTGGCCGGACAGCACGGGTTGCACCTGCTGGAGGACGCCGCCCAAGCGCATGGCGCCAAATACAAAGGCAAGCGGATCGGCAGCTTCGGCGAGGCCGCTTGCTGGAGCTTTTACCCGGGTAAGAACCTGGGTGCGCTTGGGGATGGCGGCGGGTTTACCACCACCTCGCCGGAGCTGGCAGAGCGAGTCTCGATGCTGCGCAACTATGGCTCGGCGGTTAAATACGAGCATGAGCTGGCCGGTCAGAACAGCCGTTTGGATCCGATGCAGGCAGCGGCGCTGCAAGTGAAACTGCAAGTGCTCGATGATTGGAACACCCGCCGCCAGGCCATCGCCGCCCGTTACCTGGAGGCACTGTCTGCGGCGGGACTGGTACTGCCTGCGGTGCCGGAATGGGCGGACCCGGTCTGGCATCTCTTTGTGGTGCGCCATCCGGACAGGGATGCTTTCCGCACCCGGCTGGAGGCTGCAGGAGTCGGCACTGTCATCCACTACCCCAAACCGCCGCATCTGCAGAACGCCTATGCCGGGCTTGGCTATGGCAAGGGTGCGTTCCCTGTTTCTGAGACGTTGGCTGCGCAGGTGATCAGCCTGCCGATCGGGCCTGCTCAGACTGAAGCGCAGACCGAATATGTAGTCGAGCAGGTGCTGAAACTGGCGTGACCGGCGCGGCCGGGTTTTCTGATACCTCGCGCATTGGAGCTGTCGGCGGGCTAGGATGGCGCACGGGAGAGCGGGTTATCGCACCAAATGGCAGCCGAAACTGACCATTGCAAAGCCAGCAGTTGGATCATTGCCTGCGTTTGGAATGCAGCTGCGTGGAAATTGTATTGCGAAATCGGGGCCGTCACTTGTAAAATGTCGCATGACAATTTGGCATCCTGATCCCTCCGCCTTGACCTCCCCCCTGCATGCGAGCCTTGCGCTGGCCATTGCCAAGGCAATCTCAGACGGCAAGCTGCCGAAGGGGACGCAGCTGCCGACTCATCGCAAGATGGCTGATGATCTCGGCCTCAGTGTCCACACCGTCAGCAAGGCATATGAAAGTTTGCGGCGGCAAAGGCTGATTGACGGCCAGGTCGGCCGGGGCAGCTACGTTCTGGATCCTGACAAGTCCAATGATCAGCCGTTTCAGCTGAGCTCTGAGCGCGGCGGCGGTTTCGACTTGTCGATTTCACGCCCGGCATTCTCGCAGCAGCACGCTGAGCGGTTCGAACAAGCGCTGAGGGAGCTGCCGGAGGGGTTGGATCCGAGCTACTATCTGTCCTGCCGCCCGAATATCGGTCATGACGCCCATCGTGCCGCGGGGTCGCAATGGCTGCGGCACTGCGGTTTGGAGGTGCCGCCGGAGCGGATCATTATGACCAATGGGGTCAGTCATGGCATGTCAGCGGCGCTGTCGGCGCTGACCCGGCCAGGCGACACGGTGGTATCAGACAAGGTCACGCATCATTTGCTGGTTTCGGGGTGTTCTTATTTGGGTTTGAACCTTGCGGGGGTTGATGTGGATGCGGATGGTATCCTCCCGGATGCGCTTGAGCGGTATTGTCAGGAAAGCAACCCTAAAGTGTTGTTTTTGCTTCCGTCCTTGGCCAGTACGACGGCGGGCATGATGCCTGAGGAACGCCGCCGTGCGTTGGTGGGGGTTGCCCGCAAACATGATCTGCACATCATCGAAAACGATGCCTTTGGTCCGGTGGCCGAGGGGCGTCCGGTGGCGGTTACTGCCCTCGCGCCGGAGCGTTCAATCTACTTGACCACCTTTACCAAATGCACTGTGTCAGGGTTGCGCGCAGGTTATATGGCAGCGCCGGAGCATCTGCTGCCGGCGCTAACCGGACGGATTGTCGTGTTCGGTTGGATGGCCACGCCGCTGATGTGCGAACTGGCCACCCGCTGGGTGCTTGACGGCACCGCGTTGGAGCTGGCGCAGTGGCAGCGGTCTGCACTGGCCGAGCGCCATGGCATCGCCGCTGAGGTGCTGAAAGACTGGCACTGGCAGGGCCACCCTTCGGCATTGCATCTATGGCTGCCGCTGCCCAAGGGCTGGAGCACCAGCAGTTTCGTGTCTTACGCACGTGAGTTGAAAGTCGCGGTGGCGCCGGATGCGCCGTTCCTGCCCCCCAAGACGCCGCCGCAGAATGCTGTGCGTCTGTCGCTTGGCAGCATCCAGGATCTGGGGCGTTTCAGGCAAGCCTTGGAGCTGATCGCCGGAATGCTGGGCCGCCCGCCGGAGGGGGTTGCGCCTTTCACATACTGATTGTCCTGCAACAATAAAAAAATTGACATGCAGTACAATTCTTCTCAAACCTGCCGCAGCGGTGCGCAGGCACCGGTGAGACTTGGGAGGAAATCATGGCTCAGACAGTCAAAATCACCTTCGCGGCCCTGGCGGCGGCGGGGATTGCCCTGGCAGGCAGCGCGGCGCAGGCGGACACCTGGCGCTATGCCTTTGAGGAGGCGATGACCGATGTGCAGGGCGTCTATGCGCAGAAATTCAAGGCAGAGATCGAGGCAAACTCGGATCACGAGATCCAGCTGTTCCCCTATGGCACATTGGGTGAATCCGCCGACATCATGGAGCAGACTCAGGACGGCATTCTGCAGTTCGTAGACCAATCACCGGGTTTTACCGGCTCGCTGATCCCAGAGGCGCAGGTTTTCTTTGTACCCTACCTGCTGCCGACCGATCAGGACCACCTGGCGCGCTTTTACAAGGAAAGCAAGGCGATCAACGGCATGTTCAAGCCGCTCTATGCCGATCAGGGGCTGGAGCTTTTGAACATGTTCCCCGAGGGCGAAGTGGCGATGACCACCAAGACTCCGGTGGCCACCTGCGCCGATCTGGACGAGGTGAAGTTCCGGGTGATGACCAACCCGCTGCTGGTCGAAAGCTACAAGGCCTTTGGCGCCACCCCGACGCCGCTGCCCTGGGGCGAGGTTTACGGCGGGCTGCAGACCAATGTGATCCAGGGGCAGGAGAACCCGACGTTCTTCCTGTACTCGACCAAGATCTATGAGGTCACCGATTACATCACCTATGCCGGCCACAACAACTTCACCACCGCGGTGATGGCCAACAAGGATTTCTATGACGGCCTGAGCCCCGAGGATCAGCAGCTGGTGCAGAACGCGGCGCAGGCCGCCTATGACCACACCGTGGTTTACCAGCAGCAGGCCGCAGAAACCGAGCTGGCCAAGATCATGGAGGCCAAGCCTGAGATGAATGTGACGGTGCTGACCAACGAACAGCGCAGCTGCTTCAAGGAGGCGGCGGCAGAGGTTGAGGCCAAGTTCATTGAGATGACCGGCGACAGCGGCGCTGTGATCCTGGAGCAGATGAAAGCGGACCTGGCAGCAACTGCCAACTGACGCCTGCTCTGAAGTCACCGCTGAGCGGGTGCTGCCCGCTCAGCGCCCCGCAGACCCTGGGAGGACGGAATGCACCAGACACATGAGTCCGCGCTGCCCGGTTTCCTGGGCGTGATCGACAGCGCCATCAGCCGCACCGAGTCGTTCCTGCTGGCCGCCGGCGTGCTGCTGATGGCGGCCAATACCGTGGCCAATGTGGTGGGGCGGTTCGTGCTGGGCAATTCCATCTTCTTCACCGAAGAGCTGAACCGGATTCTGATCATCCTGATCACCTTTGCCGGCATCAGCTATGCGGCGCGCAATGCCCGCCATATCCGGATGTCGGCGATCTATGACCTGCTGCCGCCGCATCTGCGCAAGGTGATGGTGGTGGTGATTTCGGTGATCACCGCCGGGTTCATGTTCCTGCTGTGCTTTTACGCGGTGAAATACATCGGCTCGCAGGCGTCGCGCGGGCGGGTGCTGCCGGCGTTGCAAATCCCGGTCTGGGTGATCCTGGTCTGGGTGCCTGCGGGGTTCTTCATGACCGGTGCCCAGTACCTGCTGACCGCGGTGCGCAACCTGACGTCCTCCGGCATCTACCTCTCGACCCATGTGCAAGAGGGGTACGAGGACGCGGAAGAAACCGAAATCTGAGGACGGACCCATGGCTGCAACTATTTTCCTGACCATGATTGTCCTGCTGCTGCTGGGCTTTCCGATGATGATCCCGCTGATTGCCGGCGCTTTCATCGGCTTCTTGATGCTGTTCGGCGATCTGGCCCGGACCGAAACCATGGTGCAGCAGATGATGGCCGGTATCCGGCCCGCCTCGCTGATTGCGGTGCCGATGTTCATCTTTGCCGCCGACATCATGACCCGGGGCCAGTCGGCAGGGCGGCTGATCAATGTGGTGATGGCCTATATCGGCCATATCCGCGGCGGGCTGGCGATTTCCACCGCTGCCGCTTGCACCATGTTCGGCGCCGTTTCCGGCTCGACCCAGGCGACCGTTGTGGCCATCGGTTCGCCGCTGCGCCCGCGGATGCTGCAGGCGGGCTACAAGGACAGCTTTGTGCTGGCGCTGATCGTCAATGCCAGCGACATCGCCTTTCTCATCCCGCCCTCCATCGGCATGATCATTTATGGCGTGGTGTCCAGCACCTCGATTGCCGAGCTGTTCATTGCGGGCATCGGTCCCGGCCTGCTGATCCTGCTGCTGTTTTCGGGCTATGCCTATATCTATGCGGTGCGTAACAACGTGCCGACCGAGCCCAAGGCGACCTGGCGCCAGCGGTTTCAGACCATGCGGCAGGCGCTTTGGCCGATGGGGTTTCCGGTGATCATCATCGGCGGCATCTATGGCGGCGTCTTCAGCCCGACCGAGGCGGCGGCGGCCTGCGTTCTATATGCGCTGATCCTGGAGGTCGCCGTGTTCCGCTCGATGTCGCTGGCGGATGTCTATGAAACCGCAAAATCCACCGGGCTGGTCACCGCAATCGTGTTCATTCTGGTGGGGGCAGGGGCTGCGTTTTCCTGGGTTATCTCATTCGCGCAGGTGCCACATCAGATCCTTGGCGCCATCGGCATTGCCGAGATGGGCGCCATCGGGGTGCTGTTCGTGATCTCCATCGCGTTTTTCATCGGCTGCATGTTTGTCGATCCCATCGTGGTGATCCTGGTGCTGGTGCCGGTTTTTGCGCCGGTGGTGAAGTCGGTGGGGCTGGACCCGGTTCTGGTTGGCACAATCATCACCCTGCAGGTGGCTATCGGATCGGCCACGCCGCCCTTTGGCTGCGATATCTTCACCGCGATTGCCGTGTTCAAACGCCCCTATGCCGAGGTGGTGCGCGGTACGCCGCCCTTCATCCTGATGCTGCTGGGGGTGTCGGTGGCGCTGATCTTCTTCCCGCAGATTGCGCTGTTTCTGCGCGACCTGGCCTTTGCCAAATAAGGAGGCGCGGCGATGTTCACATCCATTCTGGTGCCCTTTGACGGCTCGCAAGGGGCGGAGGCCGCGCTGGCCAAGGCGGCGGAGCTGTGCGGGGCTGGGCTGACGCTGCTGACGGTCTATCGCCACCACTCGCTGCTGGAGGCCTCGATGCATATGGTGCGCCCGGATCAGCCGGACGACCTGGACGAGGTCATGCGCGGCCACGCCCGCGAGGTGGCCGAGCGCGGCAAGGTGCTGGCGGCAGAGGGCGGCGTTTCAAACCCCCGCGCCTTTGTCAAAGCCGGGCCGGTGGCGCGCACCATCACGGGGTTTGCCAGGGAGCATGGGCAAGACCTGATCGTGATCGGCAGCCGGGGTCTTGGCTCGCTGGAAGGGGCGCTGCTGGGGAGTGTCTCTCACAAGGTAACGAGCCTGGCCGAAACCCCGGTTCTAGTTGTTTAGGAAGGCAGAAAATGGCCTTTGATATCCATGCCACGCCCTCGCGGGTTCCGGCCCGGCTGGACCACCGCCCCGTGAAGAAACGGATCGCGCTGGTGGCGCTGGCAACCGACCACACGTCCGAGCGCGACTTTGCCCGGATCTGCGACCCGGACCGGGTGGGCGTCTATGTGAACCGGATCGCATTCGAGAACCCGACCACCCGGGAAACGCTGCTGAAGACCGGACCGCGGCTGACTGAGGCCGCAGCGCAGATCCTGCCGGAGGAGGCGGTGGATGTGGTGGCCTATGGCTGCACCGCGGCTTCCATCGTTTTGGGCAATGATGCGGTCGCCCGCTCTCTGAACACGGCCAAGCCGGGCGCGCCTTGCGTCACCCCAAGCTCTGCCGCCTTTGATGCGTTTGCCGCACTTGGGGCCGGGCGGGTGTCGCTGTTGACACCCTACAGCCCGGCGGTCACCGATGAGATGGCGCAGTATTTTGCGGCGCATGGCCCAGCGGTGGTCAGTGCCGCCTGTTTCGGGCTGACCGACGACCGCCAGATGGCGCGGATTTCCGAGGACAGCATCATTGAGGCCGGGATCGCCGCCTGTGATTCATCAGCCGATGCGCTTTTCCTGTCTTGCACCGCGCTGCGGGCGGCTGTCTGCATTGAGCGGATCGAGGACCACCTGGGCAAGCCGGTTGTCAGCTCCAACCAGGCAATGGTCTGGCGCTGCCTGCGCCTGGCCGGGATCACGGATCCGGTGCCGGGCTACGGCAGGCTTTTTGAACTCTAAATAGGCTAAACAGATCCAATGACTGACAAAATCACCCTTCAGGACAGCTATCAGGCCCGGGCGCGGATCGGCGGGAAAATCCGGCAGACGGCACTGGTACCTTCGCCCTCTCTCAGCGCGCTTTGCGGCGGAGAGGTTTCGTTGAAGCTGGAAAGCACCCAGATCACCGGCAGTTTCAAACTGCGCGGCGCCACCAACGCGGTCTTGTCGCTGACCGATGAACAGCGCGCGGCGGGGGTTGTTGGCGTCTCCACCGGCAACCACGGGCGCGGGCTGGCCTATGCCGCGGCGCAGGCCGGGGTGCGCTGCATCATCTGCATGTCGGAGCTGGTGCCGCAAAACAAGATCGAGGGCATCAAATCCCACGGCGCCGAAGTGCGCATTGCGGGCCGCTCGCAGGACGATGCCCAGGTTGAGGTCGACAGGCTGGTGGCGGACGGCATGACCATGCTGCCGCCATTTGACCACCGCGACATCATCGCGGGCCAAAGCACCGTGGCGCTGGAAATGCTGGAACAGGCGCCGGATCTGGACACTGTGCTGGTGCCGCTGTCCGGCGGCGGGCTGATTTCCGGCGTGGCGATGGTGATGAAGGCGGCAAATCCGGCGATCCGTGTTATCGGCATCTCGATGGAACGCGGCGCGGCGATGTATGAATGCCTGCAGGCCGGCAAACCGGTCCTGGTAGAAGAAAAAGCCACGCTTGCGGATTCTCTGGGTGGTGGCATCGGGCTGGATAATGCCTATACCTTTGAAATGACCAAGGCTTTTGTCGATGATGTGGTGCTGGTTTCCGAGACGGAAATTGCCGCCGCCATCCGCCACGCGTATTTCGAAGAACGCCAGGTGATCGAAGGTTCCGGCAGCGTTGGCATCGCTGCCCTGCTGGCGGGCAAGATCGAAAATCTGGGCTGCTGCGTCTCATTGGTCAGTGGTCAGAACATCGACATGGCGCTGCACAAACGCATCATCAACGGAGAAGATGTCGACGTGGCGGCCGAAACCAAGGGGGGCGCAGATGCCTGACATCAAGATCCTGACTGAGACGGAGCTGCGCGATTTGGTGCCACTGGACGGCGATGCAGTGGATTGCATTGAGCAGGGCTTTACCACGCTGGCCGGGGGCAAGGTGGTGATGCCGCCGATCATGACGCTGCCTGTGCCGGATCATAACGGCGAGGTCTGCGTCAAAACCGCCTATGTGCCGGGGATCGGCAGCTTTGCGATGAAGATGAGCCCGGGGTTTTTCGATAACCCCAAGCTTGGGCTGCCCAGCACCACGGGACTGATGGTGGTGTTTTCCAGCAAGACCGGCCTTTTGGAGGCGCTGCTTTTGGACAATGGCTACCTTACCGACGTGCGTACCGCCGCCGCCGGGGCGGTTGCGGCGCGCCATTTGGCGCGGGAGGATGCCGCGCGTGTGTGCATCATTGGCGCGGGCGTGCAGGCGAAGATGCAGCTGAAGGCGATGACCCTGGTGCGCGAAATCAAAAGCGCCGTCATCTGGGCGCGGGACAGCACCAGGGCTGAGGCCGCTGCTGCAATCCTGCGCGAAGAGCTTGGGCTGGAAATCTCGGCCAGCACTGACATCGGAGAGGCAGTATTGTCAGCTGACATTGTGGTCACCACCACCCCCGCTGCTGACCCCGTGATCCAAGCGGAGTGGTTGCGGCCTGGCCAATTGGTCATCGCCATGGGGTCGGATCAGGAGCACAAGTGTGAATTGGACCCCGCTTGCCTGGCCAAGGCAGACTTATACGTGCCTGACAGCCAGGCGCAGTGTGCCGTCAAGGGCGAGCTGCGCAGTGCCATCGGGGCGGGGCTGATCGCAAATGACCGCAGTTTCACCGAACTGGGAGATGTCACTTCAGGCAAGGCCGCCGGGCGCCAGGCGGACAGTGATCTGATCATTGCCGACCTGACCGGCACCGGCGTTCAGGACACCGCCATCGCAACCCTTGCAGGCTCCCGCGCAGATGCGGCGGGGGCAGGCGCCACTTTCACCAGCTGATCAACCAGGAACCACGCATATGGCAGACCCCAAGCTGTATTTCTCCCGCTCCGAATACCAGGCGCGTATAGACAAAACCCGGTCCGAGATGGCCCGCCGCGGCATCGACCTTCTGATCGTCACGGATCCTTCGAACATGAACTGGCTGACCGGCTATGACGGCTGGTCCTTCTATGTCCATCAATGCGTCGTGCTGAGCCTCGAGGGTGAGCCGCTCTGGTACGGCCGCGGCCAGGATGCCAATGGCGCTTTGCGCACCTGCTTCATGGCCCCCGCCAGTATCATTGGCTATCCGGACCATTACGTGCAATCGACTGACCGCCACCCGATGGATTACCTGTCGGCGCAGCTGGCGGATCGCGGGCTGGACGGCGGCACTATCGGCGTTGAAATGGACAACTACTATTTTACCGCAGCTGCCTATGCCTCCCTGCAGGCGCATCTGCCGAATGCCCGTTTTGCCAACACCAACGCGCTGGTCAACTGGCAGCGCGCGGTGAAATCCGAGGCTGAACTCGCCTATATGCGCCAGGCCGGCAAGATCGTCGAGCGCATGCATCAGCGGATTTTCGACAAGGTTGAGCCAGGGATGCGCAAATGCGATCTGGTGGCAGATATCTATGACGCCGCCCTGCGTTATGACGAGGGTCTGGGCTTTGGCGGCGACTATCCCGCCATCGTGCCGCTGCTGCCGTCAGGACCGGATGCAGCCGCGCCGCATCTGACCTGGGACGATCTGCCGATGAAATCCGGCGAGGGTACTTTCTTTGAAATCGCTGGTGTTGTGCACCGCTACCACTGCCCGTTGTCGCGCACGGTGTTTCTAGGCAAGCCGACACAGACCTTTCTTGACGCGGAAAAGGCGGTGCTGGAAGGCATGGAAGCGGGTCTGGAAATGGCAAAAACCGGCAATACTTGCGAGGACATTGCCAAGGCGTTCTTCAAGGTGCTGAAGAAATACGGCATCGAAAAGGATAACCGCACCGGCTATCCGATCGGCGTCAGCTACCCGCCGGACTGGGGCGAGCGCACCATGTCGCTGCGTCCGGGCGACACCACCGTTCTGGAAGAAAACATGACCTTCCACTTCATGACCGGCCTCTGGATGGAGGATTGGGGTTTCGAGATCACTGAAAGCATCCGCATCGGGGTGGACGGGCCGGAGTGCCTGTCGGATGTGCCGCGCAAAATGTTCGTTAAGGACTGACCCATGAAGGCAAACCCGATTTCCCCCACCATCGCGCTGGATCAGGACGGCGTGCATCACGGATTTCTGAAACTGCCCTACAGCCGGGATGACTCGGCCTGGGGATCAGTGATGATCCCGCTGACGGTGATCAAGAACGGCGAGGGGCCGACGGCGCTGCTGACTGGCGCCAACCACGGCGACGAGTATGAAGGCCCGATTGCCCTGCACGAGCTGGCTGCCACGACGGCGGCAGAGGATGTGACCGGGCGGCTGATCATTGTGCCGGCCTTCAACTATCCGGCATTCCGGGCCGGCACCCGCACCTCGCCGATCGACAAGGGCAATATGAACCGGTCGTTCCCGGGCCGGCCCGACGGCACCGTGACCGAGAAGATCGCCGATTATTTCCAGCGCACGCTTTTGCCGATGGCGGATCTGGCGGTGGACTTCCACTCTGGCGGCAAAACGCTGGATTTCGTGCCTTTTGCCGCGGCGCATATCCTGGAGGACAAGGCTGCGCAGGAGGCCTGCTTTGCCGCGATGAAGGCGTTCAACGCGCCTTATTCGGTGGAGCTTTTGGAGATCGACAGCGGCGGCATGTATGACACCGCGGTCGAGGAAATGGGCAAAGTTCTGGTCACCACGGAGCTGGGCGGCGGCGGATCGTCCTCCGCGCGCAGCAATGCCATCGCCAAGAAGGGGCTGCGCAATGTGCTGATCCACTTCGGCATCCTGCAGGGGGAGATGCAGCTGGAAGAGACCGTGAACCTGACGATGCCGGATGACGACTGCTTCCTGTTCAGCGAAGGCGACGGCCTTTATGAGATGATGGCCGATTTGGGCGAAACAGTTGCCAAGGGGGATCTCGTGGCCCGTGTGTGGCCGCTCGACCGCACCGGGCAGCGGCCGGTGGAATACCGCGCCCGCCGCGCGGGGCTGGTGATCAGCCGCCATTTCCCCGGCCTGATCAAATCCGGTGACTGTGTGGCAGTTGTCGGCGTCACCGGCGCCTGATAGGGCAAGCCTATGCAACTGGACCAGCGCGATCTCGACATTCTGCGCGTGCTCTCAACCGAGGGCCGCATCACCAAGGCCGCGCTGGCCGACCGGATCGGCCTGTCGCCGACCCCCTGCTGGGACCGGCTGAAAAAGCTGGAACAGGCCGGTCTGATTGAGGGCTACGGCGCCCGCATCAACCTCAAGAAACTGGCGCCGCATCTGACTGTGTTTGTCGCCGCTGAGATTGCTGACCACACCGCTGCCAGTTTCCACGCGTTTGAAACGGCGATGCAGCGCTATGACGAGGTCACCGCCTGCTGGGCGCTGGCAGGCGGCTTTGACTATCTGCTGCAGATAGTCACCCGCGACATCGATGCTTACCAGCGGCTGATTGATGAGATGCTGGACGCCCGCATCGGACTTTCCCGATACTTCACCTATGTTGTGACCAAACCTGTAAAAGGGGCTGGCGCACCGCCTCTGGATGTTCTGCTGCGGCAGGACTGAAACGGCAGTTTCAGGTGGAATCCAGTCGTATGCAGACCCAAACAGCTTGCGGGCAGCAGGTTAGGCTGGGTGTCAGAGGAGTGGAGGAGGCTGCGGCATGGGCACGTTTTCGGGGCAAAATATTCTGATAACAGGCGGCGGAAGCGGGATCGGGCAGGCAATTGCCCGTCGGCTTGCAGGTGCCGGTGCCAAACTGGTCATTGCGGACCGCAACGCGGGCACAGCCGAAGCCACGGCTTCCGAATTGCGCGATGCAGGCGCCGAAGCCTTGGCGATTGAGGCTGATATCAGCCGCGAAGCCGACGTCGAGGCGATGTTCGCGGCGGTTCAGCAATTTGGCGGCCCACTGCACGGAATGGCGCATTGCGCCGGGATCGGTGTGGAAAAAACCATCCTCGACACCTCGCTGGATGATTGGAACCGGCTGATCGGCATCAACTTGACCGGGACATTCCTGTGCGCGCGCGGCGCGGCGCGGATGATGGCTGGTCAAGGCTATGGCCGCATCCTGCTGATGGGCTCCGCCGCCGGTGAACGCGGAGGAACCGGGCGCTCTGCTTACGGGGCCAGCAAGGGGGGCGTTCATGCATTGACCCGGGTTATGGCGGTCGAGCTGGCCGAACTAGGGATCACGGTCAATGCCATGGCACCCGGCGCCATTGAGACCGAGCTGGTCAGCCGCATGCATGACGCGGAGACCAGAACCGCCTATTGCAGCGGTATTCCTGCCAACCGCTACGGAGCCCCGGATGAAGTTGGTGCTGCGGCGGAGTTCCTCCTGAGTTCCGGGGCCGCTTACGTCAGCGGAGTTGTGCTGCCGATCGATGGCGGCTTCATGGGAGCCGGCGTCATCAAGCGGCAGATGAACCCGTCCGGCGGGTGATATCTTCAAATCAAGCTGGTTGGCGCAAAAGCCAGCTGTTTCTTCTGCTGTTTCAGGAAACTTCAGACACTTCGTCTGTCAGCATCAGACAAGCTCTCCTGTAAAGCACAGGAGAACTTCCATGACAGCGACTGCTCTCTCTGCCCGCGCGGACATTGTTGACAAGGCGTTAGTTCGTTCATTTTCCTACATAAATGGAAAGTGGCGCGCCGCGGTAAGCAGCGAAACCTTCCCGGTCAGCGATCCGGCGGATGGTGCTGAACTTGGCCACGTCGCCAGTCTGTCTGCAGAAGAATCCTGTGCCGCCGTGGACGCGGCGCAGGCAGCTTTCCCGGCCTGGGCAGGTCTTTTGCCGCAGCAGCGCGCCGCCATCCTGCGGCGCTGGTATGAGTTGCAGCTGGAACACAAGGAAGACCTTGCCCGCATCATGGTGCTGGAACAAGGCAAGCCCCTTTCCGAGGCGCGCGGCGAGATAGACTATGGCGCCGCCTTTGTGGAATTCTACGCCGAAGAGGCCAAACGCCCAAACATCGAAGGCGTGACCAGCCATTTGCCCGACGCCGAAGTGGAACTGTGGCGTGAGCCGGTGGGCGTGGCGGCGTTGATCACGCCCTGGAACTTCCCCTCTGCCATGCTGACCCGCAAAGCAGCGGCGGCGCTGGCGGCGGGCTGCACCGTGGTGGCGCATCCTTCGGGTGAGACCCCGTTCAGCGCGCTGGCGCTGGCGGAGCTGGCCGAGCGTGCAGGCGTCCCTGCAGGCGTGTTCAACGTGGTGACTGGCCATGCCCCTGCCATCGTCGAACCCTGGACCCGCGACACAAGGGTGCGGGCGCTATCCTTCACCGGCTCCACCAATACCGGCAAGCTTCTGTACCGCCAGTCGGCCGACACCGTGAAGCGGCTGGTGATGGAGCTGGGCGGCCATGCGCCGGTGATCGTCTTCAAAGGCTGTAATCTGGACAAGGCGGTGGATGAAGCGATCAAGGCGAAATTCGCCACCTCCGGTCAGGACTGCCTGGGCGCCAACCGGATCTTTGTCGAACGCCCGGTCTATGCGGAGTTCTGCGCGAAGTTCATTGAGGCTGCCAAGGCACTGAGCGTCGGCAAAGGTATGGATGACTGCGATCTCGGGCCGCTGATGAACGAAAAGGCGCTGCAAAAGCAGGAGCAGCATGTGGCGGATGCGCTGGCCAAGGGCGCAACATTGGCTTGCGGCGGCAAGCGCCACCCACTTGGGCCGTTGTTTTATGAACCCACCGTGCTGACCGATGTTCCCGCAGATGCGCTGATCATGTCCGAGGAAACCTTTGGCCCGGTCGCGCCCGTCACCCCTTTCGATACCGAGGAAGAAGTGGTGGCCCGGGCCAATGACAGCGAGTACGGGCTGGTGGCCTATCTCCACAGCCACGACCCGCGCCGGATCTACCGCCTCAGCCGGGCGCTGCAGTACGGCATGGTTGCTGTGAACCGCACCAAAGTTACCGGCGCGCCGATCCCCTTTGGCGGCACCAAGCAATCCGGCCTTGGCCGCGAAGGCGCCCGTCTGGGCATGGAAGAATTTACCGAAATCAAGTACATATGCCGCGACTGGGCCTGAGCCCCGCAGGCAAGAGAGAGGAAGAACGATGCTGAAGAACGACCAACTCGACCAGTGGGACCGCGAGAATTTTTTCCACCCCTCGACTCATCTGGCCCAGCACGCCCGCGGGGAAAGCCCGAACCGGGTGATCAAGACCGCATCCGGTGTCTTCATCGAAGACCGCGACGGCAACAAGCTGCTGGATGCCTTTGCCGGTCTTTATTGCGTGAACGTGGGCTATGGCCGCAAGGAAATCGCCGAGGCGATCGGGGATCAGGCCAAGGAACTGGCTTATTATCATTCCTATGTAGGCCACGGTACCGAAGCCTCGATCACATTGTCCAAGATGATCCTGGACCGGGCGCCTGCGAACATGTCCAAGGTCTATTTCGGCCTCGGCGGTTCGGACGCCAATGAAACCAACGTCAAGCTGATCTGGTACTACAACAACATCCTGGGCCGCCCGGAAAAGAAAAAGATCATCTCCCGCTGGCGGGGCTATCACGGCTCGGGGCTGGTCACCGGCTCATTGACCGGGCTGGAGCTGTTCCATAAGAAGTTCGACCTGCCGATCGAACAGGTGATCCACACCGAGGCGCCGTACTATTTCCGCCGCAACAACCTGGACCAGACCGAGGAGCAGTTCGTCGCCCATTGCGCCGCCGAACTGGAGGCACTGATCGAGCGTGAGGGCGCAGATACAATCGCTGCCTTCATCGGTGAGCCGGTTCTGGGCACCGGCGGCATCGTACCGCCGCCCGCAGGCTACTGGTCCGCCATTCAGGCGGTGCTCAAGAAGCACGACATCCTGCTGGTTGCGGATGAGGTTGTCACCGGCTTTGGCCGTCTCGGCAGCATGTTCGGTTCGGATCACTATGGTATCGAGGCTGATATCATCACCATCGCCAAGGGCCTCACTTCGGCTTATGCGCCGCTGTCCGGCTCCATCATTTCGGACAAGGTCTGGAAGGTGCTGGAACAGGGCACCGATGAAAACGGCCCGATCGGCCACGGCTGGACCTATTCGGCGCACCCGATCGGTGCGGCAGCGGGTGTTGCCAACCTCAAGCTGATCGATGAGCTGAACCTGGTGCAGAACGCAGGCGAGACCGGCGCCTATCTGAACGCCACCATGGCAGAGGCACTGTCCGGTCACGCCAATGTGGGCGACGTGCGCGGCGAGGGAATGCTGTGTGCCGTGGAATTTGTGAAGGACAAGGGCAGCCGCACTTTCTTTGATTCAGCAGACAAGATCGGACCGCAGATCTCGGCCAAACTGCTGGAGCAGGACAAGGTCATCGCCCGCGCCATGCCGCAGGGGGATATCCTGGGCTTTGCGCCGCCGTTCTGTCTCAGCCGCGCGGAAGCTGATCAGGTGGTGGCAGCCGCGCTGCGGGCTGTACAAGCTGTGTTGGGATGAAGTTGCCTCCGAGCCTGCAGCAGCTCAAACACGTAAATGGTTCGATTGCCCGCTGGACGTGTCCCGTTTTCGTGCCGCTCCAAGTGCTCGTTTAGGCCACTTTCCGTTCGAATGCGACGGGGCTTTTCCAGCCCAATGCTGAGTGCCGCCGTCGCGGATTGTAGAAGCCATTGATGTAGTTGAAGATGGCCAGTTCAACGGCCCTACGCGTTGGCCACGACCTTCGCCAGATCAGCTCTGCCTTGATCGTCTTGAAGAAGGTCTCGATGGCCGCATTGTCATAGCAATTTCCTTTGCCGCTCATCCACTGCCCCGGCAGTGCATGTTTACATGCATGAGAGGGGGACACGCTGAACCCGTGTTGTCGCAGGATTATCTGATAGTCATGAGAACAGTATTGCGATCCACGATCCGTATGATGAATGCAGCCCATAGGCGGTGATCTGAAGGCTATAGCCATGTTCAGCGCCCGGATCGCCAAGTCCCGCTTCATCCGATTGCTGATGGCCCAACCGATCACCCGCCGGGAATGCAGATCAAGGATCACCGCCAGGTAGAGCCAGCCCTCGCGCGTCCACACGTAACTTATGTCACCTGCCCATTTCTGATTGGGCGCATCTGCGCAGAAATCCCGGTTCAGCAGATTGGGTGCGATGTTGAAGGCGTGGTTGCTGTCCCCCTCTCGGCTGATTGCTTCGCAATCGTCTGCCGGGCAATGGTCGTCACCTTGTATTTCTTAGATCGTTCGACACGGATGCCATTCTCACGCATCAAACGCCCGACGCGACGATGGCCAATGTTCAGGCCCAACTCCTTCAGTTCCTCGGTCATCCGTGGGCGGCCATAACTGCCCAGGCTGAGGCGAGATTGTTCCTTGATATGCGCCAGAACGACCATGTCAGTGCGCTGCCTTTGACTGGCCGGGCGGCTGCGATAGGCCCGTAGACCGCGCTCACTGACATCCAGCACATTGCACATCCGCTTGGCGCTGAAGGTATCAGTGTGTTCTTCGATGAACCTGAACCTCATGGCTTTTGGCCCGCGAAGAACTGCGTTGCCTTTTTTAAGATCTCCCTCTCCTCCTTGAGAATGCGGTTCTCCCGTCGAAGCCGTTCATTCTCTCGGGCAAGGTCGAGGTCTTTGTCGGATACCACCTCGGTGTCGCGATGCGCTGTGATCCACTTGTTCAGGGTCGAAAGGCCAACACCCAAATCAGAGGCCACTTGCTTCCTGCTCAGCCCGCGCGTCAGCGCAATCCGCACCGCATCGGCCCGGAATTCTTCTGTCCGTTTCAGTCCCATAGTTCGTCTCCTTTGCTGCAATAAATGCTATCAAAGGAGCGGCATCAAACCGCGACACGTCCAGGAGGATGAGAACGGATGCTGGGTAAAAGCCACTCAGCAACGGCCCAAGATGCGGTTCCGAGGGCGGCAGGTAGCGGCGGCGAGGTTCGTCTACTGTGTCGCCAACCGAGCGGTCATCGGGACGACGACGATGGTTCGGCACCGGTGCGGTAACGAACTATGCTGTCGGCCAGAGCATCTGGTGGAGGGGTCAGCGGCGGATAACAAGCGCGACGACTGGGATCACTGGGCAAACGGTGTGTACTTCAGCCTGCTCTAACCCGTGGCGATGGCCTCCAGCGGTTGACTGGGGGCCTCCCGACCCACCCTGAACACCCGTTTGAAGCCTCTAGCAGCACGCCAAAACACTGGGGCCGAAACCGGGGGCCCTTTCGGGGCTAACGGGTGCGCCGGGTGCTTGTTTTCTTGTGTGAGAGGCCGATGGCTGGGGTGGTAGGACGCCTTGCCCACCGATCCGCTTCATCGCCTTAGCCGCCCCGTCAGCAAACCTGGGGCCGTTCCTGGGGCGGTTCGGTAGCTAATGACCCGTCTCCGGGCAGCTAGCGACCTGCCAACAAAAGATCCCAGCCTAGAACCGTTGCCGAGCCGCTGCCAACTTCCCAGCCTGCCGCTATCGATCCGCTGACGAGAGGGGACGGTGGAGACCCGATGGTGGCGAGGCGTGGTGTGTGGAGGGATGGGTTAGGTTATGCAACGGCTCGTTCAGGAAGCTCGTCCCATGTCCTTCCATCAAGGGTCCGTCCTGACTTTTTCTTGTTAACGCCGCCCCATTGCTTGAAATGAAATGCAACGCTGCCAGCAACGCACTGATCTCTGATCGAACGCACCCACTCTGGGTCCATAAATCGAGCGCCTGGACCGCTTTCACCACCTGCTATAGCCCAGTCAATGCCCTGCAACCTTAACTGACCTAAATCGCCAACTAGAGGTTCCAGAGAGAGAAACTTTACTAGGGCATCAGTTCGACGAAGATCGTCTATACGGAAAGTGTAATCGGCATTTTCAACACTAACGCCCATCCAGATGTTTGGAGACCAGTCCAAGCTTGATGAGAGTTCGGCAACACGCTCCGAACGCTTTGTCAAAACTTGGAATGTGTGTTGAGGGCAGTCCCTCATTACGCCAAAAACTTGTTGAATGAAGGCTAACGGAACTTCTTCGTGGAATAGATCCGACATGGAGTTGACGAAGATCGTTCGCCCCTTCTTCCATGTGGAGGGAATGGCTAGTGAGGCGCTGTCGAGGCGGACTTTGCCATTCCATTTTGCTCGCCCACCCGATCGCCGGGTAAGCGCCATATACTTTGGCTGTCCCATTGCTTCCAGGCGCTCAGCCATCCGCATCGCGTAACAGTTGGTGCAGCCTGGGGATATGATACTGCAGCCTGCAACCGGGTTCCAGGTAGCCTCAGTCCATTCGATTTTTGAGTTTGTTCCCATTAATTTTCCGCCTTTGGGAAGGTGACGACTAGCCTACCTGCAAACCCTCGACGCTTCTTGTTCTCAGGATCAGTAACAGCTATTTTTCCATCCTTCTCTAGTTTCGTCAGAACATCCTTGTAGTTCTTAGCGATGTAAGGACGCCCAACGCTATGGTCGCGAAAGATCTGGTCCATAGTTAGAGTCCGACCTGCATATTCTTCCAATAGCATACCCTCCAAGTCATCAAGAGGGCGGGTGAGTTCAAAAAGCAACGGCATGCTTTCGTCAGCAGGCGAATAAGCGAAGGAAGCTACACCTTGGTCTGCAGTTGAGCTTTCCTTGTGCATGATTTCCTTCATCACTCGGTAGCCGGTGAAATCCTTTGAAACAAACACAAGATGATGAGTGAGCCGATCTTGCTCATTCTTAAAGCGGAAGGGTAGAACGAAATTCGCCCCCATTTCCGTCAGCGCGTTGGCCAGCTCCTCCAAAATCAGCTCTTGGCGAACCAGTGGGCTTGCACCATCCACTTTGTCTCTCAGCCGCTTCGCTCGATCTTCACCGAACAAAGCGTCTAGATGCTCTTTGACCTTATCATTTGTGAGGCCTGCGTTGATCCGATTGTAGTTAAAGAAGAACACGCAATCACACCCCCAATCCTTGATCACTCCATTGATCAAGCGAAGAGACAGGCCCTTGTATCCGAACGGGTCGAAGAACGTGAACGAGGGTACGAGCTCAGCTTTTGAGAAATAGTCCTCTGCGTCCTTCCCAACAGCATTGCATTGAACCGTAGGTTTATACCTTAGTTGATCAATGCCTGGTAACGCGTCGATTTCACCTTGTAGCGTTGCTGAGTTATTCTCATCCAAATCGTTGAACAATGCAACGAGGGCGCCGCGTACACGTGGATTTCTGATTGCTTCCTCGAGAACCAACAAGGGCGTTGAAGCCGCTCCGTCTCTATACCGACCCGGACCAGCATAAAGGTCAATGTAAGCGATTTTCCCGCTACCATATCTACTTGCGGTTCCGACAACGATGTTCGCCCATGCGGCGAAGTATTTCTGGACTATACGGGCTTTAACTACTGACTGGTCGCCACGTTCTTCGAAAAATCTCTTTGGCATGCAAGTCTCTGTCTGCGTCTGAATCTGCAAGCTATGGTAGATTCCTGTTGCCATAATCTACAGTGGAACAATTGGGGAACAAAGTAAATGGCCATTTGTTTCTGATGAGAACTCTTCCTTGCAATTGACCCACCTGAGAGCCTCCAAAAACCGAGAGCCACTCCGTATCTAAATCGATAGCAACTACGGAGGTTTATCATGCTGTCTCATATACTTGCGAAGTACCTGCTAGCGTCCAAGCCGATCAAGGCCAGACGGTCCAGCAGCGGTGAAATCGTCATCGGCAAGATCATCATCGTCCTGTTTGCCAGGATCGACTGATGGTCGAGTATCAACCCGACGACATTGTGATCATCCGCGCATCTGAAGACTGGCCGGAGCATCTGTTCCGGATCACCGAAGTCTTCGACGACTGCGTGGGTGGCTACTCCCTTACGGGACCACTGGAAGGCGAATACGGCGAGCCCGACTTCGACCTGATCCTGCGGGTCTACGAGGGCGACTGAAGCCCTTTTCCCCAATCTCAAAACCAAAAGGAGGAGACGCTATGTCTGCTCAGATCAAGTATGCGTATTTGAAGGGTCACACGTGGCTCTATCGACGCCATTACCCGAAAGACGTAGCTCTGGCTCTCGGCCAGCAAGCTCTGAAACAATCGTTGAAGACGAGAGACGCCGCTACCGCCCGCGTCCGGGCAGCTGAATTGAACGCTCGCTATGAAACGCAGGTGGCTGAGGTTCGGTCACTCGCAGAGGAAGCACTGAGCGCTCCAAGGAACAGCAGAACTGCCTCTGCATGGGCAGCTAATCCAGAAGGCGCTCTCGACCGCCTGCGGGCCTCTCTGGCAGACTCCGGAGCAGTTATTGACCGGCCTGACTTCAACCGGTTGGCCGCAAAGCAGAAGATTCTGATCGGTGACCGCGCTGACATGTACTTGAGGCACCGGAGCAGCCAGCTTCGCCATGGCGGGTTCAAGTCGGTGCGCTATTCGGTGGAGCTGTTCGCTAGCCGGTATGGTGAACGGTCGCTCTGCAGCCTTGGGCGAGATGACGGCAGGGAGTTTCTTGGTTTGATCGCCAAGCTGTCCCCGCTAGTTGGCAAGTCAGCGTCAACGAGAGGGTTGAGCCTAGACGGTCTGCTGTCTTTCTCGGAGAACTGCGCAGCCAAGATAACCGTGCGGACCCAGAAGCGTATCTGGTCGCAGGTGAACCATTTCCTCGACTGGTGCGTCTATGAGGGGGCCTTGGAAGCCAATCCCTTCAAGTCAGTGCTGTTTGACCAGAAGGTTCGGCCCAAACCCTATGCAGTGCCGACGGACGAGGAAGTGCAGAGACTGCTGGCTGACCGAAGCGGTGATCTGCACCCGGTGTTTCTGACCTGCCTACTGTCAGGGATGCGTGCCGGGGAAGCGGCTGGCCTGCTTCGCGAGGATCTGGTGTCGAAGGGCAACCTCGGGACCTTTGCTTGGGTTCGTCCAAATGAGCTGCGGCTGTTGAAAACGGATGCTGCGGAGAGACTGGTTCCGGTGCACCCAGTGTTGCAGGACCTTTTCAGAGAGTTGCCTGAGTTCGGCCCGTTGTTCCCTGACTTGACCGTCAACCAAATCACCAAGGCGTTTGCCAAGGCCCGGCAGCGGTTGCGGCTGGAGCGTCCAGGGTTGGTGTTTCATTCGACCCGGAAGTGGTTCATCACTCAATGCGAGCGTACAGGTGTCCCGGAGCACTTCACGGCTTCACTGGTGGGTCATAAGTCAGCGCGGTCGGAGAACGGGATCACCTACGGCATCTATTCCGCAGGCATCTCAGACGAACAGAAGCGGTCCATCATAGACCAGATCAGGTTGCCGGTGCCGGGATGAGACCACCCAACATTGAGGAGTTCGAAGAAAGGGCCGCTATCGCTGAATACGATGGCGGTCTTTCTCGTAGGGCCGCTGAAGATCTGGCAGCTCGGGCTCAGAGCTTCACTAATGCGGCGGCATACTGGGCTTGGCTCGCGGAATACGTGTTGACCCGGAAGATACCATGATCCTAACCTCGGCGGGCCTTGGCAGGTTCGCCGGGGCTTTCACTTTGCTTTTTTTATCAGAGGATAATTCTTAGTTTGGCTGATCATCAGGTGGCACCAGAAGCCTCCATGGGGGCACCCCCAACGGCTCGGCAAGCTTCTCAAGAACCAGTACCGTGGGGTTGCGCACCCCCCTCTCCACGCCGCTTACGTAGGTTCGATGAAGGCCGCACTCGAAGGCCAGGGCCTCCTGCGAGAACCCGGCTTCCTCCCGGAACCTTTTGAGATTTTGCCCTACAAGCCTGCGTATCGCCATGATCGGACAGAGCAACCTTGTAGACTTATAATCTACAGACTATGAGTCTCATTTGCTGGGCGCTTCAAAACTACGCGGCGCATTCGATTGGCAATTTGGGCACGATCACGAAACTGACTTGAACAACTGAATGAGTAGATAATGGATCGTTTTCTTTCACTACTTTCGCTGCTCGCTACAGCCGCTGCTGGCGCAACCATATGGTACGTTGTCAACCCGCCGTATCCAGTTTGGTTGGCAATCGTATCTATCGGCATCAGTGGACTATTTTTGATCCGTCTGACTGAGTTGGGCGTGAAAAGAGCTCACAAGGCAATCACCGACCCAGCGCTAAATGCAAAAGTGAAGAAGGCTGCTGAGCAGGCGGCAACGCAAGCATCGGAGGCGTCTGAAGAGCTCATTCGGACCGGTAAACACTCTGCAACTGAATTGAATACCGCCGCAGCACCATTGCTGAACTACATTTTCGGGTTCTCTGGCCGTGTGTCCCGAAGAGAGTATTTGATCGTGCAAGTGGTGACCGGTCTGCTGACGCTGGTGTTGGTCGCGCTGTTTCTGACGGAGCCTGATAGCTGGTTAGGCGTCCTGTCGCTTCTGGCAATTGGAGCAGTCGCAGCGGTTCTCCTCGCTTTCGGGGTTCGCCGAACCCGAGACACCGGAGTAAATCAATGGTGGTTCCTGCTGGTTCTCGTTCCGCCAGCTAACCTCGCGCTCCTAGTGTTCCTTCTTCTCGTCCCTACCGACGAGTTCAAGAACGCCCCCGTATAATCCTGGAGAGATCTGTTGCCTGGCGGGTCTCCCCAATAGCACCAGTCAGAGCGCCGCTAGCAGTTGAAAGCGGCTGGTGAAAACTCACTCTTCGCCGTCGTCGACTGTTTCTTCGGGTTTGATGTAGCGTTTTGCCCATCCAAATTCCGGGCGAAGGTCAGCCAGCTTCGTGAACATCGCACGCCTTTTCTCGAGCAGCTTCGACATGCGCTTCAGATTCTTCAGCTGTTCCGCCGCTTGATCGGGCATGCCATCATAGCCCTTCGCAAGCAAATCAGTGACAGACTTAAAATCATCAGTTTTTTTGACCACCTCCCAGATGAACATTCCTCCTACGGCCGGTATCAGTGCCAAAGAGGATCCCAGAGAAGCGAGCCAGGCAGAGGCCCCAGCAACGGAAGTTAGTAAGGACCCTGCGAGTAGAACGCGGAGACGGCGGGTTCTTGCTGGATGAAGGTCGAATTCAACGGGTGTTGTGATGTCATGGATAGCATCCAGCGTTTCGGCTTCAAACACTTCGGTCTCGTCAGCAACCGTTTCAGCAAGCTCTTGGAAAAGCCCTTCCTCTTCTTTGCTTTTCTCCGGCGTGCCATCAAACTCGTTAGAAGCTGCCACTAGGTCTCTGCCGACTGGCGTAGCCATCATCAATGGGCCATGAAGAGCGATCAGGGAATCCAGCGCTTCTTGTTCCTCGGGCTCGAAGTCAGGCCATTCTCCAGTTTGAATATTGTGCTGAGCTGTATTTGAGGCGGACACTAGCCGGGTGCCTCTTACAAACAGAACAGCAAAGTTGATGTCGTGTATGTCTTTGCTGAGCTCCTTTGCATAGCTCCCTATGACCCTCTCGAGCAAGGCGGCTTGGGGGGCATTAGGATTCCGAGAGTAGCGAGTGCTCAAGGCAGCTATTGGACCATCTGCTGAAATCAGCTCTTCGCGAATGGTGATGATCCTTTCCACGTCATCAGCCGTATTCGGAACGGCAACGAGTTGTACCTTGCCCTTCTCGGTGAGGCCAAATTTGACGATGTCACTTTGATCAGGAAGAGCTTGTGCAAGGGACCTGACTTGAGCAATTCGGTTCCGACTCAGATCGCTACTCAGATCGTCGACACCTGCGTCCTGCGCATTCCTCTTGACCGACTCGATGCCGTTGTCCCGTCCCGACGCATTGGCGTAGCTCTGCGAGGTGCCGATCACCTGACCGTTGCTGGCTTTCAGGTTGAACATGTGCTTTCCGGCGGAGGTTTCCTTGCGCTCGTAGCACGCATCGTCTCCGGCGTTCTTCCTGACCGACTCGATGCCGTTCTCGGCACTAGCCTTTTGCTTGTAGCCTTCGCTAGCCAGAATGTTCTCGCCGCTGCGAGCTTTTAGCCGGAAGCGAAACTCACCTGCATTATCCTCGTAGAGTTCGAATTTCCCTGGCATTGGCAAACTTCCGACGAAAAAAGTAAAACAGTGAAGGCTTTCTGCATTGCCATCAATGACTTGCCAAAGCCTAGCACCTTGTCTCTGGGCTTCAAGCGCATATCTCCACCCACACCACGCCTCGCCACCATCGGGTCTCCACCGTCCCCTCTCGTCAGCGGATCGATAGCGGCAGGCTGGGAAGTTGGCAGCGGCTCGGCAACGGTTCTAGGCTGGGATCTTTTGTTGGCAGGTCGCTAGCTGCCCGGAGACGGGTCATTAGCTACCGAACCGCCCCAGGAACGGCCCCAGGTTTGCTGACGGGGCGGCTAAGGCGATGAAGCGGATCGGTGGGCAAGGCGTCCTACCACCCCAGCCATCGGCCTTTCCTCCAATAGAATAAGACGCTGACGAGCTCGAAAGAGCCGAACTGCCCCCGTTTTCGGCCCCCGTTTTTCTGGGCAGTTTCGGAGCGCTGGCGGGACTGATTTCCCTTGGCTTGAAAACCGCTGGCGGGGCCGCTAGCAGGATCAGATCTTGGGTAAGGATGTGCTTGGATCTGACCTCCCCCTAGTCGCGGGAGAGGCCGTTGGCGTTATGGCTGAGTATAGTCGGCATAGGGATAAGTAATGGAAGCGAACCGTTATCCCGGGAAATACCAACCAGAACAAACCACAAGTTCTTCCTTATCAAAGAACCAAAGAATCGAGGAGCTCAAGACGTTCCTGGAAGCGGCGCTGACGGCCCAGATAACCGGGTGAGCGGGGAATATGGCGAACCTCCAAGTAATCATCCTCTCGATCCGGGGTTAGCTCCCGCACCTCATCCAGCCCCCGAATGTTATGCGACATTTCCACGAACTGCCCGAGCACCCTTAGAGCCGACGCTTTCATCCCGGCCTTCAACCGCTTGGCATAGGCGTAGTTGATGATGAAGCTGTCATGGACGCACAGGACCGGTATTTCTATTCGCGTGAACGCCCTGATCAGCATGTTCGCCATGATGCTATCAATGTTCATCAGATAGATCCCTCGGTCAGCGCAGATATCGTCCCTGAGGAAGGGGTGGTAGAAATCGTGGTTGACCTCTGAGAGCCCTTAGCGGTAACAAGCAAGTCCCAGAGATAACACGGCAAGGATCCCTGATGAGTTAGCCTCCCACTAAGATTTCTTCGGATTTTGAAGGCCTTAAGTAAGGTCCTACTGAAGCCCCTGTGGGAAGGGCTATTCTATCGGGATACGTGTATTCGGTCTTCCGCTTAGAATACATCACATAAACGAGGCTACAGCCACGTGTTTACCAGTTGTCTGGTGAGCTACGGCTAATCTCGCATACGCCGCTAGAGCCTCGATCGCAGGCTTAGCTGTTCGCGTGCGTGACTTAGTCTCCGTGATGAAAATTTCCTCCTCTGAACGAATGCGTTCGAGGGGTTCGACTCCTCGTGCGCCTTACAGCTTGAATGGAGTGAACATGGCACACGGCAAACCGTTTTCTTGGTGCGAAAATAGAATACCGAGAGACTGGAAGAGGTTGCAGCGGAAGTTGCGTGGGCATCGGGAAGAAATAGGAGCGTTCCGACGCGATGCGGCAAGCTCGAAACACTTGGAAACTCTGCTCCGGACCCAGCGAGCAATACCGATAGGAATGACCGGCTCGAAGGCTCAGGAGAAACCGCCGCCGCTGTCTGGGCTCTGGGTAGATCGTCCAGCTGCCCCACGGCTGGGCAGCCTCCCGGATTGCTAACTAGCCAATATTAAAGCCGAAAAGGTGGGTCGCGGGCGGGTAATCGTCGCTCGCGGTCTGAGTGAAATCACCTTCGTGTCCAAGCCATTACCGGTTTGGAGCAAGAGCAAACTGCCATGAGGAAACCTGATGAACAACTTTCGCTCAGAAGTGCAACTCAATGACCTGATCATCGCAGATCCGTATTACTCGCGGACCCTCAACATCCACCGCTTTTCGAAGCACCCTGACGTATCGAAGCTAACCAATCTGGTCTGGAAGCAGTGCATTGGGGAGCCAGAAGCAACTGCCCTCAAGAAAGGAGGTGTGAAACCAAAGGCCACCCGAAGACAACAGCTAGAAATCCTACTGCTAAATCTGTTTGAAGCATGGGATAGAGATCCAGAGCTCAGCATTGCCGTGGACATGAACAACACCGCGTGGACAGCTAGCAGCCGCTATAATTGGTTTGGCCTGTCTCGTGCGGCCCCCAAGCTTGTTCATAGCCTGCATGATGGCGGCTTCATTGCGTTCGCCGCTGGTAGCTACTCAGGACCCAGAGCTAGCACGAACCGAACCACACGCATCCGGGCAGCTGAATCACTTTGCCGACTGTTCCGTCAGGTTAAGTTTGGGCAGCAGCACATCCTTATCCATCCCAAGAAAGAAAGCGTCGTGATGCGAGGGCTCGAGAAGTCTCAGCGCAACCTCGAATACGTGGACACGCCGGATTCAGTGAAGATGCGGGCGGAGTTGGAGAGGTATAACTGGCTTCTGCAGCGCACCTTTATCGACATCCCTGATCTGGAGCAGCCTTGGATCGACAGGCCAATCGAGGAAGGCCCGCGAACCGGTCAAATGGCGCGGCTTGCCATCGGCGGCTTTGATCATCACGTCGTTCGCATATTCAACCGGAATGACTGGAGGTGTGGCGGGCGTTTCTTTGGGGGTTGGTGGCAGAACTGCGGAAGCGAGTTGAGACAACGCATCCACATCAACGATCAGCCGACCGTCGAAGTGGATTACCGAGCCCTGCACGTAGCCATCCTGGCTGCGAAGCATGGCGTTCAGCTCGAGAGCGACCCCTACGTTCTGGAGGATGGTCTGATTAAGGACATGGATCCGGCCAAGCAACGCAAGCTGGTCAAGTCTCTCGTTCTAATGGCTTTGAATGCATCTTCGAGGAACAAGGCCTGCAGTGCTTTCAGGAACGATGCGCCGACTGGCTCCCAGGAGAAGTCCATGAAGAATGCCGAGTTGTTCAAGGTGCTGGATGCCTTCGTGGAGAAACACCCCTTCCTCAGGGACGATATCTGCGCTGACCGAGGGATCTATCTGATGAACATTGATAGCATCATGGCGAACATGCTGATCAGGGCGTTCACGCGAATAGAAATACCGGCCCTGTGCGTCCATGACAGCTTCATCATCAACTACGCCTATGCCAAGCGGTTGAAGGCCGGGATGAAAGCGTCGGCTCTAAGGGTGCTCGGGCAGTTCGTGGAAATGTCGCATAACATTCGGGGGCTGGATGAGGTGCGGGAGCTAACCCCGGATCGAGAGGATGATTACTTGGAGGTTCGCCATATTCCCCGCTCACCCGGTTATCTGGGCCGTCAGCGCCGCTTCCAGGAACGTCTTGAGCTCCTCGATTCTTTGGTTCTTTGATAAGGAAGAACTTGTGGTTTGTTCTGGTTGGTATTTCCCGGGATAACGGTTCGCTTCCATTACTTATCCCTATGCCGACTATACTCAGCCATAACGCCAACGGCCTCTCCCGCGACTAGGGGGAGGTCAGATCCAAGTACAGCCTTACCCAAGATCTGAGCTAGCTAGCGGCCCCGCCAGCAACTCTCAAGCCATGGGGAAGCGGCCTCGTCAGCTTACCGAAATCGTCCAGGAACACTGGGGCCGAAACCGGGGGCAGTTCCGGGGCTAGTGGGTGCGCCGGGTGCTTATTTTCTTGTGTGAAAGGCCGATGGCTGGGGTGGTAGGATTCGAACCTACGATACACAGTACCAAAAACTGCTGCCTTACCACTTGGCTACACCCCATCGGTGAGGCGCTGTCTAAAGTTTGTTGCGAGGGGGTGCAAGAGGGTTTTTAAAAAAAATGCAGTTCCTGTCCAGCTCTCGTTAGAAAATCTGCATGGCCCCGGGCTTTCATCAGCTGGCGGCAACCCGGTGCCCTTGGAAACCGTATTTACCTTAAGGACTTACGGATCTTTTGCATGAAAGGTTTTGTGCGCCTGCCAAGTGCTGGAACGAACGGCCGGACCGGTTCTCCGGCGCGCGCGGATGGGTGCGGAAGGGGTGGCCAGCCCGATACGGGCTGGCGCGGGCTTGTGTCCGCTTCAGGACCCCCAAATGGCCTGATGCGCTTCTTCGCCGCTCTCAAAAATATGCGGTTGCACGCTGCGGCTGGCGAGGGTGCCTTGCATCTTCAGGCGCATGAAGGCGCTGGTGGTGTAGTGGGCAATCGAGGCGCTGTGGCGCTCCAGTGTCCGGCCGACCGATGCCGCATAGGCATCCTGCAGATCCTCGGCAATGCGGAAGCCGTTCTGGTTTATCACCATGTTCACATCCTGGCCGCTTTTGACAAAGGCATCCTGCAAGACACGGGTCAGGTCCTCGATGTCGCGCTTCTTCTTGACGCTCCAGCCTTCGAGGTTGAGGAACATGGTGTGGCGTGCGGCATCATAAGTGACCCGCTCCGACAGGTTCAGGTTCAGCAGGTCATTCATCAGCCCCATCTGCTCATCCTGGAAAATGCGCGGATCCATCGGGCTGACGTTCTCGATGATCGGCTTGAACTCCATCTGATCCAGGATATCGCGCTGCAGGTCGATGCCGGGCGCAATCTCGATCAGTTCCAGTCCCTTGGGCGTCAGCTGCAGCACGCAGCGTTCGGTTACGTAAAGCACCGGCTGCGAGCGCTGCGAGGCGTAAGGGCCGGAGAAGGTGATCTGTTCGATCAGGCGGACGAACTTCTTGTTGCGGCCTTCCTGGACGATGCGCAGGTTGCCGCCCTCAACCGCAACCTTCAGCCCGCCAGCGGTGAACGTGCCGGCAAAGACCACCGCGCGCGAGTTCTGCGAGATGTTGATGAAGCCGCCGCAGCCATTCAGGCGGCCGCCGAAACGGGAGGCATTGACACTGCCTTCGGCGTCGCATTCCGCCATGCCAAGGCAGGTGAGGTCGAGCCCGCCGCCGTCGTAGAAATCGAACATCTGGTTCTGGTCGATGATGGCATCGGCATTGGCTGAGGAGCCGAAGCTGGAACCGCCTGCCAGCACACCGCCGACCGCGCCGGCCTCAGTTGTGAGGGTGATATAGGGGGTGGCCTTTTCCTCGTTTGCTACCGCCGCGACGCCGTCGGGCGCACCGACGCCGAGGTTCACAGCGCCGTTGGGCGGCAGTTCAAAGGCGGCGCGGCGGGCGATGATCTTGCGCTGATCCAGCGGCATCTTGGCGATGCCCTCCACCGGCACCCGGATCTCTCCGGACAGGGCAGGGTTGTGCTGCACGCCGTAATTCATCCGGTGCATGTCCGGATCGTCCGCCAAGCAGACGCAGTCCACCAGCAAGCCGGGAATCTTCACGTCCTTCGGCTTGATCGAGCCGTCCTCGACGATGCGCTCCACCTGGGCGATGACAATGCCGCCGTTGTTATGGGCGGCCATTGCCTGGGCCAGGCAGTCCAGTGTCAACGCCTCGCGCTCCATGCTGATGTTGCCGGAGCGGTCGGCGCTGGTGCCGCGGATGAAGGCGACGTCGATCTTGGTGGCCTTGTAGAACAGCCATTCCTCGCCATCGACCTCGTGGTAGCGGACAATGTCCTCCTCGGTCACTTTGTTGACCTTGCCGCCGCCATGGCGGGGATCGACATAGGTGTGCAGGCCGACCTTGGAGAACAGCCCCGGCTGGCCCGCCGCGCAGGCCCGGTAAAGCTGCGAGATTACCCCCTGCGGCAGGTTGTAGCCGCAGATCTTGTTCTCTTGTGCTGCTTGCGCAACCTTGGGCATGCGGCCGAAATTGCCGGCAATCACCCGTCGCAGCAGCCCGTCGTGGTGCAGCCGTCCGGTCCCCAATCCCTTGCTGTCGCCGGCGCCTGCGCACATGATCAGCGTCAGGTCGCGGGGCGCGCCCTCCTCGATGAACCGCTTTTCCAAGGCCGCGTGCAGCATTTCCGGGATGCAGCTTTGCACAAACCCGGTGGTGGTCACGACATCCCCGTCCCGGATCAGTGCCATGGCCTGTTCGGTGGTGGTTGTCTTGTCTTTCATGGCGGCGCGTCCTCCCCGATGCCTGTCGCCTTCCGCTTGGGCTTTGCGGCTTTGCGGAAACTGATCGGGCATTCTAGCCGCGGGCCAGACGGCGCCTGTCCTTTGATTGCGTCAGCGGATGGGGGACATACGACATCACGCCCCGCGGGCCGTGGCGAAGTTTCCGATCGGCGGCCGGCTGTTGCCGATGCGGCGGGCGGCGGGTCTCATCCAGATGGCCGTGCATCAGCCCGGTTGCGGTCAGAACAGGCTGTCGCCGGATTGAAACCAGTCGCCCATGCTGATGTCCTCCAGCAACACGGACCAGTTTTCACCATCCGAGAATTTCAGGCCGCCTTCTGTGTCCTCAATAGACAATGTGCGGCGCATTGGGCCTGTCACTTTGATTTCATCAAGGCCCAGTTCGAAATCCGTAATGGTGTCATCCCCATGGTGCCGGGTCCGGAACAGAAAACAGTCGCCGCCGGCGCCGCCGGTCAGCAGGTCATTCCCGGCGCCGCCGCTCAGAGTGTCGGCATGCAGGCCGCCGTCAAGCGTGTCGTTGCCCTTGTTCCCGGACAGCCTGTCCATGCCGCGCCCGCCTGACAGCTCGTCGTTGTCCTGCCCCCCTGTGAGTTGATCTTTTCCAGTGCCGCCAAAGATGAAGTCTTCCCCGGATCCGCCATTCAAGCGGTCCCGGCCAGCGCCGCCGTCCAGGCAGTCGTTCCCCTGGTTGCCAGCAAGGGTGTCCTTGCCGCGGCCTCCCTGAAGGTCATCGCCGCCGGCCTGGCCAGCCAGGCTGTCTGCGCCATCATTGCCGAACATGAAATCGCGTCCGGCACCGCCTTCAAGGGTGTCATCGCCCATTGTGCCGGCAGCCCTGTCCATCGCCATGAAGATGTCTTTTTGAATGGCGCTGATATCGGTGTTACGCACAATGATATCGGACAGGCTTGTCTCCCATAGCGCCTTCATCTCGCTGGCGGGAATACCCTCGCGTCCTTCACTCCAGAATGGATCGCCGTCGCGCAGGCGGGTGAACTGGTCCACCATGACCGTGGTAAAGGTTTCCCCAAGCAGCCGGTCGCCGGACGGGTCTTCGGCCAGCCCGCCAATCCAGGCATCGACCAGATCGGTGTCGCCATAGGCATCTTCCAGTCTGGCCGCCAGACCGGCATCCTTCGTGATATCGGTAAAGCTTTCTGCCCGGGCAAGGCCAAGCGCTTCGCGCAGGTCATTATAGCTGGCGACACCCAGATCGCGCCCGCGTTGAATGTTCAGCGCTGCCAGGTCCAGCCCGCCTGCGCCAGGCGGCCCGAACAGGAATGAGCGCACATCCTCGACCACCATAGTGTCTACAGCTTCGGCTGCTTGGGTTGCAGCACCGCGCATGACGTTTTCGATCATGTCCGGTTCCTTCAGCAGATGCGGCTGAAAGAACGCGTCCCGCAACGCCAGCAGACCGGCGGTTCCGTCAGCTGCCACCAGCTGCAGATTGGCCGGCAAAAGCGTATGCCCCAGCCGGAACACGGCAGTAGAAAACTCGATAGCAATGCCGGGGTTCACGTCCGGGTCATAGCCCTGATAGGCCCCAAGCGCGTCTTGGCCGATCAAAAGGGGGAGAAACTCCTTGAAGGTGACACTTTGCACCAGCGCTTCGACCCGGGCGCGGGCCGCCTCAAACAGCTGGTCGTCTGTCAGGCCTGGATCCCTTGCGGCCAGTTCCTCAACCAGCCGGTTGTGCTCGCGGGTGAAAATCGTGTGCATCGAGGACAGGGCCACATTTTCCGCGGCGCGGACGTCTCCGGTCAGGAAGCCGTCGCCATCCCGGCCCAGATACCCGTCCTTGGTCATCCGCAGCCTGCCGCCTTCGTCCCGCATTGCTGCGACAGTTTCCACCGTCGAGCCATAGATCATGGAGGCATCAATAAATGCTGTGATCTCATTGAGATACTCACCGTCCTGCTGCGCTATCCGGGTAAAGGGAATGACCGCCTCACCGGTGCCGAAAGGATCAAAAAACGGATCTCCCGCCGGGACTTCGATATCTGCCCCGGTCTCGCTTTCGGTCCCGGTCAGCGACAGATCATGATCCAGAAACTGCCCCCAGATCCACAGGAAGTCCGACGCGCCTGCAGCATTCACAGTGCTGCCGTCTTGCGCAGACAGGATATTGGAAATCTCACGCGGGTTGGGCCGGTCCGCCCCGGCCATGCCGCCGTCAGAAGTCAGGCCGCTGGGCGCTAAATGCAGCAGGCCGGTGCCGGTTGCCCCCCAGTCTGGATTTTCGGAATGTGCGGCATAGCCATCGGCGGGGCGTGCGGCCCCGATCTGTAAACTGGACATGTGATCCCCCAATCACTCATTAACTTTCACCAAAACTGCCATTGTGTGCGGCGCGCCATCCCTGTGCGAGCGGTGCCGGTAAACGCCTTCCCAGGTTCCGGAAATGCACTCAAACCGGGACACAGGCAGGCGCCCATTATATCACGATTTAGTGTGATTTTGTGTATTGTCGTGATTTTCATGGCGGATCAGCGCCATCGCGTCACAGGTAAAGCAATAGGCCGGGACCCTGCGTGTCAGGCTTGCCGGGCCTGCAGCGTTGCATCAGTGGCAGACGGCGTATCAGTCCACTTGGCAATTTGTTCCAGCAGCAGCTGCTTGCGCATCGGCTTGGAAAGAAATTCAACCATGCCTGCAGCGCGGCAGGCCGCTTCGTCGGTGCTCAGCACATTGGCGGTCAGCGCAAGGACAGGGCAGGGCGCCCGGCCGTTTTCCTGTTCCCAGGCCCGCAGGCGGCGGGTGGCTTCAATGCCATCCATCACCGGCATCGACATGTCCATCAGCACCAGATCGAAATGATGTGCGGCGAAGGTGTCCACCGCCTCCTGCCCATTGCTGCAAATGGTCAGCTGAATGCCGGAAGGGGCCAGCATTTTCTGCAAAACCAGTTGGTTGGTACGGTTGTCCTCAGCCGCCAGAAGGCGCAAGTGGCTGAATTGCCCGGCTGTTTGCCCGGCGCTGGGCGGCACCGCGGCGGCAGCCTGCGGCGCACCGGAGTTCAAGACCTCCTGCAGGGTCTGCAAAAGCAGTTTGTTGCGCGCCGGTTTCATCAGCACACGCAACGTCTTGCACTCCTTCAACACTTCGTATTCGGCCAGCATCTGACCGCCGGTGCAGAAAACGATCGGCATCTCCCGGCACCCGGGCAAGCTGTGCAGGCTCCGGCAAAGGTTTCTGGCTTGCTCCAGCGGCAGGCTGGTTTCAACCAGCACCAGATCCGGCTGCCGCTGTTCCGCAGCCATTGCCGCCACTTTTTCCAGCAGCCCGTCCATGCCGTGAAGCGCGATTGTGTCTGCCCCCCAAAGAGCCAGCTGGCGCTGCCGCACGTCGCGGGCAAAGGCCAGATCCGCGGCCACAGCCACCAGTTTGCCCGCAAGCGGCCGGGAAAGGACCGGCGCAGGAGCGGCAACAGGCAGCGTCAGGCAGACAGTGAAACAGGACCCTGTGCCGCTCTCCGAGTCCACATCGATCCGCCCGCCCATGGCCTGCGCCAAACGGGACGAGATGGCCAGGCCCAGACCGGTGCCCTCAAATCGCCGGGCGGTGGTGCTTTCTACTTGCTCGAAGGCATGAAAGATCTGGCCGATACAGTCATTGGGGATGCCGACCCCGGTGTCGCGCACATCAATGCACAGTGGAATAGCATGGCCGGCGTCGTAGTTGAGTGTGATACTGATAAAACCTTCCAGAGTGAACTTTACCGCGTTGCCCACCAGGTTCATCAGAATCTGCCGCACCCGGCCGCTGTCGCCGGTAAAGACGGCAGGCGTGTTTTCCGGGATGTCGATACAGATTTCCAGCCCCTTGGCGGATGCGCTGGGCGACATCAGCGTGGCGACGTCATAAATCACGTCGCGCAGGTTAAAGGGCTGCTCCAGCATCTGCTCTTTTCCGGCCTCCAGCTTGGAGAAATCGAGAATGTCGTTGACGATGCGCAGCAGCGCCTCGGACGATGCCAGAATGGTTCCGGTGCAGGATTGCTGTTCAGATGTGAGGCTGGTTTCATTCAGCACTTCCGCCATCCCCAGGACCCCGTTGATCGGCGTGCGGATCTCGTGGCTCATGGTTGCCAGGAAGCGGGATTTGGTCTCGGTGGCAGCTTCCGCCCGGGCTTTTTCCTGCTGCAGCCGCTCGGCGATCCGCTTCTTTTCCTCCAGACTGGTTTCCAATGTGTCCAGCGCCGCAAATACGGCAGAAATCTCACTTGCTTCCTGTGAGGGCGCAAATTGCTCGCGGCTTGCCAGCCGCCGCAGCTTGGAAGCCGCCAATTGCATCGCGCCGGAGACGGCGTGCGCCTTGCGAAAGGCAAAAATCAGTGCTGCAAGCATAAGCAGCGCGGTGCCGGTCAGCCCCAGAACAAAAATACGGGACAACGCCCGGTTCGCCGCCGCGATGGCCTGTTCCGCATGCACAGCCGCCAGACCGGTCACAGTGGCAGCTTGCCGGGTAACCGCCTCGCTGCTCATCATCAATGTGCTGAGAGTGGGAATGTCCTTTGCAGGTTTGATGCCCAAAAGCACAACCGCCAATTCGCACCACTCCGTCAGCGTCTGATTCAGGGCTTCAGCCTCAGCCCGCAGCGGCCCAGGCAGCGGTTGCTTCAGCAAGGCGCTGAGATCGCTGTTGATTTCCTTGAGGTAAGATTGAAACTGGCTGGCCACGTCTTCCTGCGGGATCAGCCGCGTCATCGCCAGAACGTCTTGGGCATAAACTTCGGCGGCCGTGATGCCGGTGCTGACGCCGCTGGCGCGCCGGGTCACCTCAAGCGAGGCTTCCAGCACCGCGTCTTTCCGGCTGGAGGCATACATCGCCATGCTGCCGATCAGCAGTGCCGCAAGCAGTGCCGCAACCGCAATCACCAGAACCGGCAGCACGGTGGACCGTTTGATATTCATAAGCGGGGACCCTCAGCCATGCGCATCAGTTTGCCGGCAGAATAGGGGTTGGCACATTGGTTCCGGTATCCGTCAGCGTCTGCAGAAAGGCAATCAGGTCGGTGATGTCCGCTTCGGTGGCGGCAAAACCTTCGATATCCGGCATTCGGGATGCCTTGGCGCTGCCGCCGTCGGCATAATGGCGGACCACCTCCCGCAACGAGGTGAGCGAACCGTCGTGCATATACGGCGCCCGCAGAGCGATGTTGCGCAGTCCGGGGGTCTTGAAGCGGTAGTTCATCTCCGGGTCCGGCGGTGTCAGGCCGCCGCCGCCAAGGTCGGTTGTTTGAATTCCGATGTCATGCAGCTGGTTGTCCGTGAACATCCAGCCGGAATGACAGGACACGCAATTCGCCCGCCCGTTAAACAGCGCAAAGCCGCGTTTGGCGGCCTCCGGCACTGCAGTTGCATCCCCGCTTACCCAGCGGTCGAAACTGGCCACGCCGCTGACAATCGTGCGCTGGTAGGTGGCGAGTGCGGTCAGGACGGTCTCCTTGCGGATCCCCCGCCCAGGGAACAGGCGATCGAACCAGGTTTTGTATTCATGCACCGCAGTCAGGCGGGCGGTGATGCCGTCAAAGGTTGCGTTCATCTCATCCGGAGCGGTGATCGGCCCAATGGCCTGCGTTTCCAGGCTGTCCGCGCGCCCGTCCCAGAACAGCGGGGTGATCCAGGCCGCGTTCAGGAGTGTCGGCGCATGGCGGCGCACGGGTTTGTTTGCAGCGCCGATGGCCTTGGGTACCGGGGTTTCCCAGCCGAAAGAAGGGTTGTGGCAGCTTGAGCAACTGATGTTCTGGCCGCCGGACAGGCGCGGATCAAAGAACAGCATTTTGCCTAAGGTGGCAATTTCACGGCTGTAGGGCGCAGCCTCCGGGAATGGCACGGCAGCGGGCCGCTTGAATGCGTCAAGCCCGGCGGGTTGCGCCAGGCTTTGGACGGCCCATAGCAGCAGCGGCACTACAGCAGCGGCAGCAGCTTTCCACTGCATTTAGGACCTCCCCACACTATCCAAAGCCTAGTTACCCGGAATAACACTCTCTGAGAAGGCTGTTAAATTTGCGTAAGCTTTGCCGTCTTTAAGGCCTTACATGTGCTCTAGGTCCGGTTGTGGGCCTGCGGTCCTGACACTTTCTTGGATCCCGCACTCCGGGTTGCCAGCCAAGGCCCGGTTTTCAGCACCATCAACGCAAACCCTGCGGTCCATAAACCTCCGGAAACGGTGATGCCGGTCCAGCCCGCGGCCAGTTCAGTGCTGCCTGCAACCCGCAAGGAGGCAGACGCAATGACCAGCGCAAAGGCAGCGGTCAAAGCCGGGCCTGCAACCAGCGGCCGGCCGCTGTGACCCATGGTGGCGCGCATCATGACGGCCAATGTCATGCCGCCAACAGCACCGATACCCAGAATATGCGCGGCTGCGGCGGGTTCGAGCAAGCCAAATGGCACTGCCGCGGCGGCGATCAGCCCTGCAGGCACCAGCGCATAGGCCGCATGCAGCATGAACAGCAGCGGCTCACCCAGGCTGGCCAGCCCGCACCAGCGTGCCAATCGCAGGACGTGCAGCAGCCCGGCTGCCAATAGCAGCACACCGCTGACGGCAGCCCAGGGCGCTGCGGTCCAGGCGAGCAAAGCGGCAGCACCCGACGCGAGGGTCACGGCATCGAATTTGCCGAATGGCACCGGCATCTTCTCTGCGCCGTTCTTGGCCAGCCAATTGCGGGTGAAACTGGGGATGATCCGCCCGCCGATCAGCATGATCAGAAAGATCAGCACGGCAATTCCCAAACGGCGCGAGATATCAGCCGCCCCCTCGGTCATCGCCTCAATATGGAAGCAGGCATTGGCCAGGCCCAGCAGGGTGATCGGCACCAGAACCTTGAGGTTGCGCCAGTTTTCACCCGCGATGATTTCGCGCGCGATCATCACAACCACAGCGGCCAGAAAGGCGCAGTCCGCAACCATCACCCCAAGCGCCGACAGCCCCAGCCAGCCGGCAGCGGCGATCCGGCCCAGCAGCCAAAGGCCTGAAAGCAGCGCCAGCGGCCAGCCGCGCGCAGGCATCCGCCCGGTCCAGTTGGGCACTGCGGTGAACAGGAAACCCGCCACGACCGCCGCGCCGTAGCCAAAGATCATCTCATGAATGTGCCAGTCGGTTGGCAGAAACGGCCCGCTGTACTCCAGCGTGCCCTGCCAGATCAGCAGCCAGGCGGGGATCGCCAGCAGGGCAAACAGGCAGGCCCCAAGAAAGAACGGCCTGAAGCCAAAGGAAAAAAGGACGGGTCCAGAATAGTCGGTTCGCGCAGCCATTTCGGCCTCCAAGTGTCCAATCAAAGAAAGACGGGCGGCACTGGTCAGGTGCCGCCCGCCGGTTCGGCGCAAGGGACGCAATCTTTCGCCGAACCCCGTGGATCAGCACCGGCAGGCAGGGGGGAGGGAGGCTCCCCCGGATCCGGGTTCCCGTTTTTCCCGCACGGTTGTTTCCTCTGGCGTCACTATGCGATAACGGCGGGGTCATCTCTTTGTCCTTCAGCAAACTTGCGGTGCATTCTTGTCCAAGCTCGACGAAAGCCTCCTGACCGGGCTGCCGCCCTTCAACCTCCTGGAGCGCGGCCAGATCCGCGAGATCCTCGATCAAGCCCTGCCCAGGCGCTATGACGAGGGCAATGAGGTTTTTCACGAAGGCCATGACGCCGACCGCTTCCACCTGCTGCTGGACGGCTACATCCGTGTTGTGAAAACCACCGAAGGCGGCGAGCAGATCATCGCGCTGCATATCTCGCCGGGCCAGTTGTTCGGCATAGCGCCCGCGCTGAACCGCGACACCTATCCGGCGACGGCTGTGGCGGCTTCGGAATCGCTGGCGCTGTCCTGGCCGGTGCGGCTGTGGGCTGAGTTCACCGCCAAGTACCAGGGCTTTGCCACCGAAAGCTACAGCACCCTGGGCCAGCGCCTGGGGGAGATGCAGACAAGGATCACCGAACTGGCGACGCAAGCAGTGGAGCAACGGGTGGCGGCAGCGCTTTTGCGGATGGTGACCCAGTCGGGCCGCAAGGTGGAGGAAGGGATCGAGATCGCTTTTCCAGTGACCCGCCGCAATATCTCGGAGATGACCGGCACCACGCTGCACACCGTCAGCCGCCTGCTGTCGGCCTGGGAAAAGGACGGCATCGTTCACTCCACCCGCAAGCATATTGTTGTCACCGACCCGCACCGGCTGGTGGTCCTGAGCGGCGCACAGGGGTAGGGGCGGCTGAAAGACCGGGAGGTGTCCCGCTGGCAGCAGGTAACTATTAGGGCAAGAGGCCGGAACGCCAAGCGGGGCAGGTTTCCTTGATGCGCAGGCACACGTTGCACACAGAAACTGCACAAGCCATTCGCTGCGATTGCCGCCTGGCCGGCCTGCGGGCAGGCTATGCCCGGTGTTCAGCAGGCACGATACTTCTTGGCCGGTGTTATTATTGCTGAGTGTCTTCGGGCTGCTGACTACCGTGCTCATATTGAAGCCGGGTCCGTTTAAGACGCTCAATTTTTCTGCGCCGAAGCTCGTTTTCGTCGTCGAGGATTTCACGCGCTGCACGTGAGGTCTTTTCGATCGCTGTTTCCTTGCGGGACAGACCGGCCAGGCCCAATTCTTCGATGTTTAGCTTGGTCATCTGGTCACTCTAACTGGATTGATTCCGGGGCAGGATTTATTTTAGCGGACGAACGTTCAGTATATTTTGTCTCTCAAGTGCGGCAGGGACCGGATGAGTAAGGCGCGGCGGTCTAAGCGGCGGTGCGGGAGTCCGTTTGAAACCCAGCAGTGTCAACAGCAGAGAGGAAAGCTGCGCGTGCGGCGCCGACGGGGGCGAGACAGTCCATGACGGCATCAATTTTCTCAAGCGCAATGTTTCTGTTGCGATCGGAAACCGGCCAGGCTTTCTGCAGCCAGAAGTGGGCTTGTTCAATCGTCGAGATTTTTTGTGTCCGGCCTTCCGAGGGCAGGAAAATGGTCATGGGAGAACCCCAAGAGATTTCTATCAAGATTGTTCTTTCGGTAATTTTTGGAAGAGAACCGCATCTGCAGTTTAAACAGGGCAGATGCAGGAAACGGGGGCATCGCAAGAATGCTCCCGTCAATAGTTTCATGCCTGCAATGGCTTACGCAAGTGCAAGATTGCTGGCGGACTCACGTCCGTCGCGGCCGCTTTCGATGTCGAAAGTCACGGCTTGGCCATCGTCAAGCTGCTGGATGCCAGCGCGTTCCAAAGCGGAAATGTGGACAAAGATGTCCCGCGATCCCTGCTCGGGCGCGATGAAACCAAAACCTTTTTGCGAGTTGAACCATTTCACGGTGCCATTGGCCATCGTGTCGTCTCCTTGATAAATGCTATCCGCAACACGCGATAGCCCGGCCCAGTGTCGACATAGGAACAACTGGGGCCGTTAGGAAACAGAAGGTCTAAGAAGAAGCTTTGCTGGACCGAGATGGGGTATGCGATCCATGATTGCAAGAGAGCTGCAGCGATATCTTGCAAATAGTTTTACTTGGCTCCTATCATTCCCCGCAACTGCTCCCGGAAATCCATCTCCTCCAGCCCGTATTCGCCGCAGGCATCGATCAGCGTGTGAAAGGGGGCGATCGGGCAGCCGGGGCAGATCATCTGGCGGCGCATGAACTCGGCCGCGCAGGCGGGCCAGTGGTGAAACAGGTCTGCCAGGGGCAAATCCGGGTTGTCGAAATCGGGGCGTCGCATGGCGTGTCCTCCTTTTCTTGCATCTTGCGTGCAGCAATGGGTCCGGTCTTTGCGCTTTAACAACATACGCGGCGGTGCGCGGGTTTAGGCAGACCCTATCCGCAACTGTACTCAGGACCGCGATATGTCAGAGATACTTACCAAGTCGCGGGCCAGGAACGTGTTCTACGGGGGCTCCTTGTTCTTCGTTGTCGTGTTCGTGGCCATGACCGCGCACAGCCACCGCTACATCGTCAAGACCTCCACTGCTGGCATGGAACTGACCGACGCGGTGCGGCTGGGAAAACATGTGTGGGAGCGTCACTCCTGCATCAACTGTCACACCCTGCATGGCGAGGGCGCTTATTTCGCCCCTGAAGTCGGCAACGTAATGACCCGCTGGGGCGTGCTGGACGAACCCGAGGACGCCTATGAAATGCTGAACGGCTGGATGGAAGCCCAGCCGTCCGGTGTCGAGGGCCGCCGCCAGATGCCGCATTTCGAGATCACCGAGGAAGAAATGCGCGGCCTTTCTGAATTCCTGCGCTGGGCGGATCAGACCGATACCCAGAACTGGCCTCCGAATGACGCGGGCTGAGGGAGAAAAACAATGAAGTATCAATCACAAAAGGTGGCCTATGCCTATTTCATGGTGGCAATGGGCCTGTTTGCAATCCAGGTCCTTGGCGGGCTTTTGGCGGGCTGGATCTATGTCTGGCCCAACACGCTGAGCGAGCTGCTGCCCTTCAACATCGTGCGCATGCTGCATACCAACGCGCTGATTGTCTGGCTGCTGCTGGGCTTCTTCGGCGCCGCCTATTACCTGATCCCCGAGGAGTCCGAACGCGAGATTTTCTCGGTGAAACTCGCCTATATCCAGCTGGCCATTCTTGTCGTCGGCACTCTGGGCGCGGTCGGCTCTTACCTCGTGGGCATCCACGGCGGGCGGGAGTTCCTGGAACAGCCCCTGTGGGTCAAGTTCGGCATTCTTGTCGCGGCGGTGATATTCCTCGTGAACATCTCGCTGACCGTGCTGGCGGGCCGCAAAACCGCGATCACCAACATCCTGCTGATGGGCCTGTGGCTGCTGTCCTTGCTGTGGGTCTTTGCCTTCATCAACCCGGACAACCTCAGCCTTGATAAAATGTACTGGTGGTTTGTTGTGCACCTCTGGGTGGAAGCCACCTGGGAACTGGTGATGGCCGCAATCCTTGGTTACCTGATGCTGAAACTCACCGGTGTGGACCGCGAAGTGGTGGAAAAATGGCTCTATGTCATCGTTGCCCTGGCGCTGTTCTCCGGCATCCTGGGCACTGGCCACCATTTCCTCTGGATCGGCACACCGGGTTACTGGCAGTGGGTCGGCTCTATCTTCTCAACTCTTGAGGTGATCCCCTTCTTCGCGATGATGAGCTTTGCCTTTGTCATGGTCTGGAAAGGCCGCAAGAACCACCCGAACAAGGCCGCACTGCTGTGGTCGCTGGGTGCATCGACCGTGGCTTTCTTTGGCGCCGGCGTCTGGGGTTTCCTGCACACGCTGCACGGGGTGAACTACTATACCCACGGCACCCAGATCACCGCCGCCCACGGGCACCTCGCGTTCTACGGCGCCTATGTGGCGATGAACCTGGCGATGTTCACCTATGCGATGCCGCATCTGCGCAACCGCGATCCCTATAACCAGGTGCTGAACATGGCGTCCTTCTGGCTGATGACCGGCGGCATGGCCTTTATGACCTTTGTGCTGACCTTTGCCGGCACCATCCAGACCCACATGCAGCGCATTGTCGGCGACTACTACATGGATGTGCAGGACCAGCTGGGACTGTTCTATCTGATGCGTCTCGGCTCTGGCGTGGTGGTGGTTTTGGGCGCGCTCTTGTTCATCTACGCAACCGTCGTGGTCCGCCGCGAAGTCATCAAACCCGGCCCCGCGGCCGTACCGGGAGAGTAAGCCATGAATGCGATGAACATGCCTTCCGTGCCCTTCTACCGTCCCGCAGGCGATGAATGCACCGTCTTCGAGATGGCCCAAGCCAACGGTCTGCCCCTTCTTCTGAAGGGGCCGACCGGCTGCGGCAAGACGCGGTTTGTGGAACATATGGCAGCCCGTCTGGGCCTGCCGCTGCACACCGTTGCCTGCCACGATGACCTGTCCGCCGCTGACCTGATCGGGCGCTACCTGCTGAAGGGCGGCGAAACCGTCTGGGTCGACGGGCCGTTGACCCGCGCCGTGCGCGAGGGCGGCATCTGCTACCTGGATGAAGTGGTTGAGGCGCGCAAAGACGTGGCCGTGGTGCTGCACCCTTTGACCGACGACCGCCGCCGCCTGGTGATCGACCGCACGGGCGAAGAACTGTCAGCCCCCAAACCCTTTATGCTGGTCGCCAGCTACAACCCCGGCTACCAGAACATCCTGAAAAAGCTGAAACCTTCGACCCGGCAGCGGTTCCTGTCTATCAGCTTTGATTTCCCCGAAGCCACTGCCGAAACCGCCGTGGTCGCGTCTGAAAGCGGGCTGGACGCGGACCGCTCTGCCGCACTGGTGCGGTTGGCGGGCCATATCCGCAAGCTGTCGGGCATGGACCTGGAGGAGGGGGTTTCCACCCGCCTCTTGATCTATGCCGCCACGCTGATTGCCAAAGGCATGAGCGTGGAGCGCGCGGTAGAGGCCGCCATCATCGAACCCCTCAGCGACGAGGCTGACGTGAGCCAAGCGCTGCGCGACCTTGCCGCCAGCGTCTACGGGTGATGCCATGATCCACGCTCTCGACCTTCTGGAACCCGAAGAAACGGTTGGCAACCTGTGGCATGGCATGGCCACACGGATCGGCGCCGCCGGGGACGAAGCGGAACACACCGTCCGGTTTGAGGACATGCGCGCCAGCCTGGCAGCGCTGTTCCGGGCGCTGGGCGGGGCCGGGGGCGTGGAAATCCAACCGGCGCCCTCGGTGCTGTCGGACCACCGTCCGGACCGGCTGCGCCGCATCGGCACTCCGCGGGAGATGGCGCATATGGCCAGCTTCGACGGCGAGCGCTTGCGCCTGCCGCCGGAAATGGCTGCCTTTCCCAGCAGGGCGCTGAACCGCAAGGCCTATCTGTGGCTGGCGGCGATGGCCGCCACGATAGACCTGCCGGAACGCAACGAGGACCGCTATCAGGCCGACCAGCTGGAGATCGCGGCCAATGCCCGCGCAGCCGATCGGGTGTTTGCCGCCTGTCCGGGGCTGCGGTCTGCCTATGGGGCGTTCTGCGCCCATATGGCCGAGACCCGCAAGCGCAGCGGCCTGCCGCGGTCCGAGGCGCGGATTGAACGGATGGTGCTGGATCAGATCGGTTCCGACTGCCGGATCGCCGAACCCTGCACCTGCACCGAACCGCGCGGCTACCGGACCTATCAGCCGGTGCCTTTCTGGCTGCGCCTGCCAGTTCCGCAGGCGGGCAGGGGGGCAGCGCCTGAGGCGGAAGAGATGAAAACCCCCGGCCTCGCCGTCTCCACCCGCAAAACGGCCAAGCGGCAGGATCAGGACCAGACCACCCGCAAGGACAGCTTCATCGTCCACCGGTTTGAATCCATCCTGTCCTGGGCTGAAAGCCTGAATATCAACCGGATGGTGGATGACGACGATAACGAGAACGCCCAGAAAGCGGCAGAGGATCAGGACAATCTCACCCTCTCGCAGCATATGAAGCGGGCTGCCTCGCGCCTTCGGATCTCGCTGGACCTGTCGCCGCAGGACGCCGAACACGAACGGCTGGCGGGGCAGTTCACCTATCCCGAATGGAACCACCGCCTGGGCAAGCACATGCCTGATCACACCTGTGTGCTGGAGGCCGAGGGCAAGCCCGCCGACAGCTTTCTGCCAGACCCCAGGCTGGTTGCCCGGGTGCGCCGCCAGTTCGCACCGCTGCACCCGCGCCGGGTGATGCTGCCGCGGCAGCTGGACGGCGACGAGCTGGATCTGGAAGCGGTGGTGAAATCCCATGTCGATCTGGCCTGCGGCCAGCAGGGCAGCGACCGGGTCTGGCAAGCCAGCCGCCCGATGGCCCGCGACCTGAGCGTGGCAGTGCTGATGGACTGCTCGCGATCCACCGAGGCCACGGTCGGCGACCGCCCGGTGATTGAGACCGCGCGCGAGTCGCTTGCGGCGCTGGCAGGCGGCATTGCCACCGCGGGGGACCGGCTGGGCATTTGGGGGTTTTCCTCCCTGCGCCGCGACCGGGTGTTCCTGACCCGCGCCAAAGGCTTCGAGGACGGGATGTCCGAGGCGGTCACCGCCCGCATCGGCGGCTTCAAACCCGGCCACTACACCCGGCTTGGCGCCGCGATCCGCCATGCCTCGGCCCAGCTGTCAGCAGAAGGCGCCGAGCGCCGCCTGCTGCTGGTCATCACGGACGGCAAGCCCAATGATCTGGACCATTACGAAGGCGTGCACGGCATTGAGGACAGCCGAATGGCGGTGCGCGAGGCCCGCGCCCTGGGCCAGTCGGTGCATGGCGTGGTGATCGACGCCGACGGGCAGGACTGGTTTGCCCGCATCTTTGGCCGTGCCGGCTTTACTCTCTTGCCCGACCCGGCCCGGCTGCCGCGCGCCTTGCCGGAAATCTATCAATCCCTGACCATGGAGCACTGAGATGAAACGCATCCTCGCCCCTACTCTTTCCCTCTGCCTGCCCTTGCTGGCCCCCTCCAGCGCCATTGCCGCCGCATTCGAGCGCCCGATCCCGCAGCCGCAGACCGAAACCGCGGAGTTCTGGTTCCTGGTGGGCTCCATCGCGCTGATCATCAGCCTGGGGTTTGTCCAGTACCTGGTGAGCCGGCGATGACACCGCAGCCCTCCTGGCGGCTGCTGGCGGCGCTCTACCCGTTCGGGGCGGGGGCTGCCGCGGTCAATATCTTCTTTGCCTCGCTGATTGGCAGCTGGATCGGTTGGCGGGTGCTGACCCCCTATGAATCGGTCGCATGGGGTCTGCTTCTGGGCCTGCCCGCCACATATATCTTCGCCCGTCACATCGCCCGGCTGATGCAACAGGCAGACAAAGGCTAAGCAGCATCATCACACGTAAAAAGGCCCCGCAACGCGGGGCCGTGGCACCATTTAACAGTGGGGGAGACACAATGTGGCAAGGCGGCCCGGTTTCGGGGGGAGAGCCGCCTTGCCGCGGGTTCAGCCGGCCGCTGCCAGCAGGCCGGCATCCGCCGCTGCCTTCACCTCGGCCAGGTCAGCCTCGCCATCGGCATTGGCGTCAATGGTGGCAAAGGTTTCTGCAGTCAGATCAGGAAAGGCCACCTGCAGCTCTTCCAGCGAATAGGTGCCGTTACCGTCCACGTCGGCCTCGGTGATGGATTCCATTGCGGCCAGCGGCGCAGCGGTCAGAACAGCAAAGGCGGCGGCGGTCAGTGCGAATTTTTTCATGTGAGACACTCCATTTATTTGTTTGGATCGTTACCAGCGGCCACGGTGTTCCGTGTGCCGTGGCATAGAGCTAGGCTGCCGCAGAGCCAGGTTCTATCCCCTTGAGCCATAGGCGCAATTTCCGGCGCCGGACTGCCAGAACCGGCCTGTCTCCTAGGCGCTTTGCCGCCCTGGATTCTTCCTGGTCCTTTCTCCGCTCAAGCGCCGCAGCCGGTCCTGCAGAAATCTGCCTGTGCCGGCTGCGATACCTGTTCGCGTCTTGAAATCTAAGAGCGGGGAACTGCCGTGCCCTGTCCGGGAGACGGGGGCGCCAAGCAGCCGTTGCCGGTCACTAATGGCCGACCAGGCGGTGCATTTCAGAAAAACTGGGCGACTGTACCGGCCGGTACCTGAAACCGGCTGCCTACTGGGCGGGGACAGCAAAACCGCCGTTCAGCGCGCTGACGGCAAGTGCAGGTGACGTGTTACGGCTGGCCATGCGTTCCAGGTTGACGATGGTCGACAGCATGATGCGGTCATGGCTCCAGTCGCTGGGCCGCTGCAGCAGCATGGCCGTGGCCAGCACCGCCCCGGCCATGGTCAGGTACACCAGGCCCCAGCCCAGCGAGTTTTGCCCCTGCGGCTGAGCGGCAGTAACCGCAATGATACGGCGTTGCAGCGAGGCGCCGCGGCGGGTTTCGCGGCGGTCGACCAGGGCCACCGCCGGGCTGCGGCGGGTAAACAAGGCCGGGCCGCGGGCGGCATGGGCGCAGGCGCGGATCAGGCACTCGCAATAAGCACGAACTTCAAACCGGGGCCGCGCCATCAGCGCCTGATCGCAGGCAAACTCGCGCAGCAGCCGCACCTCGTGCCGCCACAGATAAAACGCCGGATTCCAGAACAGCAGCGGGCGCAGCATCTCCAGCAGGAATTCACATTCGATATCCCGCTGGCGGAAGTGCTGCAGCTCATGCGCAACGGTCAGGCGCAGATCGCGCGGATCGCTCAGCAGAGCCGAAGGCAGCACCACATAGCGGCAAAACAGCCCGCGGGTGGAATAGGCAACACGGACGGTGTCAGAGACCATCAGCTGCACCCGGCCGATCCGTTTCCAGACAAAGGCGCAGCCCAGGTTCTGGCGCAGGCGGAAGATGGAAACAGCCACATGGGCGAGACAGAACAGCGCTCCGGCGGCAAACGCGGCGGACAGGGCCTGGGCCCAAAACGGCTGCAGACTGGTGAGGCCGCGCATGGCATCCTCACGCAAGCCCAGAAGCGTCTCAAACGTGCCTGCGCTCATGCTGACATTGCCCTGCAAGTATTGCGAGACCAGCATGTCGGAGAAATTCGGCGGATGGGGGGTGACGAAATGCGTGAAGGCAATGATCAGCAATGGCGTCGCCGCCAGCAGCACCGTCATCCCGTTCAGCAACCGCAATTGCGGCCGGTAAGCGCGGCCAAGTTTGCTGCGCGCCAGCAGCTTGCGGGCTAAGAACCACAACGCAACCCCTGCCAGCAGCAGGATATTCAGGTCAAAATAGGCATTCAGCAGAGCATCAGTTGGCATTGTCCCCCAGCCTTTCCTCCAAGAGCGCCCGCATCTCCTCGAGCATCTCGTCGGTCACATCCTCATCATCGACCAGCCGCGCCACCAGGGCGGCGGGCGCGCCGTTGAAAAGCTTGCTCGAAAGGTTTTTCAGAGATGTTTTCTGATACTCTGCCTTGGGAACGACGGGGCGGTAAACCAAAGAGCGGTCCTTGCGCTCGCTGGTCAGGAAGCCCTTTTGCTCCATGATTTTAAGAACCGTGGCCACCGAGGTATAGGCGCGTTCCTGTACCTGGTTCAGCTTGGCCAGGATATCGCGCACGGTGCCGCCGCCCATGTCCCAGACGGCGGTCATGAATTCCAGCTCCACTTCGGTGAGCAGGGAATTGTCGTGTTTCTTGCGCATTGCCTCGGCTGTCCGGCTCATTTGATGGTTCCAGTCATGCTAGGGGAAGGGGAGGCTGGTGAAAACTATTTTTTTAGGAGGCGTGCGGCGGCTGGGGCCTAAGGTGTCAAATTGAGCGCTTCCGCGCGCTCTTATTCTGAGTGTTGAGACGTGACGCGCCGGCCTTGGGGGCGGGGCTTGGCGTGTCCGTTGGTGTTTTGGCTGAGAAGGCCTTGAAGGGCAGGTTTGCCTTCAAGGCCTGTTCCGATTGTGTTTGGTTTCGCGCGTCAAGGGCAAGCCGCCTGCGGCGGGGCCTTTGGCCCCCTTGACCCGCAGGGGCAGTACCGGAACTGACCCGCGGGGCAGTCAGACCTTCCAGAAGCAGAAGACGCCCCAGGCGATTGCCAGTCCCAAGGGCCACCAGAGCGGCATTCCCACCAGGCCCAGCCATGCCAGGAAGATATAGGAGGTGCCAAGCAAGCTGATGAACAGCCGGTCGCCGCGGGTGGTGGTAAGGCCGAGCACACCCTTGCGGGCCGCGCCGCCGGGGTGGCGGATTTCCACCGCGATCAGCACGCCGATGGCGCTGAAGATACCGATGAACAGCAGGGCAGTGGGCCAGGTCCAGGCCATCCATGAAAACATTACACCCTCCCCATCGCGAAACCCTTCGCGATGTAGTTGCGGACAAACCAGATCACGATGGCGCCCGGAATAATTGTCAGAGTTCCCGCAGCCGCCAGCAGGCCCAGTTCATAGCCCGCGGAGGACGCGGTTTTGGTCATGGTGGCGGCAATCGGCTTGGCGGCGACAGCGGTAAGCGTTTTGGCCAGCAGCAGCTCCACCCAGGAGAACATGAAGCAGAAGAACGCCGCCACGCCCACGCCCGCCTTGATCGACGGGATAAAGATCGTCGCAAAGAAGCGCGGGAAGGAATAGCCGTCGACAAAGGCGGTTTCGTCCAATTCTTTCGGAATGCCGCCCATGAAGCCCTCAAGGATCCAGACCGCCAGCGGGATGTTGAACAGGCAGTGTGCCAGCGCCACCGCCAGGTGGGTATCGAACAGCTCCACCGCGGAGTAGAGCTGGAAGAACGGCAGGGCAAACACCGCCGCCGGTGCCATCCGGTTGGTCAAGAGCCAGAAGAACAGCTGCTTGTCGCCCAAAAACCGGTAGCGGCTGAACGCATAGGCCGCCGGCAGCGCCACGGCGATCGAGATGCCTGTGTTGATCGTGACGTAAAGGATCGAGTTGATATAGCCCCAGTACCAGCTGGGATCGGTGAAGATGGTCGCGTAATTCTCCAACGTGAAGGTCTGCGGGAACAGCGAGAAGCCCGACAGGATTTCGTTAGTGGTCTTGAAGCTCATCGCTACCAGCCAATAGATCGGCAGCATGAGGAACAGGATATAGATAATGGGGACGATGGATCGTTTCTGCATGTTCCCCTCCTTTAGTTCAGATCGTCCTTGGTCATCAGCGTGTAGAACAGCCAGGAGACCAGGAGCGTGATTGCGAAATAGATGAGCGACATGGCGGCTGCGGGGCCGAGATCAAACTGGCCAAGTGCAATTTTCACCAGATCGATGGACAACAGCGTGGTGGAGTTGCCGGGGCCGCCACCAGTGAGCACGAACGGCTCGGTGTAGATGTTGAAACTGTCCATGAAGCGCAACAGGATCGCGATGGTCAGCACCGTTTTCATCTTCGGCAACTGGATGAACCGGAACACCGCCCAGTTGGAGGCACCGTCGATCTTGGCCGCCTGGTAATAGGCGTCGGGGATCGAGACCAGGCCCGCGTAGGACAGCAGCACCACCAGCGAGGTCCAGTGCCAGACATCCATGGTGACGATGGTGACCCAGGCGGCAATGGGATCCTGTGTCATGTCATAGTTGATGCCCAGCGTGTGGTTCAGGAAATACCCCAGCAGGCCGATGTCGGGCAGGGTGAAGATGTTCCACATCGCGCCAACCACGTTCCACGGGATCAGCATCGGCAGCGCCATCAGCACCAAGCACACGGGCACCCAGAAGCCGCTGCGCGGCATCGACAGGGCAATGGCGATGCCCAGCGGCACCTCGATGATCAGGATCAGGAAGGTGAACATGAACTGGCGGCCAAGCGCTGCATGGAAGCGGTCCGACCGCAGGATCTGCTGGAACCAGTCCAGCCCCTGCCAGAAGAACACGTTGTCGCCAAAGGTTTCCTGCACCGAGTAGTTGACCACCGTCATCATCGGGATCAGTGCGTTAAAGGCGACCAGCAGCAGCACCGGCAGCACAAAGAACCAGGCTTTCTGGTTTTCGGTTTTCATCAGGCTGCTCCTTGTTCGTCTGCAGCGGGGGAGGTGGCAAGCCAGCCATCCACGTAAAGCCGGGTCATGTCCTGGCGGAAGGCAAGGTGCACGGCGCTGCCCTTGGCCGGGGCGTTGGCTTCGACAACGGCATTGACGCGCTGGCCGCCGGCCTCGCATTCCACCACCGTATGGCGGCCCACGTCGGAAACCTTGGTGACCGTGGCGGGCAGGCCGTGGTCCGCCAGCGCGACAAACTCCGGGCGGATGCCGATTTCAGTCCGGCCTTGCGCAGCGCCCTGAACGGGGCCTTCCAGCGCAACGGCCTTGCCGGCAAACATCGCAGCGCCATTCCGCAGCTCGCAGGGCAGGATGTTCATCCCCGGCGAGCCGATGAAGTGACCCACGAATGTATGGGCAGGGCGTTCGAACAGCTCGACGGGGGTGCCGATCTGCACCACTTCACCCAGTTGCATCACCACCACCTGATCGGCGAATGTCAGCGCCTCGGTCTGGTCGTGGGTGACGTAGATCATCGTCGCCTTAACCCGCTGGTGCAGCTCTTTCAGCTTGGAGCGCAGCTTCCACTTCAGATGCGGGTCAATGACGGTGAGCGGTTCGTCGAACATCACCACGTTGACATCCTCGCGTACCAGCCCGCGGCCCATGGAGATTTTCTGCTTGTTGTCGGGCGACAGGCCGGCTGCTTTTTGCTCCAGCATCTCGGTGACTTCCAGCATTTCGGCAATTGCCATTACACGCTGGTGCACGGTGGCCTCATCCCGGCCGCGGTTGCGCAGCGGGAAGGCCAGGTTGTCGTAGACCGTCATGGTGTCGTAGATCACCGGGAACTGGAACACCTGGGCGATGTTGCGCTGGTCCGGCGGCAGCGCGGTCACGTCGTTGCCGTCAAACAGGATCTGGCCCTCGGAGGGCACCAGCAGGCCCGAGATGATGTTGAGCAAGGTGGATTTGCCGCAGCCCGACGGACCCAGCAGCGCATAGGCGCCGCCATCGTTCCAATCCAGATCGATTTCCTTCAGCGCGTAGTCCGAGTCGGTCTTTGGCGTTGAAAGATAGCTGTGGCGCAGTTTTGAGAGTGTTATTTTAGCCATTGATGCCTCACGCCGCGCGGCTGCCGTCGGGGGCAAAGAAATATGCCTGCGCGGGGTCCATGTAAAAGTCGTGCAACTCACCCACGCGGTAGGGGTGAACGCCGTGGGCCAGCGATACCCAGCTGCCGGCAGCTGGGCCGGAACCCATGTCGAAATGGGCCGAGCTTTCAGAGCCGGAAAGCTCGGTCACCTGAACCTGGCCTGACAGCCGCACCTGAGCGCCGTTTTTGGCGACGGGCAGCACGTGGTGCGGGCGGATTGCGATGGTATAGGTGCCATCGTTGAGGTTCGCAGCATCACCGCTCAGCTCCCAGGTGACGCCTGCGCCAAGGCGGGCCGTGCTGCCCTGCTTGATGATCTCGGCGGTGTTGATCGGCGGGTCGGAGAACACCCGCGCCGCATCGACATTGCCGGGGTTGCGGTAGATCTCGGCGGTGGGGCCGAACTGGGTGACGCGGCCGTCACGCATCAGCGCGGTCTTGCCGCCCAGCAGCAGCGCCTCTTCGGGTTCCGAGGTCGCATAGACCACCACGGCGCCGCGGCCTGCAAACAGCTCGGGCAGCTGGTCGCGCAGCTCCTCTCGCAACTTGTAATCGAGGTTGGCCAGCGGCTCATCCAGGAACACCGCGCGGCTTTCCTTGGCAATCGCGCGGGCCAGCGCGCAGCGCTGCTGCTGGCCGCCCGACAGCTCATGCGGGCGGCGGTGCAGCATCGGCTTCAGCTGCAGAATGTCTGCGGCTTCCTCAACCCGGCCGGCAACTTCCGACTTGGCCATCCCGGCCACTTTCAGCGGTGAGGCGATGTTTTCATACACCGTCATATGCGGGTAGTTGATGAAAAACTGATGCACCAGGCTGATGTTGCGTTTCTGGGTGCTAAGACGGCTGACATCCTCGCCGTCCATTATCACCTGTCCGCTGGCCATCGGATCGAGGCCCGCCATCAGTTTGATCAGTGAGGTCTTACCGGAGCCGGTGGCGCCGAGGAGAACGTTAAAATGACCGGGTTCCAGCACCAATGAGGTGTCCTTGATGTGCTGGATCGCGCCGACGCGCTTGGTCACACCCTTAAGTTCGAGTGCCATCTTGCTTTGACTTTCTGGCAGGCGGCCTGTTTGCGCCCAGGTGCGAATGGGGGCAGGGGCGCGCAGTCTTTTGGGGAAGAAGGCCCCGGAAGACGGGAAAGTGTCTCCGGGGCCTGGGTTCAGCCCGGCCGGGCGATGGGGAGCCTGGCCGGACCGGGAGGAGAGCTTTACTCAGTCGCCCAGCGGGCCACCAGCTCGTCATAGTTGACGGTCTGGCCTGCGGGTTTCTCGTTCTCCAGCGGCGGCTTGGCGCCGCCATTGGCATACCACCACTCCGCGTCTTTCTCTTCGTTCAGGCGCGGGCCGCAGCCGCCATAGACGCTGGCCTGCTCGTCCGCACGCTGCATCCGGGCCATGGTGATGTCCATTTCCTCGGCCAGACGGTTCATCGCTTCCTGCGGGGTGAAGGCGCCAGAGTTGACGTCACCGATCTGCTGCCACCAGATTTGGGCCAGCTTCGGATAGTCAGGCACGTTCACGCCGGTCGGCGACCAAGCCACACGGTCGGGCGAGCGGTAGAACTCAACCAGGCCGCCCAGCTTGGGGGCACGCTCGGTGAAGCTTTCGTGGTTGATCGAACTGTCGCGGATGAAGGTCAGACCCACATGCGATTTCTTCACGTCCACGGTTTTCGACACCACGAACTGGGCATAAAGCCAGGCCGCCTGCGCACGGTCCACCGGGGTGGACTTCAGGAAGGTCCAGGAACCCACGTCCTGATAACCAACCTTCTGGCCTTCTTCCCAATAGGGGCCATGCGGGCTGGGCGCCATCCGCCACAGCGGCGTGCCCTCGGCGTCGACAGTGTTGTTGCCTTCGGACTGCGGCTTCACCATGTCGGCGGTGAATGCGGTGTACCAGAAGATCTGCTGCGCAACGTTGCCCTGTGCCAGTGCCGGCAGCGACTGGTAAAAGTCATAGGATGCAGCGCCCGGAGGCGCGTATTTGCGCAGCCATTCGTCCCATTTGCGGATCGCATAAACAGCCGCCGGGCCGTTGGCAGCACCGCCGCGGGTGACGCTGGCACCCTGCGGGTTGCAGGTGCCTTCATCCATACGGATGCCCCATTCGTCGATCGGCACGCCGTTCGGCTCACCCTTCGATCCTGCACCGGCCATTGACAGCCAGGCATCGGTCATCCGCCAGCCAAGGTCCGGCGCGCGTTTGCCGTAATCCATGTGGCCATAGATCGCGGTGCCGTCGATTTCCTTGACATGATCGCTGAAAAACTCGGCGATGTCCTCATAGGCCGACCAGTTGACCGGCACACCCAGGTCATAGCCGTATTTTTCCTTGAAGGCCGCCTGCAGGTCTTCGCGGTCGAACCAGTCCTTGCGGAACCAGTAGAGGTTCGCAAACTGCTGGTCGGGCATCTGGTACAGATCGCCGTCCGGGCCAGTGGTGAACTGGGTGCCCATGAAGTCATCCAGGTCCAGATCCGGGTTGGTCACGTCCTTGAAGTCGCCTGCCATCATGTCGGTCAGGTTATAGGCCAGCTGCAGACGCGAGTGGGTGCCGATCAGGTCGGAGTCATTGACATAGGCGTCATAGAGATTCCGCTTGGTCTGCATCTGGGTCTGCACGGCCTGAACGACCTCGCCTTCACCCAGGATCTGGTGATTCACCTTGATGCCGGTGATTTCCTCAAAGGCTTTGGTCAGCACTTCGGATTCGTAGGAGTGTGTCGGGATACCTTCCGACAGCACGTTGATTTCCATGCCGCTGAACGGCTGGGCCGCCTGAATGAACCACTGCATCTCAGACAGCTGTTCATCCTTGGTCAGCACCGACGGCTGGAATTCTTCATCAATCCATTTTTTGGCTGCCATTTCGTCGGCATAGCCATTTGATCCGGCAACCATCGCGCAAACGGCGGCTGCGGACAAAAGATACTTACGCATCTTTTCCTCCCTGAAAGTCGCTTAAGGCCAGTTGTGCGTGATCTGCACCTGACTGCTATAGAGCTTTCATAGGTTGGAATATCTTGTCAAACTAATTTTTTAGTAATGCGTATGCATCAGTTTTTACAGGGAATTTTGAACCACCTCCGGTCGGGAAAGATGGTAAAAAGAATGCCGCATTGCAGCATCAGCGGTTGTGACGCCACGGTACTTTCCGCTTATGCGGTTGCGGAAAAAACAGTCGCCGTGTGCAGGCTTTGCAGCTAAGGAGGCGGCATGACGCAAGAAAGCACATTTGAGATCTTCCTGACCGCACCGCCGGGACTGGAACAGGCGCTGCTGGCCGAGGCCAAGGAGCTGGGATTTGCCGCGCCCAAGGCAGTGCCGGGCGGGGTCACGGTGCAGGGCGGCTGGGCGGATGTCTGGCGCGCCAACCTGTCGGTGCGCGGCGCCGCGCGGGTGCTGGCCCGGATCGGCGAATTCCGCGCCTTCCACTTGGCCCAGCTCGACAAACGGTCGCGCAAGTTTCCCTGGAGCGACGTGCTGCGCCCGGATGTGCCGGTCAAGGTGGAAGTGTCCACCAACAAAAAGTCCAAGATCTACCACGCCGGCGCCGCCGCCCAGCGGGTGGAAAAGGCCATTGCCGAGACTCTCGGCGCGCCGGTCACCAAAGATGCGGAACTGACGGTGAAGCTGCGGATCGAGGACAACCTTTGCGTCTTCAGCGTCGATACCTCGGGCGAGGGGCTGCACAAGCGCGGCCACAAATCCGCTGTCGGCAAGGCGCCGATGCGCGAAAACCTTGCGGCGATGTTCCTGCGGGAATGCGGATTTGACGGAAATGAACCTGTGGTGGACCCGATGTGCGGTTCCGGCACCTTCGTGATCGAGGCGGCCGAGATCGCCAAGGGCCTGCTGCCCGGCCGCAGCCGCAGCTTTGCGTTTGAACAGCTGGCCACCTTTGATGCGGCGGCCTGGGCTGCGCTGAAACAGCAAGGTGAGGCCCGCGGAACAGATCTGCTGTTCCACGGCTCCGACCGCAACGAAGGCGCAGTTGAGATGGCCGCAGCCAATGCGGACCGCGCCAGCGTGGCGGATTGCACCCGTTTTGCCCAAGCCGCAGTCAGTGACCTGCAGCGCCCGGACGGCCCGCCGGGCCTGGTCATCGTCAACCCGCCTTATGGTGCCCGGATCGGCAACAAAAAGCTGCTCTTTGCCCTTTATGGGGCATTGGGGCAGGTACTCAAGGAACGGTTCTCCGGCTGGCGCGTCGGCATTGTCACCTCGGAAACCGGGCTGGCAAAGGCTGCAAACCTGCCGTTCCTGCCCTTTGGTGCCCCTGTGGCGCATGGCGGCTTGAAAATCCGCCTGTTCAAGACGGGTCCGCTGCCCTGACAGGGCTTTAACGTAAAGAGGGCGCTCTGTTGCGCCCTCCTGCTGGATGTGTGGAACAGGTCAGGCCGGCTCAGGCGAACTCATACATATCTTCGGCCCCGCCCTCGGTTCCGCTGCCGGGCATGGTGCCGCCCACCGGCTGGTTCATCAGCGCCATGATATCCTCGGTGCCGGGTTCGCTGCCGCCCTGGAACTGGCCGCCCAGATTGGCGTCATACCAATTGCTCAGCCCGTCGCCGGTCACCCCGCCATTGGCATAAGACGCACCGCTGCTGGCCGCAGCTGCCGGATCATAGCCGCCCTCCAGAACGTGCTGCGAGCCGTCCGGGTTGCTGACCACCAGCGACATGCTGCTAAGGTCGATATCGTCCAGCGTCAGCCCGGCATCGGACCACAGGGTGAAGTTGGCATTGGTGACGGTGCCATCGGTGCTGTCCGGCGCCTGGCCGAATTGCACCATGCCGTCAAAATTGCCGGGCACGGTGGTGCCGGTGTCCAGCGCATTGACCGCATTGGCGCTGGCCGCATGACCGGTGACCGGCAGCGCGTTCTCATCCGGAAAGAAGTTCAAACCGTCGACGCTGGCGTCATCCGCCATGTTGAAGAACAACCCGTCGATATCGGCAACCTCGCCATCCCAGGAGGTCGGCTCCATCTTGATGAACAGCTGCCCCTGCGGAGTCTGCAGCACCTCGACCGAGACGCTGGGGTCGCCATTGCCGCCGATCTCAAATGTGACCGAGGTTTTGCCGGTATCGCCGCCGCCATTGCCACCGCCGTCTCCGGTGCCCTTGGTTCCGCCTGTTCCCTTAGTCCCGCCGCTCCCTTTGGTGCCGCCCGTACCCGAACCGCCCGTGCCCGAACCACCTGTGCCCGTACCCTTGGTGCCGGAGCCGCACCCATGCGTGCCGCCTGATCCACCGGAACCGCCGGTGCCGCCCGATCCTCCGCTTCCATTGCTGTTCCAATCGTCTTCTTCGCGGTGCCACCAATGCTTCTTGCCGTGATGGCCCTTGCCGCCCCAGCCTTTGGAACCACCACAGCCTTTTGTGCCGCCCGATCCTTTTGTGCCACCGGAGCCCTTGGTGCCGCCGGACCCTTTTGTGCCGCCAGACCCATAGGAGCCGCCAGATCCCTTTGTGCCGCCAGACCCCTTTGTCCCACCGGATCCCTTGGTGCCACCGGTTCCGTCCTGGTCCTTGTCTTGCCACCAGGTTTTGCTGCCCTTGCCCTTCCAGCCATAGCGGTCAGACAGGTTGCTGTCGTACCAGCGGCCGAAATGCCCGCCTTGCACGCCGCCGTTGTAATAACTGTTGCCGCCGCAAGCCTGCTTGCCGCCCCAGGACGCATTCCCGCGCCCCCAGCCATATGAAAAATGTCCCCGGCCCATGTTTTTCTACCCCCAGAAAAATCTTGAATCACAGTGGCGCTGCAGCTTTCCGCCAGCCGCAAACGCGAATTGCATGAGAGTAGGAAAACCGGCCGGAGGGGCCAAACTTCCACCGCATTTTAGTCAATATTTCAACGAAGGAGGCCGGGTGCGGAAACAAATGGACCGATGGGGGCGTCATTGTTTTATTAAAGCCTCCAATTGACCCGTGCGTCCCGGTTGCTGCCGTCCGAATCAGCCAGTGGAGCGCGGGAATTGCCCAAATCTGTCCCGAAAAGCGCCGCCTTTTACTGCCAGGGTGTTAACTCACAAAAGGGAATCCGCACCGGTTTCGGGCGGCAGGCTTGGAATGGGGACCGGGAATGGCTGATGGCAGATTTGACGAACGCTCAGCATATATTGCGGGGGCGGCCTGGGAGGTTCTGGGCGAAGAGCCGCGGGAAATCTCGGCACCGGGGGGGAAGTCGCGGTCCTCCTTGCGGCTGCATTTCACGGACCGCACCGTAATCGCCACTCTGCGTGCCAACTTCCGCCGCACCCATCTGGAGGCCTTTGTGCTTGAGCAGCTGGCGCCCCATTGCGATGACATTCCGCGGGTGCTGGGTGTTCACAACGATGTGCTGTTTCAATCAGACACCGGTCAGGTCCGGCTCAGCGAAGAAATTATCGAACATGCGCCGGGCGACCAGCTGGAACTGGCGGCAGAGGCCTGCGCCGCAATCTTCCGGATCCAGGCAGCAGCCCGCAAAACCGAACTGCACAGCGTCCTGCCGCATCTTGGTGCCAACCGCAGCTGGATCCGCAATTTTGTCAGCTCGGTCGGGGCACTTGAAGCCTTTTCCATGGGCATCCCCGATTCATTCGACTATCCGGCAGTCGCCGAATTCATGGAGCAGCCCGGAGTTCAGTTTCTGAAATGGGACTGCCGCGCAGGCAACGCCGCGATCGGGGAAGACGGGTTCGTGCGCTGGTTTGATTTCGAATATGCGGGCCTGCGCCACGGGGCCGAGGATTTCGCCTGGCTGATCGGCGATGAGACCTGGCCCATCGCTCCCGATCAAATGGCCGATGTGATGATCGAGACTTTTGACCCTGGCTGCGGCCATGAGATCGGCGCTTATCTTGAATATCTCTCGGCCTATACCGCCTTGCATTGCATCCAGCGGCTGGAGCTGATCCAGAAAGAGGTCAAGAGCCGCGGCTGGCTCAGCCAGGAGCGGGTGCGCAAGTACGATGATGCCGGGGTGCACCCGGAGTTTGCCGCGCAGCTGTGCCGCACCGGTGCCTACTATGCCGCGCAGTCCAAGCTGACCGCGCCGCTTTGCCGCAACTTCGAGGCTGCCGGGCGCGCGTTCCAGTCAATGTCCGGGGTCTGAACGCCTTTCTTCCGTTTGTGACGTGCGGTCCAGGGTTCTGGCCTGGTGGCCCGGCCGCTAGTCTGCGGCCGGACACAACCGGGGAACAGATATGCAGCAGGCCGAAGATTTCCGTGCCGAAAGCCGCGCCTTGGCGGCCATTCTGGAGGATCTGCCAGAGGCGGAGTTCCACCGCGCGACCCAGTTCAAGGGGTGGACCATTGATCATGTGCTGGGGCATCTGCACCTGTTCAACGCCGCAGCGGAGGCGGCGTTGCAAGGAGACGAGGCATTTGCCGCCTTCATCGCCCCGGTGCTGCGGCACATGCAGGCGGGCCAGCCCATCCTGGACTGTCAATTCCCCTGGTTGAACGGCCTGTCAGGCCGGGCGCTGTTTGAAGCTTGGCGGCTTGGGGCGGAGTCCTGCGCCGATGCCTTTGCCAAGGCGAATCCAAAACAGCGGTTGAAATGGATCGGGCCGGACATGAGCGCGCTCAGTTCGGTCACTGCCCGGCAGATGGAGACCTGGGCGCATGGCCAGGAGGTGTTCGATCTCTTGGGGCTGGAGCGGCAAGAGCCGGACCGCATCCGCAACATCGCGCATCTGGGCGTGGCGACCTACGGCTGGAGTTTCCGCAACCGCGGGCTGGCGGTGCCGGAGCCTGCGCCTTATGTGCAGCTGACCGGGCCGTCCGGAGCAGTCTGGGACTGGAACGCGCCGCAGGACAGGGAATTTGTCAAAGGTTCGGCGGTGGAATTTGCCCAGGTGGTCACGCAGGTGCGCAGCATTGCAGACAGCGGGCTGCAGTTGTCAGGCGAAACTGCCGCCAGCTGGATGAACATCGCCCAGTGTTTTGCAGGCCCGCCGGAAACTCCGCCCGGCAAGGGAATTCGTTACAAGACAGAAGCTTGAATAGTCCCGGCATCCGCGGAGCGCTCCCGCCCGGCTTCGGCCTTCCTGACGGAAATCCTGTGCCCGTTGGGCGTGGCGCCGCACTTTGTGCGGCGCCACGCCCAAGGCTGCCAAGGGGCCCCGGCACAGCCGGGACACCTGCAGGCGCGGGAGAGCTTCGGTTTGTCTTGGAACTTCCGGGTTTGCTGCCCTCATGAAACAGTCTTGGACGCCGGTTGCCGCGGCAGCGAAGGCTGGCAGGCGGTACACCTAACCTGGCCAGGCGCCAATCAGCCCTTGCAGTGTCATGCGGCCAGGATCCGCCAGGGTGACCGGCAGCGCTTGCGCGTCCAATGCCGCGGCATAAAAAGCCTGCAGAGTTGGATCGGCGATCAAGGCCAGGTTCTGACCCAGCCAGTAAGGCCGGGCGGCTGCCAGTTCGGCGCCCAGAAGATGGCCCCAAATCTGCGCCCGCGCAGCTTCTTCAGGCAGTTGCCCCAGCGCCGCCGCCGCCTGAACCGATGCCAGCCGCGCTGCCAGCTGCTCGGGTTTGGCAATGCCGTCTGCCACCGCCTCTGCCAATACTGCCTTGTCCCAGGTTCCTGCCGCCTCCGGCGCCATGCCCTGTATCGCAACCTGTGCCAGCTGGGCGGTCAAAGCGCTTTGAAAACTGACAGCTTCGCGGGCGCTGACCTGCACCCAATGGGTCACAATGCCCGGCAGGCAGATCACCCCGTCCCACTCCGGGTTCAGCTGCAGGAAGCCGCTGACCGTAGCCGCGACGCCCTGCATCAACCCGCAGGGTGCGGCCTGGCTTAGCCCTGGCAGGACATGAACCGGCATGCCGTCCAACACCGTTTTTGTCACGGGCAGCTTGGCCGGCTGCACCGGAACCGGATGCGGCGGCGCCAGAGCAGTGCCGCCCAGCAGCACCGGGCGCGGCGCGCCGCCCAGCACCTGCCGCAACGCCGCCGCCAGCGCGGGCGGACGGCTGTCCTGCAGGCGCAGCATTTGAGCCGGCCCCGCTGTGCTGCCGGCCATTTCCCAGGCTGAAAGCGTGTCTCCGTCCAGATTCGCGGCCAGCCAGCCGGTGCCGTTGCGGGGAGACTGCATGATGTCCTCACTTCCTTTGCCATTGCGTTACCGGGCTTATGGCGCTGATTCTCTGCACCGGCAAGCGGGCGCCCCGCCCGCCGGTATGGGGCTGAATACCCGTATGGCGAAGGTACTGTCCGAACGTATGCGCGTCATGGGCTAACGCGCGCAGGATTTGTGCAAAAGACAGCCTATCCAGCTCTGCGCCCGGTCCCCAAAATCCATTAGAGTTCAGGCATCGGCGGCCCTTCGGCCCATCGGTCCCGCCAGGGACGGCGGCGCGGAATACGGGAACCGGCAGCCCGGTGGCTTGTGCTGCGCCGGAACAAGGCGGCGCACGCGTAACAGTGACAGGAGGTACTGCAAATATGCCCGGCACTCCGGCACCGCATAATGCGATTTTTGCCCAGTTGGCCGCGCGCCATCTTCTGGCCCGCGACTATACACCTGCGGCAGTATTTACGGGAACCGGTTTCGGCCAGGCACTGCTGAGCAAGGAAGACCCCGCAGCACCGTTTTCGGCAATCGCGGGCTTCTTTGAACACGCGGCGGAACTGACCGGCGACCCGTTATTCGGCTTCCATCTCGGCTGTGCAACGGATTTGCGGCAGGCTGGACTATTGGGCTACATCGCGCGGAGTTCGCCGACTGCAGGCTGTTTTTTGCGCAACATCGCGCGCTATGCCGGCGTCATGAGCGAGGTCTGGGAATTGGAGACCTCCCGGCTTGCCTCGCACGGCGAGTTCACCTGGACGTGCAGAGCGGAGCCCGGTTTGCATGCGCATCAGTACATTGAATTTCTGGCAGCGGTGTTCTTTGCCGCCCTTCGTGATGGAACTGAATCCCGGATTGAACCGCAAAAGGCAGCCTTCAGCCATCAGCGCAGCGGCGGAAGGGATGAAGTCTCGGCATTCTACGGCTGCCCGGTGGAATTCGGCGCCCCGGTCAGCCGGTTTGTCTTCAGGCCGGAAGATCTGGAGCTGCCGCTGATCAGCGCCGACGGGGTTCTGCTGCGCGTGCTGCGGTCTTATGGGGATCAGCTTCTGGAGGGCCAGGCTCGGGGCCGCAAAAATACAGGTCTTGCAGCACAGGTCGAAGACGCGGTTTCTGCGCGGCTGTCCAGCGGATCGGCGACGCTTGGCACTGTGGCGGCGGACCTGGGGATGAGCCCGCGGACCCTGTCGCGCAAATTGGCGCAAACGGGGACCAGCTATTTCACCATTCTTGAGGAACTGCGCAAGGCGCTGGCAATTCGCTATCTGCGCGAAAGCGGCCTGGCCCTGGCCGAAATCGCCTTTCTCCTGGGCTACTCCGGGCTGAATAGTTTCAGCGATGCGTTCCGGCGCTGGACAGGCCAAAGCCCGGGGCAGTTCCGGGGTAAATAAACCGGCCCGAGGCTCCGCAGATCCCCGCAGTCCAGAACAGGCATCGCGCTCCCGCGTAAACAATGGCTTGCAATAGGTGCGAATTGTCTCCGGGCAATCTGTATTCAAATGGGGTTTCCGGGTTTTTTCCGGCCTGTTTTCACATTTTGTGCGGAATTTCTAAAATTTGCTTTAAATAAGACGGGCTGCAGAAAGGCGCAGCACTGAACTGCCGCCGGGGAATTGGGCGGTTTCCAAAATAGGTGCGGGCGCGTGGGGGCGTGGCCGGTTCGGAATCTGAAAATCAGTAATGGCATTTCGCTGTCAAAGACTTGCGGAATGCAGGGTTGAGTTTGAACGGCCGTCTATTGAGGCGGCGGTCCAGCAGGATTTAAGGCTGGAGAGCGGGGGTTTTCGAATGAAAGACATGGTTCCCGGAGGGGCGGGGCTGTCTTTTATGCGGGCTGAAATCGAACGGCAGCGGCCAGCAATGGCCGCGCACCAGATGCAAGCAGCCAACATAAATGCGGCTTTGAAGGGCATCGCGCAGGCGCGACGGCCCAGGCAGGGGTCACGCGGTGCCTATGCCGTAGCAGGCAAGCGGGGGCTGGATCTGCTGCTGGTGATTCTAAGCCTGCCGCTGGTGCTGCCGCTGATTGCGCTGTGTGCGGCAGCGCTTTGGCTGGAGGGCGGCCGGCCGTTTTACACGCAGGCCCGTCTGGGCCGCGGCGGGCGGGTCTTCCGCATCTTGAAGCTGCGCACCATGGTGCGCGATGCGGACCACCTGCTGCAGTATTATCTTGAGACCGACCCGGCGCTGCGGCGGGAATGGGACGACACTCAAAAGCTGAAGAACGATCCGCGTATCACAGAGGTTGGCCGCTTTCTGCGTGCGACCTCGCTGGACGAGCTGCCGCAGCTGTGGAACGTGGCGACTGGAGATATGAGCCTGGTCGGCCCGCGCCCGATGATGCCGGAGCAGCTGCCGCTGTATGGCGATGCCGGCGCCTATAACGAACTGCGTCCGGGTATCACCGGCATCTGGCAGGTCTCGGTCCGCAATGAAGCCGGTTTTGCCAGCCGCATGCATGCGGATTTCGAATACCGGCGCAGCCTGTCGCTGAGCCGGGATCTGGGGCTGATCTGGCGGACGGCCGGCGTGGTGCTGAAAGGGACGGGATATTAATTATTGTCTGGTCCGCTGCAGGCCTCAGTCCGAGTGCCCGCTGCAGCCCGGTCAGCCATTGCGGGGAACGCGGTTGTGAAGCATTTTGCACGATCAGGGGCATGTGCTGCCAGTCCGGCAGGCAGCCCGCAGGAGGGAGAACAAAACGGCATGAGCGAGCAGGGCTTCAAACGGTTCCGCCGCCGCGGCGCTCCGGCGGGTGCCATGCCTTTTGCCGCTGACGATGGCGGCAGCCAGCCTTCATCAGCGCCTCTCGCTGCCACTGCTGCTGCGCCGCCTGCGCAATTGCCCGCGACCCTGCCAGAACCCTGGGACAGGGTCCGCCAGGTGCCATTCGACGCCGCAGCACAGGCACAGGCGCGGCTGCCTCTGGTCAGCCGGTTCCGCGCAGATCCTGCGGCCAAGTCGTTTGACCTGCTGCGCACCCGGCTGTTGCACACGCTGAAGGCCCGCGGCTGGAAACGGGTTGCCCTGACGGCGCCCGCCGCCGGCTGCGGCACCACCTTTACGGCAGTGAACCTGGCGCTGAGCCTGGCACGGGTGCCGGACAGCCGCACGGTGCTGATGGATATGAACTTCCGCCGCCCCGGTGCCGCGCGGGCCTTGGGAATGACAGCACCTGGGGAACTGGCGGGCTTTTTGTCCGGCCGCGTTCAAATGGAGGATCAGCTGCTGCGCCCGCTGCCCTCGCTGGCCGTTGGTCTGAACGGTGCCGTGGATCAGGACGCCGCCGAAATACTGCATGGCCGCAGCTGTGCCGGGGTGCTGGACGACATGATGCTGCGGTTGGGCGCCGATACCGCTCTGTTCGACCTGCCGCCGGTGCTGGAGCATGACGACACCGCCGCCTTCCTGCCGCAGGTGGACGGGGTGCTGCTGATTGCGGACGGCACCCGTACCACTGCAGCCCAATTGGCCGCCTGCGAGAAGATGCTGGCGGGCCATACGCAAATGCTGGGCGTTGTATTGAACCGGGCCCGCAAGGCGGACTGCTCGCTGAATTGACGGCCACGCAGCCGGGGGTCATAGTTTTGCCCGGTTGCTGTGGTCAAAATCCGGGTAATGGCGGCCGACGGGCCGTCTGAAGGCATGGATGGCAACCGGCTGGCACGCATCAGCCGCAAGAGAGCAGACAGATGGGGCCGATATACACGCTTGGCGATTTCCTGGACATGGTGCGGCGCAGGCTGTTCACCATCGCTTGCGTCTTCATTCTGGGCTGCCTGCTGTCGCTTTGGTTTGCCGCCCGGCAGCAGCATGAATTTGAAACTGCTGAAGTGTTGCAGATCACCCAGCCGCAGATCGCCGGTGAACTGGCCAAGTCAACGGTCGAAGGCTCCTCTGCCCGCCGGATGCAGCTGATTGAACAACGTCTGATGGCGCGCGGCACGGTGCTGGAAATCATCGAAAAATTCGGCCTGTACGCGGACATGGCCGCGCTGACCCCCTTGCAGAAGGTGGCGCTGCTGCGGGACTCGGTCCGCATCACCGGTGTCGCCGCCGCGCGTGAAGGCTTTGCCGATGACGGCACTATTTCGGTGCTGACCATCACCGCCCGGATGCCCACCGCCGTGCAGGCGCAGCAAGTCGCCAGCGAGTTCGGCCGCCGCACCATCGAACTCAGCGTCGCCACCCGCATTGACCAGGCCCGCGAGACCCTCAGCTTCTTTGCCGAAAAGGAGGCCGCACTTGCGGATCAGGTCGCGGCTCTGGAAGACGAAATCGCGGCCTACCGGAATGAAAACGACGTGACCTTGCCCGGCACTATCGAATTCCGCCGCGCCGAAATCGCCACGATGAACGAGGGGCTGCTGGAAATTGCCCGCGAACGCATCGAAATCCGCCGCGCAGCCGATCAGGCCCAGGCCACGGAACGCCCGGCCACGGCCCGCCGGTTGCTGGCGGAGGCGGACCAGCAATTGGCCACGCTGGACGCCCAGGAGCAGCTCTTGTCCCAGCGCAAGACCGGGCTTGAGGCCTCCTTGCAGACCACGCCCGAGGTTGAACGCCGGCTGGGTGCTTATGACCGCCGCCTGGAGCAGGCGCAGGGGGAATTGTCGCAAATGACCGCCCGCCGCAACGAGGCCGAGGTCGGGTTTCGCCTGGAAACCGGCCGTCAGGCCGAGCGGCTGACAGTGATCGAACCCGCGCCGCTGCCGGACTTTCCTGTAACCGGCGCCCGCAAGACCAAGGCCCTGCTGGGCGCCGCGGCCAGTGTAATCGCGGCGCTTCTGGCGGCCTTCCTGCAAGAGCTGCGCCACCCGGTTTTGCGCACTGCCGCGCAGATGGAGCGGGAAACCGGCCTGATACCGGTGGTCTCAATCCCGGTTATGGGCGCCCGGCGGCCCCAGCGCGGGCTGTCCAGACTGTTCAGGCGCGGGGCCTGAGGTCAGGAAAAGCTCATCGCGGCTGCCATGGCCGTTACAGCATCCCAGTGCCAGAGCAGGGCTGCCCCCCCGGCCGCAAGGGTCAGCAGCCCATAGCCCGCATCATGCAGCGGATCCCAGACATGATGCCTGCGCGCCAGCCGCACCAGCACCGGATAGGCCGCCAGCATTGCCAGCCCCAGCGCCGCAATGCCGCCCGCCAGCCCGAACCAGGCCACCCCGCCCAGGAACATGCCGGTTTGCAAGCAGGCCCGCGCAGCCGAGAACACAAAGAACCCGCGGCTGTCGCCTGCTGCCAAGGCTGCCTGATCATAGGTCATGGTGATCACGGCCGGCGCCAGCGCCAGCGCAATCAGCACGATCATCGGCCCCGCTTGCAGGTACCGGTCATCATACAGGAACTGCACCAGCCAGGGTCCGGCCCAGGCCATCGCAATCAGCATCGCCAGAATTCCCGCCGTCAGCCCGCCGCGCAGCTGCCGCTGCCGCTGCAGGTTTTCCGGCGCCTCCCTGGCTGGTTTGTCGCGATAGACCGGGATCATCAGCCGCTGGTTCACCGCATGGCCCAGCAGCATCGGAAAGCTCGCCAGGAAATAGCCGATGTTGTAAATGCCCAGCACCTCCAGCGGGACGAACTTGCCCAGGATCGCCCGGTCGCCTTGCGAGGTCAGAAACCAGAAGGCGGTCGACAGGAATATCCATTTACCGAAATGGATCAATTCCCCTGCGGCCGCCGTCTCCCAGCGGAACCGGTTTGCAGCACCGGGCAGGCCGTAATGGCACAAAATCAGCTTGGCCGCCGCCTGGATCACCCCGCCCAGCACCAGCGCGATCACCGACTGCGTGGCCAGTGCCAGCGCAACCATTGCTGCCAGCCCAATGACCTGGCCCGCCAGATCCAGCACCGTGACCCGTCCCGCCAGCAGATGCCGGTGCGCGGTCTCGATCCTTGTCGGGTTAAAGCCGGCAATCGCCAACCCGGCACCGGCAATGGGCAGATAGATCAGCAGCTCCGGGGCGCCATAAAACTGTGCCGCAGGCCAGGCCAGCAGCGCCGTTAATGCCCACAGGCCAAAACCCCGCATCACCTGAATGGTCCAGGCCGTGTCCAAGAATTCCGGATCATCACCGCGCTTGTTCTGGGCAATCGACGGGCCGATGCCAACGTCTGAAAACAGCGACAGCCCCACCGTCACCACCGAGACCAGCGCCATCAGACCAAAGGCCTCGGGAAACAGGAGGCGGGTCAGGATCAGGTTTGAGGCCAGCCGCAAGGCCTGGCTGCCGCCATATCCGATCATCAGCCAGGAAGCTGAGCGCAGAACCCGCGCCATCATCCCCTGACCGGTAAATAGCGAAGCAACCCGCTGCATGTCCGCGCCAATCCCCAAACGTCCGGTTCCGCAGGCTAGGCGGCAGGGCAGGGGGCGTCAATCACAGGGCCGCTTGCAACAGGAATGCGGGATACAGGGGTGGAAATACTTTAACAATCATGGCCCCCGCAGCCCATTCTCCACATCTGTGCGACAAGCGCAACAGGACGCTGGGCAAGCTGCTCAACCGCCGTTAACCTGCCGCAGACCCAAGATTTGCACGGAACAAGCCGCGTTGAAAATTGCCTATGTCCTGAACACGTATCCCCAGCCCTCGCACAGTTTCATCCGGCGTGAGCTGCAGGCGCTGGAACATCAGGGCGTGGAGATCCTGCGCCTGGCAATGCGCCCCTCGGCTGCGGCTTTGGCGGATCCGCAGGATCAGGCTGAGGCAGCCCGCACCGGCTACGTGCTGCAGGCCGGCGCCGGGCGCCTGCTTGCAGCACTCGCCAGGGAGGCAGCGTCACCTGTTCGATTTGCCCAAGCGCTGCGGCTGGCGCTGAAACTGGCGCATGCCGCCGGCACAGGCCTCCTGCGGCACCTGATCTATCTCGGCGAAGCCGCCTATGTGAAACAGCGCTGCGCTGCGGCAGGCGTACAGCATATGCACGCCCATTTTGGCACCAATGCCGCGGCGGTGGCGATGCTGGCCCATGCGCTGGGAGGGCCTGGCTACAGCTTTACCGTGCACGGGCCCGAGGAGTTCGACGCGCCGCAGGCGCTGTCACTGGGCGAGAAAATCAACCGTGCGGCTTTTACTGTGGCGGTCAGCAGCTTTGGCAAAAGCCAGCTGAGCCGCTGGGCCGCTTTCGGTAAATGGGACAGTCTCAAGGTGGTGCATTGCGGGATTGAGCCGGAACGGTTTGCCGATCCTGCACCGTTGCCGCAGGGGCCGCTGCGGCTGGTGGCGATCGGGCGGTTTGTGGAGCAGAAAGGTCAGATGGTGCTGGTGAACGCCATGGCACGGCTGGTGCAGGAAATTCCGGATTTGTATCTGTCGCTGGTTGGAGACGGCGGTATGCGGCCTGCGCTGGAGGCCGCAATTGCAGCGCATGGTTTGCAGGGCAGCGTCACCTTGACCGGCTGGCTTGCCGAAACCGAGGTGCAGGCAGAGCTGGCAAGTTCCCATGCGCTGGTGATGCCATCTTTTGCCGAAGGCCTGCCGATGGTGGTGATGGAGGCAATGGCCGCCGCGCGCCCGGTGATCGCGACATTTATCGCGGGCACGCCCGAGCTGGTGGTGCCGGGGCAAACCGGCTGGCTGCTGCCGGCCGGGGATGAAGACGCCCTGGCGCAGGTTATTATCAAGCTTGCACAGACACCGCCCTCGCAGCTGAACGCTTTGGGCCAGGCGGGCCGCAGGCGCGTGCTGGACCGTCATGACAGTGCCGCAGAGGCCGCCAAACTCGCCGCCCATTTCCGCAAGGCCATCGCCGGGTAAAACCGGCGCACTCCCGCCCGTCGCCGACGCATCTGCAGATGCACCGCTTCCGTTGGGCGTGGCCCGGCGCCAAGGCGCCGGGCCACGCCCAAGGCAGCCAAGGGTACGCTGGCGCAGCCAGGGCACCCTGCGGGCGCGGGAGCACCACCGGGACAGATCAGCAGCAAACCCCAGGCTTCAACGGCCGCGGGTCCAGCGGCTGCGGGACGCAAACAGCGGTGTTTTTGTGGCCAGGCCGACCATCGCATAGACCGCAAAACCGGCTGGATCCGACAGCAGCAGCTTCAGCACGGCGCCGGCGCTTGGCGGGATTTTGTCCTCGTTCTGCAGCAGGCCTGCGAATTTGCTTGCCACCTCAGCCACGCCTGCGTTTTGCCGCCGCCGCACCCGGACCAGATTGCGGAAACCCTCCACCATCGGCCAGCTGTAAACCGCAGGCACTTTCACCCGTTCAGACGGTGCAAAATTCAGCCGGGCAAAAATGTCATCGGCGATGATATCCGGCCAGTCCCCCCAGCGCTGCCGTCCCGCGCAGGTCATGGCGAAGACACCAAATCCGGGCACGCCGCCGGTGACAAACGGCAGCCGGGTCCAGAGCCGTGCATAGGCGCGGGTCACCGCACTGCGCGCCAGTGCCACTTGCGGGCAGCCGCTGGCATAACGCGGCACGTCCTGCGGCAGTGCTGCGGCAAGTTGCGGGATCAGCGCCGGGCTGACTGCAACATCCGCATCCAGATAGATCAGGATACCGCCGCGGGCTGCCGCATCGCCGGCATTCAGCGCCCCAAGCTTGCCGCACTCCGGCAATTCCAGAACCCGCAGATCCCAGCCAGCGGGAGGCTGCTGAACCCGCGCCAGCGCGGCCGTTTCATCGCGGCAGCCATTTGCCAGCACCAGAACCTCAGCGGCCATACCCGCAGGCAGCGGATCCGAGGCAAAAACCGCTTGCAGGCACCCCGCGATATACACCGCTTCATCATGGGCCGGGATCAGGACCGAAACACCTCTGGTCACTTCACGGCCTCCAACGCGTTCCAGCGCGGGTTTTCGTCGCTCAGCACCCGCAAGGCGCCCCAGCTCCCCCACTTTCCAGGCACGCCAACATCGGCATAGGCGGTGAACATGCCCCCGCCAAGTGTGCTCCAGCCTGTCAGAAGTTCCTGGTACAGCCTGCCCATCTCGGGCGTATAGTTGAAATGGGTGAAGAACCCGGTCAGTGTCTCATCCTCCACCAATGGGCCGATACCGACCACATGGCTGCCGCCCTCATACATGATCAGCTCCAGCCCGTGTTTCTGCGCAACCTGGGCATGATAGGGCAGCACACGCCCCAGCAAATCGGTCAATGTATCGGTGCCGTCCCCCGAGATCAGCCCGTCGCGCAACTCCGCTCCGGCCTGGGCAGAGGCTGCATCATATTGATGTTCCTTTGCAAATGCGCTTGCCGCCGGGCCAGACAGCCCGCGTTCCTCCGCCACCGCCCGGGCCTGCTCCCGGCTGTCGGCGATCCAGGCGCGGACGTGCCCGGCGCGTTCCGGGATGCCAAGGATGCCGCCGAAGTACCCCGTTACCGCATAGGCATCGAAATAGGCAGCAGGCGCTTGGCGCCCCGCCTGTTCCGCCTTCCACAGCGGCGCCGTCAGAACCTGCTCTTCCAATCCCAGCCAGCCGGTCTGCGAGGAGATCACCCGCACCAGACGCTTGCTGTCAGCACCGAAAATCTGCGTCCAGATCTGCGCAATCTCGGCGGCACGGCCGCCGTAGAACTGCATCCACAACCCATCGCCGCCCCAGCGTGCCTGCGCCTGCGCATCAGCCCAGGCCGCCTGCTGGAACTGCCAGTTCCAGACCTCGTTGGAATACTCCACATAGGCGCGCAGATCCTCATCCAAGCCGCGCTCTGCTGTCCGTGCAAACTGCCGGACATAAGTGTCATCCGCCATATGCGGCATGGTGAACCAGGGATCGGCCCCCAGCGTGTTGGCCAGCGCCAGCATGATCTCGGCCGGAACGCCCTTCAGCGCCCAAGTGTATTCAGGAACCCGCGGCCGGTCCTCCCAGCCGGTTTGCTCTGAATCATTGGCGGCCATCCAATCCATGAACCGTAGCGCGGCAAACCCGTCCAGCCGGTCCAGCCACAGCGGGTTGAACAGCGCGCCTTGCTCATAGGCCTCCAGGTGCTCTTCCTTCACCACCCGGATGTTGCGCACATAGTCATCGCCGCTGCCGCCGCGCCGTCCTGTCCGCTGGATGCGGATTTCCACCGGACCGGGGCCGGGGGCATAGTCAAACCGCACTTCGCCCTTGCCGTAGCGCACATTCTCAGCACGGCCGGCAACCTCGACAATGCCCTGACCGTCGAACCGCAGCACATAGCGGCCCGCAAGCGAACCGGCCTCCTCTGGCAGGTCGGTCAGGATCACCGTGCCGATTGATGTCAGCTCAGGCGGGATAGCAGTGGGCCAGCCCTCCGGGTCCAGATACCCGGCGGCCAGCAGATCCTGGTGGTCCGCACCGCCCCAGCGTTTCGGCAGATGCCCGATCCAGGGGCGCGCAGTTTTAAAATGGTCCAGAAACGGCGCCTGGGTGCTCCAGTCGGCAATGGCTGCCAGGTTGATGGCGACGGGTTGCCGGTTGGGGCTGGCCATCGGTGCGGAACTGTCAGCCCTGTCAGCGGCCATCACCGAGTTGAGCGCAGGCAGGGCAGGCTCCCGCGGCAGCGCGGCAGGATCCGGCGGCAAAGCGGCGGTGCGCACATCGGTTCCTTGAGCCGCAGCCCAGGCAATGTCCTGCAGCCGTGCCGCCAGGTCCGGCGGCGGCGCGGAATAGGGCTTGCCCCAGCGGTCGCTCAGCTGATGCGGCAGGCCAGCCGGGTCCTGCCCGGTCAGCACCGCAAATTGCAGCAGCGCCAGGAAATAGAAACCAGTGGCATTGGGATGGATGTCATCGGCAAACACATCGCGGATGCTGCTGAGGCCGGGCATGGTGCCGGCCAGGATTGCATCCTCCAGCCGCGCCATGGCCTGCCCCGCAGGCAGCAGTTTCACGGTGCCGCTGGTGGCTGTGTTGACCTCATCTACTACCGCTTGCCAGCGCGGCAGGTCCTGGCTGATCCTCTCGCGCCAGGGAATATCGGCACCCTTGTCAAAGGGCACCTCGGCGCCGGTGCCGCTGTCCAGACTGTGCCAGGTTTCCTGCAGGTAAAAGTCCACATCCGGGTTCGCGGCCCGCGCCAGCTGGTAGAATTGGGTGACAGCGCCTTCGGTATCGCTCCACTTCAAGTGATTGGCCAGCGGAATGGCTTCGGTCACAATCACCGCCTCCGCCGGGCGGCGCAGCCTTTCACGTGAATCAAAACCTTCGGCGGTGCTGCTGTGCTGCCAGTTATAGCTCAGCGGCGCGCCATTGATGATCTGCGCCTCGACCGTGGCCTGCCCGCGCGCATTCAAAAGCTGGTCCAGCATCTGCGGGTTGTCCGGCCCGAACAGCGAATGGCCGATCATGACCACGGAGGTAATCAGCGCCTCCAGCTTCATGACGGTGCTCCCCCGGTGGCGATACCTGTACGGGGCAGGGCGCGCACCACGTCCCAGACAATCTGCTGCACTTTGGCGGCGGCCTCAGCTGAAAACGCCTGCGCCGGGCTGCCATCGGCGCGGGTCAGCTGATGCGGCAGCCCCAGGGGCGAGCGCTGGTACAGCACCGCATAGTGGGTCAGCGCAACCGCATAGGCGCCCAGATCATTGACATGTATCGTGTCCAATTCCCCCGCGGGCGTGCGGGCAAACAGCGATTCACGTGAAGCCAGGCCAGGGATCCCTCTGGCCTCCGCCGCCCGCGCCAGTGCCGCCAGTACCTGCCCGCCGGGGATCAGATAGACCGGGTGCTGCGGGTTGCTGCGGCTGTCCGGACCCAGCAGTTTGCCCACCCACAGCGCCTCAAGATCGCCGTCGATCCGTTCCAGCCAGCCGTCCGGGTCGTCCAGCCTGTGCCAGGTCTCATAGAGATACATACGTGTGCCAGGCGAGGCCTGCCGCACAAGCCCTGCCCAATTCGTCAGGTATTCGGCGGCGCTGAAATAGCGGAGGGCGTCGCGCAGTTCGACCATCTCGGTCAGCACCAAGGCACCGTATTCACCGGATTTGACGGCCTCCCGCGCGTCCCGGTAAGCGGGCGGCTGATTGGCGGTCTCAAAATCGAGGATATCTTCCCCCGGCTCCCAATGCGCCCGCAGCGATGTGCCCGAGCCCAGCTGGCTGTTGAACCCATGCCCCGCAGGCGCCAGCTGCGCCAGCATATGCGGCATGTCAGACCCGACCAGCGAATGACCCAGATGGAAAACCTTCAAGGGTGCCTCAGACGGCGCCAGCGGCGGTGGAACCGGCACGCCGCGGCTGCGTGTTGCAAACCCCATCAGCCCCAGCGCCGCACTCAGCGCGCCAAAAACCAGAAATCCGCGCCGCCCCATCATCCGCGCCCCCGGATTTCCGCCGTGGTGATGATCAGGCCGGCACCAATAGCAAAGCGCCCGCTGACAGCTTCTCCGCGCACAAAAGGCGGCCTGTCAGCGGTAAACACGGCCCGGTACGCAGCTGCCGCCAGATCAAACTCCAGCTCCATCCCGTCAAAGCCATAAAAAGCCCGGCTCAGCGTGTATTGGCATTTGTAGGCCGCTTCCTTGGCGGAAAAGATCACCTTGGCCATCTGTCCGGGGTTGTCCTGCCGTTTCAGCCAGGCCTGTTCCCGCTCCGAGCAGATTGCAGGCAGCAGTTCGTCCTTCAGCGGCGTGTCCTCTTCCACGTCGATCCCCAGACCCTGAACGTCGCCCTCATGGGCCAGCACGGCCATGGCGCAGCTTTTGGTATGGGTGATCGAGCCGACCAGCCCCTTGGGCCAGACCGGCGCCCGGTCGCGGCCCACGGGCACAGGTGCAGGAGTCAGCCCAAGCTGCCGCATCGCCTGATGCGCGGCACTGCGTCCAGCGGCAAATTCGGTGCGCCGTTTGATCACCGCGTTCGGCGACAGCCCCGCGGCTTCCTCTGCCAGCGGTGCGGACGGGGCGCCCAGCGGATCTGCCCCGGCCAGCGCCACATCGGCGGCAAAAAGCGGCCGGACCAGTGCCAGCCGCTTTGCCAGTTTGTTTTCGGCCTCTGTCATCCGGTCCTTGCTTTGCGGTTTGCACGCATGGCCCGCCGTTTCGACATGGTGCCGGCGCGGTCGGGCCCTTCGCTGTCCTGCGGCTGTTGTTCCGCATTTGCAGGTGTGCCTGCAAGCCCTTCGATATGGGCTGCCAGCCCCGCCAGCGTCGGGAAGCGGAAGATATCCGTGATCGACAGGCTGGCAGTCCCCAGTGCTTCGCCCAGTTCGTCGCGCAATTCCCGGTGCGCCTGCACCGCCAGCAGCGAATGGCCGCCAAGCGCAAAGAAATTGTCCTGTGCGCCGATGCCGCTGATTCCCAGAATGCGGCTCCAGACGGTTGCGATCCTGGCTTGCGCGCCTGCATCCAGCGCAACAGCCGCAGGGGCTTCGGCCCGTGGCGGCTGCGGATCAGGCAGTGCCTTGCGGTCGATTTTCTTGTTTGGTGTCAGCGGGAAGGCCTCCAGCGTGACGATCCGTGCAGGCACCATCGCCTCGGCCAGTCTGGCCGCCAAGGCTTGTTTCACAAGGCTCTCGTCAACAGGTGCAGCGGTGGTGACATAACCTACCAATTGCCCGGCGCCGCTTTCGCCGCGCGGCACAACCACAGCCCCCGTCACACCGGGGAAGGCGGCCATCGCGGCTTCGATCTCGCCCAGCTCAATCCGCTGGCCGCGGATCTTAACCTGATGGTCGGTGCGGCCCAGAAAGGCCAGCGTGCCGCCGGCTGTCCAGCGCACCAGATCCCCGGTGCGGTAAAGGGGGGTATCAGCGAACGCTGTGTTTACGAACCGTTCAGCAGTCAGCTCTTGCCGTTGCCAGTAGCCCGCCGTGACACCCGCGCCGCCGATATACAATTCCCCGGCTGTCCCCGCGGGGACAGGCATCTGTTTTTCGTCCAGAACGTAAACCTGCGTGTTGGCAATCGGCGTGCCGATCCCTGTTGTCCCCGCCGGGACAGCCGTGACTTTCTCCACTGTCGACCAGATCGTCGTCTCGGTCGGGCCGTACATGTTGTGGATTCCGGCGGGGGTAGCCTCGCGCAGCGCCTGCACCAGATCTCCGGGCAGCGCCTCGCCCCCAACCAGCAGATGCTGCAATTGTGCCAAACAGGCGCTGGCGTCTTCATCCGCGGCAATCATCCGCGCCATCGACGGGGTGCACTGCATGTGGCTGACCCCATGGCGCACGATCTGTGCAGCCAAAGAGAAGTCATCCGCCGCCAGCTCTTGCGGGGCGTTGGACAGGCGCAGCACTTCGGCCAAGGGTTTCAGCCCCTCCAGCACCACGTCCGGCGCGATGCCGTAGTCGATCAGGCAGGCGATCTCATCCACACCGATGTGTTTCAGTTGCTCGACCCGCTGGCAGGCATCCTGAATGGTGCCGAACAGGCCCGAGTCCTCAAAATACCGTTCAAAGGCGAAGTCGAGTATCGCTTCCAGCTCCTCCTCAGACAGCGATCCCAGATCCATCTCAAACGGGTTCTTTACGCCTTCGGGTTTCTTGAACGCCGGGAAGGCCCAGGCATATTGCTTGATCAGCCCGGCGGCCGAGCGCAGGTAGTCCTTCATTGGCTCGCGCGCCACTTGGCGGGCTTGCTCGCGGGTTGCTGCCAGATAGCTGTGCAGCATCAGGGTAACCTTGAAATCCGCAGGGTCATGGCCGGCTTTGCGCAAAGCGTCATGATATATACGGATTTTGCCCGCGACCTCGTCGATGCTCTGGCCCAAGAGATGGGTCAGCACATTTGCCCCGATCGCCCCGGCCTCGCGCCAGGTTTCCGGGTTGCCAGCAGTCGTGACCCAGACCGGCAGTTCGGCTGAGACGGGACGGGGCTGGGTGACAACGGCGTGATCGCTGCCGTCTTTGCGGGCAAAGGCAACCTCCTCGCCGCGCCAGAGTTTGCGCACGGTTTCAATGCTCTCAAACAAGGCAGGTTTATTTGCAGGCGGCGTATTTTCAGGCCGCAGGATGAAATCATCCGGTTGCCAGCCTGAGGCAAAACCGATCCCGGCGCGGCCTGCTGTCAGGTTGTCGATCACCGCCCATTCCTCGGCAATCCGTGCACAATGGTGCAAGGGGGCCACGCAAGAACCGGCCCGCACGCCGATGTTCTGCGTCACCGCCGCAACGGCAGCACCGGTAACCGACGGGTTCGGATAGGGGCCGCCAAAAGCGTGGAAATGCCGTTCCGGCGTCCAGACCGCGTTGAAACCGTGGCTATCGGCAAACTTGGCGCCTTCCAGCAGCAGATGGTATTTCTGCGGCCCCGGCCCATCGTCATTGCCCCAGTAGAACAGGTTGAAATCCATTCTGCGGTCCGATTTCGCAACCGGGCCCTTGGACAGCTCCAGCCGGCTTTCATCGCTGGACAAGACCAGCTTCAGCCCGCGCGACAGGGTCCAGAACAGCTCCAGCACCGAGATGTCAAAGCTAAGGCTGGTGACCGCCAGCCAGGCATCGCCGGGCTGATGCGGGATGCGCTGATCCATGCCGGTGAAGACGTTCGAGACATTGGCGTGGGTGACCATCACCCCCTTGGGCAGACCGGTCGAGCCGGAGGTGTAGATCAGATAGGCCGGATCGCTGCCCGTGGCGCCGCCATTGATGTTATCGTTGGCTGTCCCCGCGGGGACGGTTTCCATTTCCAGCACCTGTGCCCCGGAGGCGGGCAGGGCGCCGGCCAGTGCGGATTGTGTCACGATCACCTGCGCCCGGCTGTCGCTGATGTAATGGGCAATCCGGTCCGCAGGATAGGCCGGGTCGAGCGGCACATAGGCGCCGCCGGCCTTCATCACGCCCAGGGCGGCAAACACCAGCTCGGGTGCGCGGCGGATATGGATGCCTACATGAACTCCAGGTTTCACGCCCATTTCACGCAGGCGCCGGGCCACGGCATTGGCGAGGGCGTTGACCTGGGCATAGGTGAAGCTCTGGTCCTCGAACACCAGTGCAGCGGCGTCAGGGGTGCTGGCGGCCTGGGCCTCGAAAGCGGCGTGAATGGTCAGATCTGCGGGATAGTCCGCGGCGGTCTGATTCCAATCCTCCAGCAGCAGCTTGCGCTCGGCTTCGGGCAGGATGGGGAGGTCTGCGACCGCTAGGTCCGCATCACCGGCCAGGGCGCCCAGCACCAGAGCCAGCCGCGCGGCCAGCAATTCTGCGGCCTGTTCGTCCAGCTGGGCGTCCGTGTGCAGCGCCAGTGCGCCATCGCAGAAAGCGACGGTGGCGGCGCAGCCTGAAACCGGGCCGTCCCTGTCCAGAGACAGGCCTATGGCTGGTTGAGAGAACGCCGGAATCTCGGGTGCCCGCGCGGCCAAATCCTCGGCAAATCCGCCGTATTTACGCGCTTTTTCAATGCCCTGAATTGCTTTCGCTTTGAGATCGGACACGGTTTGTTCCCGCCGCGCCTGCAGCGGAACCCAATCGGAGATCAGCCCAGGAACCGCGTTCATACCGGCGATGGACAGCGCCACATCAGCGGATTTCTCGCCGCTGCTGAGCAAGGCCCAGGCCAGCACCCCGGCGGCGGCCTGTTCTTCGCTGAGGGCGGCAGGCATGGCGATCTTCCGGCGGGTTACCCCTGCGCTGCCGGTATCTGTTGCAAGCGGTACCTGGACCGGCTGCATCGCGGCAAGCGCCTTGCGCCAGTGGCTTTCGCCACCCTGCACGGCGGCCATCTGTGCAGTGAGGGACCCGGCGTCTTCCGCGGTCAGCGCCGGCAGCAAATCGCCGGCTTTGACCAGCCCGGATACGTCCAGCGGTTTGCCTGCCGGCGTGGTCAGCCGCGACAGCATCAGCGCGCCGTCCGCGGTGGCGATTGTCACGCTGTCTTTGCGGACGTCAAGCACTGTGCCGGGGGCGCCGGAGCCTTCTGCTGTTTCCGCGGCCCCAGTGAGAGCGACCTGCCCGCCAATCCGCAATTTGGCGGCGCACAGCGGGTTCCAGTATCCGCCGGTGTCCAAGGCACGGACCAGCCGCGCCAGTTCGGCGGCGGGGCGGGAGACGTCCAGCAGTCCCCCTGCGGCGGGGCGGTCGGATCTGGCAAACACGCGGCGCTGGCTCAGGTCCTGCGGCTGGCGGTTCAACTCGCCGGTTTCCAGCTGCGCCATCACCTCGTCAAAGCTGTCCATCGCGGCGGCGTAGCATTTGGAGTTCAGGCTGAACGCAGTTTCATCCGCCGCTACATCGAACAGCCGCCGGGCCAGGATGTCGCCCTCATCGACGCCGCTGGTCATCAGGTGCCAGGTGATGCCATGCTGTGTTTCGCCATTGATCAGCGCCCAATTCGGGGTGTTGAGGCCCGCGTAATGGGGCAGGGGACCGTCGTGGAAGTTCACCGCGCCTTTGGCGGCCAGTGCCAGAACCTCATCAGGGATCACTGTCAGGTTGGCGATTGACAGCAGCCAGTCGAAGCCGCCTTGCAGCTGCTGCTGGGTGTCCAGCAGGGGCAGGCCCTTGCCATCGGCCCAGCTGCGGATATCGGGGTCTTGCGACACCACGGCCCGGATCTGGTGGCCGCGTGCCAGCAGCGCCTCGGCACAGCCGATCAGAAGGGATTCATTGCCAATCAGGGCACATGTGAAGAACGTCATTTCTGCTCCTTTGCAATCGGAGAGGGCGCGCGCGTTTTTGGTGATGTTTTTGGCTGCGGCGCAAATACCGCACGCAGGCTGTACAGGACCAGATCGCGCAGGAAATGCGGCGGATCCGCCTGTGGTTTATCCGAGATCAGGCGGCGCAGCCCATAGATCAGGCTGCCAGTGATCCGCGCCAGCGTTGCGGCGGCGGCATAGGCGTGCCCGTGGTGCTTGACGAAGTAATGCCGCCGCGAGTTGAACCAGTATTGCGGCGTGCGCTGCCAGGCTTTCATCCCGGTGGACGCCGACCCCACGTGGGCGATTTCGCTCGTTGGCACATAGTGGGTGCGCCAGCCCGCACGGGCGGCACGGCGGCAGAGGTCGGTTTCCTCAAAATACAGAAAGAAGGTCTCGTCAAAGCCGCCAACGGCCTCGATGACTTCGCGGCGGATCATCAGGCTGGCGCCGGCGGTCCAGTCAACCTGCAGCTCGTCCTGCGGCATGTCCATGGCGACCACCCAGGGTTTCAGCAGGCGGGTGAAAATGCCGGTGCGCACGCTGGCCTCGAACTCACCCGCGATTGAGGGATAGCGGAAGGCGGTGCGGTGCGGCGCGCCGTCGGTGCCGCGCACAAAAGAGCCGGCCAGCCCGGCGCCGGGACGTTCCAGCAGGAAGTCGCGCAGGGTGCCGATGGTGCTGCCCTGCACAAAGGCGTCGGAGTTCAGCAAGTAGTAGAATTCCGGCGCGCTGCCGCCCGACAGGCCGGTTTTCAGCCCCAAGTTCATGCCCGCGCCAAAGCCGCCGTTCACAGGCGAGGCGATCACCCGCAACCGCCCGCTGCCGAGCCAGCCGCGTTTGTCTGCTTCGGCGCGGATCTGATCATAGGAGCCGTCGCCGGATCCATTGTCGATGATCAGCAGTTCGCCCGGCAGGTCCTCCATTTCGCGCAGGGCGGCCTCGGCGGCCTGCAGGGTCATCTCCGGCGTGCGGTAGTTGAGGAGGATGGTAAGGATGCGCTGCGGGTTCATCGGCATCACTCCGCGGCCGTGGCATAGCGGGGCCGGCCAGCCGCCATATCGGCGGCGTCGAGCCGGGCTTTGACACCGGCGGCCAGCACGCTGACATTCGGCACCAGCACCATGCTGTCGTGGTCGCCCGGCACTTCGGCCACCTCGGTCTGTGCGGCCCAGCGGGTCCAGTTGTTGTCATCAAACACATATTCGCGGGCAGTGCTGACCCAGTTGCCGCCGCTGACCTGCCAATTGCGGTCCAGCGGCGGGCGGAACAGCGTGAGGGGGCCGGTCCAGGGGCGCAGGGCGTAAGTTTCAACGGCGGTGCGGAAGGCCAGCTCAATCTTGCGGTTGTTGAATTCGGGCAGGGCGCCGGTCTCAACCGGAGCGGCGCGGCGTTTTTCAATCTCCCAGGCGATGCGGTTTCTGGCCCATTCGCCAAAGTAGCCGGCCCCTTTGCTGCGCAGTTCTGCCAGTTTGATCAGTGCCTTGTCGCGGCGGCTGAGCGGCGGGCGCATGGGCAAAGGCGTGTCCAGCAGGATCAGCGCGGCGGTTTCCTGGGCCTGATCCTTCAGCTGCTGCGCCATCTCATAGGCGGTGATGCCGCCGCCGGAAAAGCCGCCCAGAAGATAGGGACCCTCGGGCTGGATCCGGCGGATCTCGTCCAGGCAGCTTCGGGCTGCGTCCTCGATCCGGGAGTGCGGGGCGTCATTGCCGACCAGCCCCTTGGCCTGCAGGCCATAGACCGGGCGGTCCTTACCCACGAGCAAGGCCAGTTGGCGCAGATTCAGCACATTGCCGAACATGCCTGCCACCAGAAAGAAGGGCCGCCGTCCGGTGCCGTCGCCCGGATGCAGCGGCACCAGATGGGTGAAGGATGGTGTGTTTTCTGCAGCTGCGGCGGGTTTCCCTGGTTCCGCAGCGATACCGCCGCCGGTGCGGTCTATGATCCGTTCTGCCAGCGCGGCGACGCTGGGGGCCTCAAACAGCACCGACAGGGGGAATTCCACACCAAAGCCGCGTTTGACCTGGGCAAACAGCCGCACCGCAATCAGCGAGTGGCCGCCAAGGTCAAAGAAACTGTCCTCGATCCCCACTTGCGACACCCCAACGAGGGCGGCAAAGAGGCCGGCCAGTTCCTCCTCTACCGGGTTGCGGGGGGCGACGTAGTCAGTATCCAGTTGCGGGCGCTCGAACGTCTGGGTGTCCTCCGCGGCGGCAGTCTGCCCTGCCTGTGCGATCAAAGCGGGCAGGTCCAGCGAGGAGACCACCACCTGCGGCAGACCGGTGGCAAGGGCGCGGGCCAGCGCCTCGCCGCCTTCAGCGGCTTTGATGCCGTTGGAGATGTTCAGCTGCAGGCGCCGTTCCTCGGGAGACAGAGGCTGCGTGCCGGCGGCAGGTTCCAGGCCCAGCTCAGCGGCGGTGGCGTCGGCTTGCCCTTCGGCTGCTGCGGCGTCGAATCCGCCGGTCAGGCGCTGCATCCGGAAACCTTCGATCCGGACCAGAACAGTGCCGTGCGGATCTGTCAGGGTGACGTCAAAACCGGCAGAGCGGCCATCCGGCGCATCCGTCAGCCGCACATGGCTGCAGATGCTGGAGGTGAGCGGTGCGAAAACCCGGATCAGGTGGTAGGACACCGGCACCCAAAGCGCGCTGGCGTCGTATCCGGGGATCAGGCCAATCGCCCAGCCGGTGGCCAGGTCCAGCAGGCCGGGATGCAGCAGACAGCCGTCCTGCGCCGCGATGTCCGGGAGTGAGAGAGTGGCGAGGCCCTCGCCATTGCCCAGTGCCGCGCGCCTTAGCACATGCCAGCGCGGACCAAAGCGCAGATGCGCCTCCTGCGCGGAGCGCAAGCGCCCGTTAATTGGCGCCTGCTCCTCCGGGCAACGGGTGAAAATCTTCTGGAGGTTGAGTGCGGCGGGGCATTCTGCCGCCGCCGCTGAGGCCAGCATAGCCTGACAATTTAGAGAGTAACCATTTGTACATGCCGAGTAAACAAACAGTTCATAACCATTTTCATTAGCTTCGAGTTTTACCGCAAGCTTTTCCGGGGCTTCACTTTTTGCAACCAGAGGGCGCATGAAGTAGAGGTCGCGGATTTCGATTGGCCCTTCAAAACCGGTTTCTGCCAGCGCCTCTGCCGCCATTTCGATGTAGCCGGTGCCGGGCACCAGGGCGGTTCCATCGGCGGTCCGGTGTTCGTCCAGAAGCCAATCCGCGGTTTCAAAACGCGGTGTGAAGATGCGGTTGCCGGCCGTGTCATAGCCGCATTGCTGTAACAGCGGCTGGGGACAGGGGGCCATCGTGCCGGCGGCGGTGGCGCCGTTGCGGCTGGCCATGGCGTCGGCGGCCATGCCGGTATCGGACCAGACACCCCAATCCACTGCCATCACACGGGTGAGGCCGCCGGTGCGGTGCTTGGCCCAGGCGTTGAGGAATTCATTGGCGGCAATGTAATCCACTTGGCCCGCAGGCCGGGTCACGGCGGAGGAGGAGGAAAACAGCACCATCAGCTCCAGGCTGCCATCGGGGAAGACCGCATCAAGCGCCCGCAGCCCGCTGACCTTGGGCGCCAGCACCTGGGCGATCCGGTTCTCGTCTTTGGCCAGCAGCGGGCCGTCATCGATGATACCGGCGCCGTGGATCACGCCGGTGACGGGACCAAAGGCGGCTTCGCCTTGCGCGCGGGTGCGGCGCAGCTCGCCGCTGTTGCAGACGTCGGCGGCCAGCGGCAGGATCCGGCCTTTGCCGGTCTCCTCAAGCGCCATTACCGCGCGGATGCGCAAAGCGGTGCGGTTGGCCGGGCTGTGGCTGCGCAAGTAGCGCTCCCAGGCGGCGCGCGGGGGCAGTCCTTCGCGGGAGATCAGTGAGATTTTGGCGCCGTATTCGCGCATCAGATGGCCCGCGACGGTCAGGCCGATACCCCCATAGCCGCCGGTTACCAGATAGTGGCCGCCCTGTTTAAAGGGCGGCGTTTCCGGCGCGGGCAGCGGCAGCGGGCGCCACGTGAGTTCTAGCCGCTTTTCACCGCGCCAGGCGGCAGAGGTGTTTGCGGGATCCGCCATCAGCTCTTCCAGCAGGCGCGGGGTAATGTCTGCTTGTACCGGTTTGCGGCGCGTAAACAGCGCCTTGGGCGGCTTTGGCAGTTCGATGTCGATGGCGGCGCAGGTGATGCCGGGCAGCTCACGCGGGATCACCCCCAGCGGCCCCGCGATCATCGTTTTTTCGGGATAGGGCAGTGCTTCGCTGCGGACCTGTGCTGCGCCAGTGGTGAAGACGCTGATATGCAGCGGGCCGGGCAGACCGGCATTGCCCAGTTCCTGCGCCAATGCGGTGAGGGAGTGAAAGCCCATCTCCAGATTGCGGTCAAAGAAGGAAGAGCCGGGGCGATAGGTTTCTTCCCCGGTCACCAGCCAGAAATGGGCGATGCGGTCCGGCAGCAGCCCGGCGCCTGCCAAGTCTGCCAGCAATGCGCCATAGGCGGCGCGGCCCTGTTCCGGCGGCAGGATGTATGAGACCGGGGACAGCTGCGCATAAGTGTCGCCGGCGCGGACGCGGGTGACGCTGTGGCCAGCGGCCTGCAGCTGGTCTGCGGCGCGGGCCGCGTGGCCTGTTTCATCCTCGAAAATCAGCCAGGTTTGCGGTGCCTGGTCCAGTTCATGTTCCACGTCCAGGGTGCAATCGGCGAACCTGGGCCGCCAGGCAGGGCGGTAGCCCCAATCGGCCAGGTCTTCGCGCCGGGCGGGGGGCGTGTCTTCTTCCACGGCAGGTTTGCCGGGTTCGATGAAATAGCGGCTGCGCTGAAAGGCGTAACCGGGCAGGGGCAGGCGGTTGCGCCGCGCTTCGCCCCAAATCTGCTGCCAGTCGGCCTCGACCCCGCAAGCCCAAAGCCGGCCGATGACGCCGAAGAAGTAACTGTCATCCATCACGTCCTGATCCGGGTGGCGCAACGAGCTGAGCACCTGGCCCGGTTGCACCACGGGCGACATTTGCGCCAGCGCGCTGAGGGCCTTGCCGGGGCCGGTCTCAAGGAACACACGGTTCGGGGTCTTGGCGAGGGTTTCAATGCAATCGGCATAGCGCACGGTGTTGCGCAACTGGCCGACCCAGTAATCGGCGCTGGTGGCCTGTTCGGCGGTCAGGGCGGCGCCGGTGCGGTTGGAGATCACCGGCAGGTTCGGCGCTGACAGGGTCAGCGAGCGGATGAAATCGCCATACTGCTGCAGGATGCCGTCCAGCATCCGCGAATGGGCGGCAATGTCGATCTGGATGCGCTGGTGCTCCACCTCGCGGGCGGTCAGGTCGGCGGACAACCGGTCCAGCGCCTCTTGCGGGCCGGAAACGGCCGTCAGCGCGGGCGCGTTGACGCTGGCAATGTCCAGATCATCGCCGATGATCGCCTCAACTTCGGCCAGCGGCAGGGCAATGGACAGCATGCCGCCTGCGGGAACGGTATCAAACAGCCGTCCGCGCAACAGGACCAGATCAATGCAGTCCTCGAAACGTATAACGCCGGCCAGGCAGGCGGCGGTGTTTTCGCCCATAGAATGGCCCGCAAGTGCCGCGGGTTTGACGCCCCAGCTGATCCACAGCTGCGCCAGCGCGTATTCCACGATCATGACCAGCGGCAGCTGCACCGAGGGCTGTTGCAGCCTGGCGTTTGCCGCGTCCTCTTCGCCCGCTTCGGGCAGCCAGATGGCGCGGATGTCGTAATCCAGGCCCTGTTGCAGGTGGTCCAGCCCGCGGTCCATCCAATCGGCAAAGACCGGTTCAGTCTCGTACAGATCGCGGGCCATGCCGGCATATTGCGCGCCGCCGCCGGGAAACAGGAAGACCACCTCGGGGGTGTCGCCGAGACGGTCATGAGTAAAGACCTTGCGCGGGTCGTTTTCTGTCAGAATATCAATCGCTTCAGCGGTGGTTTCCGCCACCAGCACGCGGCGTTTGGCAAAGCCGCGGCGGCCTTCCTTCAGCGTATAGGCCACGTCGGCCAGATCGGCATCCGGGTTTGCCTTCAGGTACTCTGCAAGGGACTGCGTGTTGGCATCCAGCGCGGCCTTGGATTGGCCGGAAACACAGAGGATCTGGAACGGAAAATCGCTTTCTTCCGAGGCTGCACGCTCTGGCGCTTCCTCGAGGATCACATGGGCATTGGTGCCGCCGACGCCCAGTGAGTTGATGCCGGCGCGGCGCGGTCCCTTGTGCGGTTCCCATGGCGTGAGGGCGGCGTTGACTTTGAAGGGTGACGTCTCGAAATCTATTGCGGGGTTCGGCGCCTCAAACCCTAGCGAGGGCGGTATTTCCTGATGATGCAGCGCCAGCGCGGTTTTGGTCAGGCTGGCGACACCGGCGGCGGTGTCCAGATGGCCGATGTTGGTCTTGACCGAGCCGATGCGGCAAAAACCGTTGTCCTGGGTGGTGGCGCGGTAGGCGTCGGTCAGGGCTGTGACCTCGATCGGGTCGCCCAGATAGGTGCCGGTGCCATGGCATTCGACGTAATCAATGGTCTCTGCCGGGGTGCCTGCGGCCTGCAGCGCAGCCTGCACCGCTGCCGATTGGCCGCCAACCGAGGGCGCCAGATACCCGGCCTTGTCCGCACCGTCGTTATTGATGGCGGAGCCTTTGATGACGGCCCAGATGTGGTCGCCATCGGCAATCGCATCCTCCAGCCGCCTCAGCGCCACCGCGCCTGCGCCGGAGCCGAAAACCGTTCCTTGCGCCCGGTGATCAAAGGCGTGGCAGTGGCCGTCCGGGCTGAGGATTTCGTTTTCCTTGTAGAGGTAGCCGCGGCTCTGCGGCAGCTCGATGGTGACACCGCCGGCCAGTGCCATATCGCACTCGCCTTCGCGCAGGGCCTTGCAGGCGTAATGCACCGCAACCAGCGAGGTGGAGCAGGCGGTCTGCACGTTGACCGAGGGCCCGTGCAGGTCGAACACATGGCTGACGCGGGTCGACAGGAAGTCCTTGTCGTTGCCGGTATGGCGCAGCAGGAACATGCCGACATCGTCCACAAGGGCCGGATTCGAGCAGATGTTGAAATAGAAATAGCTGCCCATGCCGCAGCCTGCATAAACGCCGATGGGGCCAGCGATGCTTTCGGGCGGGTGGCCCGCGTTCTCCATGGCTCCCCAGGCCACTTCCAGGAATTTGCGGTGCTGGGGGTCGAGGATGGCGGCTTCCTTGGGGCTGAAGCCAAAGAACTCGGCATCGAATTCATCAAACCCCTGCAGCCGGGCTGCGGCAGGCACATAGTCCGGGTCGGCCAGCACAGACGCCCGTTCACCAGCCGCCAGCAGGGTGTCGCGGTCCAGAACCTCAATCGATTCAATGCCGTCGCGCAGGTTCTGCCAGAAGGCGTCAGCAGAAGTTGCGCCGGGGACTGTCACTGACAACCCGACAATTGCTATATCTCCGGCAGCGCCCCCCGCTGCGGGTTTCCCATCCTGCATCGCCAATACCTGACCCACTGGCCCCTTAAAAACAGTCCGGCACAACGGTGCCAGACTGCTTTGCAGAGCTGGCAGGCGCCCGCCGGACGGGTTGGTTTTTGGTGCCGGAGTTCTCCCCGGCGGGTTGTCCCGGTCTGGCAGCACCAGATCCCCATCTGTGCTGCAAACCGGATTTATTCAGTTTAATTTCGTCAATCCATAGGGCCAGCCTGTGGACGCAATGTGTTGAATTGGGCCTGAAAAGCGGAAAGATTGCGGCATCACAGAATATTTCGCTTCTCTGGCCCGGCGGTGTCAGGCATCAGCGCCTGCGCCCCGCCGAACAGGGCTGGTTTCCGGCTGAACAGATTCGGGTAGAGCAACCGCTCGGCGTAGCCCAGCACCGAGCCGGCGCACATCCAGGTGATCGGGATCAGGGTGGCGTTGAGCAGCATATCCACCATGGTTGCGGCCAGGATGAGGGCAATCGGCGCGGCAAACGGCGAGACACTGCCCTGCGGCGCGCGCCGCGCGGCTTGTGCCAGCAGAACCAGCGGCGCTGCCAGCAAGCCCATCTCGGCAATATAGCCCAGCCAGCCGAAGGTGCCGAACACAATGATCCAGCGCCCGTCCGGGATCGACAGGATCTGTCCGGTCTCGGCGTGGCGCACCAGGTTGCGGCCCCAGCCGCCCCAGCCGAACCAGGGTTTCTCCGCCGCCCGCGCCAGCAGCTGTGTCTCGTTCTCGAACCGGTAGTTCAGCGACTGCGCCCGCTCGGCGCTGATTGCCTCGGCCTGCGCCACCAGCGCCTCCGTCGGCACCAGCCCGGTGTTGCGCAGCATCGGATAGACCACTGCGATCAGCGCCAGCAACAGCGCCGCCCGCAGCTGCCAGCGCAGGGGCGCCAGCGCCACCACAGGCGTGAAGGCCAGCGCATAGGCCAGCGCGGCGAGGCTCTTGCACAGCACCAGAACGGCAAACAGATATACCGCCGCAAGGATCAGGCGAAGCCTTTGGCCGGAAGCGGCCGCGCGGGCCAGGGACGTGGCGGCCAGCAGCGCCGACAGCATGAAAAACGCCAGCCACAGGGCATGCGGCAGGAATACGATGGGGCGGAAGCCGCCCTGGCGGATCATCTGGCTGAAGTCATGCTGGAAGAAGCCGTATATCCAGACGTTCATCTGCGGGCTGAGCCGGATTTCAATCAGCGACGGGACGGTATAGGCAAGCCCGCCGATCATCAGCGCCAGCAGCAGCTCGCGCTGCGCTTCGGGGGTGGAGAGGTAACGCCGCGCCAGCAAAAAAGGTATCAGCACGATCATCTGGTTGATGATCACGGATCCCAGGTCGCGCCAGCGCAGTCCTGGCAGCTGATCGGTCAGAAAGACAATCGGATCGGAATTGGCGATCCTGCGGAACAGGATCGGCTCGCCATTGGTCAGCACTGTTGGAATAACGCCGAACACAAACAATAGCGCCAGAACCCGCACCGCCGGATGCCGCGGCAGCAGCGGCACCGGCCTGCGCAGCAGCAGCAGGCACAACAGGAATGCCATCACGGATGGAATGGCGAATTTGTCCATATCCGGCACCAGCGGCAGGTCGAACTCGGCCAGCGGCGGCAGCAGCAGATAGCCTGCGATGATGCACCACAGGATTGCCCGCTCCAGCGGCAGGCGCCGGAACAGGATCAGGCTGGCCAGCGGCCAAGCCAGCAGCATCAGATAGGCCAAAGCGTTGGGCAAAGCCTTCGTGCCCCCTCAATTCCCCGGATTTGCGTCAAAGTTTACCGGTTGCGGACGTCCCTGTCCCGCGGATTTGCAAGAAGAGGTAAACAGCGTGCAGCTTTGCCACGCTCAGGGCGCAGCGGACGCGGGTCTGCTGGCCTGGCCGCCGTGCCGGCGGTATGAGGAAACGGCATTGTCGTTGGAGGCTGCATTGTATTTCGAATTTCACGGCCGCCGGGTTGCGGTGACCATGCCGGCGCGTTCCATGCTTGAGGCCGAGGTCCGGGCCCGGTTCAAGGCCTCGCAGGGGTTTGCGCTGGCCACGGTAAATCTGGACCACCTGGTCAAGATGGCAGAGTCCCCGGGCTTCCTGGCGGCCTATCAGGCGCAGGATCTGGTGGTTGCAGACGGGCGTCCGGTTGTCTGGCTGTCGCGGCTTGCCCGCCGCCCGGTGGAGCTGATGCCCGGCTCGGACATGGTATTGCCGCTGTGCCGCCTGGCGGCAGAGGCCGGGGTTCCGGTGGCCCTCGTGGGCAGTACGGATGCGGCGCTGCAGGACGCCAAGGCCGCTTTGCTGGCACAGGTGCCGGGACTGGAACTCGCCTGGGTCCATGCGCCATCAGGCCGGTTTGACCCGGACGGGCCAGAAGCGGATCAGATCCTGCATCGCCTGGAAGGGACCGGCATTGCATTGTGCTTCCTGGCGCTGGGCGCGCCAAAGCAGGAACGGTTTGCCCAACGCGGCCGCCGGATGTCGCCGCGCACGGGGTTTGCCTCCGTCGGAGCCGGGCTGGATTTCCTTGGCGGTCATCAAAAACGGGCGCCTGCCTGGGTGCGGGCGGTGGCGATGGAGTGGCTGTGGCGGGCGCTGTCCAGCCCGGCGCGGCTGCTGCCGCGCTATGCCAAATGCCTGATGATCCTGCCTGGCCAGATGCTCAGGGCTTGGCGCATCCGGGCGCGGTAACGGGCGGCAATGCCCGGTCTTTCGGCGGGATTATGCCGCGTGCTTAGGGACATTTAAGGGCCAGATGAGAACTGGATCCCTTATTCTTCTGGCCGCAAGGCCAAGAGGGGCAAAGCCCCGGCCGGCGCTACTTATACTCGAGAATGCCGCGAGCCCTGCCATGCAAGCGGCGCCAGTAGAACTCTACAGCTCCAGCAGCTTCGGCGAATTTTCCGATGACGGCAAACAGCGCCTGCGTGTATCCCATGCGACGGGCCAGGCGCAGAAATTGCGCCGGGTAGATCAATATAGCAGTCATCAAGAACGGGTTCATCAGACCAGCCAGAATGATGCCCGCCGGCAGTGCCGCGCCCCAGAACAGCGCGCGGCGGGTTTCGGCGGCCCAATGGCGTTCCGGTCCCGCCCCATGCAAGGCCGCGCCTTCGGCGAAAGCATGGCCGGCCCGGCGGCTGCGCCGCCACCACTGGCCAAAATGCTGCATCTGCGCGTCATGCAGGGTCATCTCCGCATCTATCCGCCAGATCCGCCAACCGTCCCGCCGCAACCGCAGGCACAGTTCCGGCTCTTCCCCGGCGATCAGGCTTTCGCGGTATCCGCCCGCCGCCCGCACCGCCGCAACCCGCATCAGCGCATCGCCGCCGCAGGCCTTGGCTTCGCCCAGTGGGGTGTCCCATTCCGCATCGCACAGCCGGTTGTAGACCGAGACATCGGGAAACCGCTCCCGCCGCCGCCCGCAAACCACGGCCGTCTGGGGGTGCGCCTGCAGAAACGCTGCTGCGGTGGTGATCCAATCCGGGTCCACCTCGCAATCGCCGTCCACGAACTGCACGTAGCCGGCTCTGTCATCCAAAACTGCCAGCCCGGCATTGCGGGCACGCGCCGCAGTGAAGGGCCGGCTGAGGTCCAGATCCACCACTTCGGCGCCAATCGCCCGGGCTGCAGCTGCCGAGCCGTCGCTGGAGCCGCTGTCCACATAGATCAGCGGCTGCGCCTGGCCTTGCAAGGAGCGCAGGCAGCGGATCAGGCGTTCGCCCTCGTTGCGGCCAATGACCACTGCAGCGACGGAGGGCGCGGTCATGTGCTGCCGCCCGCCAGAAAGGCGCTGTAGTCAGCCGACCGGCGCAGGAACCCGCGTTGCTGGAGGGTTTCGATACCGGCGTTTTGCAGGGCTGCATCCGACCACAGGCTTACCTCAGGCCGGGCCTGAAGAACACCGGAACGCAGCCTGTCCTCGCCATGTTCGGACCGGGCCTCGGCCTGGGATTGCAAGTCGCGCGCCAGGCTGTCGCCGGCAAATTTGTAGTGGCGGATCAAGCCGTCCATATCCGCCAGCCGCAGACCGGCAGAGAGATGCGGATGCACTGCCGCTTGCACGCCCGGCCCGTTGAAGATCAGCGGGTGCTTGCTTAGACAGCAATTCTCGCCGAAAACCTTGCCGCGCACGCCGCCGTACAGCATCCTTGCGCCGCCCGGCGGCAGGCGGTTCTGGCGCAGATAATAGGCCAGGCGCGTGTCCTTAGACCCGTAGTCCACCGCCCGCACCGCACTGATGTCGGCATAGCGGAAGGCGTCCACAGCCTCGGCGTAGCTGAGACCGCAGGCTGCCGCCAGCGGGCCTTTGGGAAACATCTCCAGCATTTGCGCCTGCAAGGCGGTATAGTTTTTCCGTGTCAGGTAGCGGGTCAGCCCGGCCAGCCCCGCGGTGCGGCTGCCTTCGAATTCAAACAGCTCGTCCATATCTGCAAACAGGCACCAGCGGTCCCGGCCATAGCGGTTGGCGGCATATGCGCGGAAGGTGTTCTCGTATTCCAGCCAGGGCAGGGGCGAGCGCAGCACCGCCGTGTCCGGTTCCTGCCGGATGCGGTTCAGCGTGCCATCGGTTGAGCCATTGTCGAAGAACACAAAAGCCGAAACGCCCAGCCTCCGGTAATGCTCAAAGAACACATCAAGGTAAAAGGCGCCGTTGCGCACCAGGGCGATCAGCACCACCTGATCCGCTGCGGCAAAGCGGCGGGCTGGCCCATACAGATGGCGCAGCGACGCGCGGAACCTTGCGGCATGCGCCATGCGCCCGCTGCGGGCAGCCAGCCTTTGGACGAATGTTCTTTGCACAATGCGTTCCGTGTTGCGGTTGCCTGGAATTTTCCTGTCAAAGTGCAGACTTCCGCCGATGGCCGCAAGCACTGCGGGTGCGCTCAATTGCAATTGCGGCGGGATTGCTGCAGTCTTGATCGTACGAAAGTGATCAGAAAAGGACCGCGGCAGATGGCGGCTGAGCTGACCGTTTTGGCTGGCGATGTTGGTGGCAGCCGGACCCGGCTGGCCCTGGCGGCCCCTGGCATCGGGGTCACAGCATTGCAGAGCTTCGCCAATAGCAGTTTCACCAGTTTGGAGGATGTGCTGAAGGCCTATTGCGCGCAGCCGGGGTTTCCGCCCCTGCAGGGGGCTTGCCTGGCCGTGGCAGGTCCGGTCCGGGAAGGGCAGTTTCACCTCAGTAACCGCAATTGGCAGGGCGATGGAGGCAGCATAGCCGCCGCATTGCAACTGCCGGCAAGTGCCAAGGCCAATGTAGTTAACGATCTTGCAGCCCTGTGCCATGCCTTGCCTGCGCTGATCCGGGGACAGCTGTCCTGTCTTGACCCGGGGCGGCATAGCGGCGGCCAAGCACTGGTTGCCGGCATCGGCACCGGGTTCAATGTCTCAGCCGCGCTGAACGGCGAGGTGCTGGCAGCCGAACTTGGCCGCACCAGCCTGCCGCAAGCCGTGCACCGCCGCCTGCAGGGGGTGCTGGACCATGAGCCGGAGAATGCGGCCAGCACCGAAATGCTGTTCTCGGGTGCTGGACTGGTGCGGTTTCACCAAGCCCTGACCGGCTCGGCAGCCAGCAGTGCCGAGGGGATCGTGGCCGCCTGTCTGGCAAGCCCGGACTCGCCCGAGGCACGGACGGTCTGCGAATGGGCGCATTTGCTAGGTCTGATGGCGCGCGAGCTGACAGCGGCCTACCTGCCGGCGCAGGGTTTGTTCTTTGCCGGAAGCGTCGCGCGCGGTGTGCTGAACTCCCCCGCGCGGTCGCATTTCCTGGAGAGTTATACGGCGCCGGGCGGCCAGCTTGGGACTGTCTGTGCCGGGACGCCGTTGTGGCTGATCACGGATGATGCGGCAGGTGTCGGCGGGGCTGCGCGGGTGGCGCTGGCCGCCGCCGGGGCAGACGTGTGAAACACTCCGCCGGGGCAGACGTCAGTAGTCGCGTTTGAAGAACAGGCCAAACCCGGTTTCGCCCTCGCTGTCCACCGTGCCTTGCACCGTCAGGCTGTCGGTCATGTCAAGGTTGATGCTCAGCTCGCTGTCGCCACGGGTGTTGACGTTGAAATCGGTATAGACGTTTTCCGCCACATAGCCGCCGAGGCCCAGCTGCCCGGCCCCCAGATTATCGGCGCCGATATCGACGTCATCCGCACCGGTGGCATTGCGCAGCTTGTTCTGCGCACCGCCGCCGCGCCCGCTGAGGGTCAGCGCTGACCCCGCCAGACGGGCCAGCGCCAGCGGTGAGATGTCCTGGATATTGTCGCCGAACAGCAGCAGCGCCAGGGCTTCCTCGCTGGGGCGGGGCGGGTCCGAGGTGACTTTGATCTCGGGCGCATCGACCCGGCCCGAGATTTCCAGCGTTGCGGTGCCTTGATCCGTGGCCGCCGAGGATTTGAACTCCAGATAGGGTTTCAGATCCCCCAGCAGGGTGATCCGGCCTTCATCCAGCTCCAGCCGCCGCCCCAGAATATCAAAGGTGCCGCGGATCAGGCTGATCTGGCCGGAGGGCGACAGCCGCGCGGTGGTGCCGCGCAGGCGGATCTCGCCGCCCAATTCCGAGCGCAACCCGCGGCCGCGGGCAAAGATCCTGGAGGGCGCGCTGATCAGAATGTCCAGTTCGGTTCTGCCGGAGCCGCCACCGCCGCCGCTGCTGCCGGTCAGCCCGGCGCGGGCCAGTGTCCGGCGCACATCGCGCGGGGTTCCGACATGGCGGATTGGCGGGATCGGTGCCGCTGAGACCGAACCGCCGGCGGTGTTCAGGTTTATATTGGTCTCGCCCACATCGATCCGCCCCTCAATCCGGTTGTTGCCCGCCATCGCACCTGACATCGCCAGGCTGCCGTTCAGCAGGGTTTCATAAGACAGGTGGTCGGTCACCACCACATCGCCGATGGCAATCTGCAGGTTGCCGTTGAACGGCGGCTGCAGCCCGACCGGGCCGCTGATCCGCACCGTGCCGCCGTCGCGCGGGCGGGCCGAGACCTGCAGCTGCGCGCTGGAGCGGGCGATGGAAACGGTGGCGTTGATATCATCCACCCGCTGTGCCGCCGACGGGATGGCAAGCGAGGCGCCGGGTACCGAGATAGTGCCGCTTAAGCCATCCAGTGCCGGGACGCCCCGCAAGGCCATGTCGAAATTCGCAGGGCCCTGCATCAGGTTGGGGGAGATGAACGGGTTCAGCCCTTCCAGCCGGAGCGTGCCCTTGGCAGTCACATCTGCGGTGCCTTTGGCCTCGCTCCAGCTGCCGGCAACGCGGCTGTCGATGCCGGCGGGGCCGCTGGCGGTGCTGTCGATGGTCCAGGTGCCGTCCCGCCGCGCCGCAGTGCCCTTGGCGGCGAGGCGGCCGGGAAGATCAGGGACCAGCCGCTGCAGCTGGCCGATCGCCGCATCAAAGCGCAGATCTGTGCTGCCGTTGTTTTCGGTAAAGCGGCCCTCGATATCCGCGGTGATGGCGGCTGGACCCGCCGCTTTGCCCGCAATCTGCCATTCCCCGTTGCGGCGCGCGGCGGTGCCTTGGGCGGTCAGCTTGCCCGCCAGCTGCGGCACAAAGCGCTCCATCTCGTTCAGGGCGGCGGCAAAGGTGAAATCGGCATCGCCTTCCAGCGTGACCGAGCCATCCAGTTTGGCGCTGGAGGTGTGCGGTCCCTTCAGCTCTGCCACCCCATTCAGGGTATCGCCATTGCGGGTGAGGGTGGTCGCCAGTTCCAGCGCGCCGGGTGTTTGCGGCAGCAGCACCTCCAGCCGGTTCAGCTTGGCGGTGATCTCCATCCGTCCGGCATCGCTGTTGAGCGTGCCTGCGGCGCTGGCCAGCAGCGCGCTGCCTGCCAGCTCAAAGCGGTCGATTGCAATGCCGTTCTCATCCCGCGCCGACTTCAGCGCCAGCGTGGTTGTGCCCTTCAGCAGCTCATCCGCCTGAGCAATGCCTGCCGACAGGTCCTGCGCCTGCATAGAAAGGTCGGTGTCAAACGCCCCCGAAAGAGGGGTAAAGGAACCTTTGACCGCGGCCTGTACCGCGCCGCCCAACGAGTGCCCGGCCAGGTCCGAGAACCGGGCCAGATCAGCCAGGTCCGCAGTCAGGTCAGCGCTGACTTTCAGGCCGTCTTCCAACCCGTCAAAACCCACATCCCCCGCGGCTTGGTAATCGCTGCCCCGCAGTTCCATATCCGTGATCTGCAGCGCGCCGGGGCCTTCGGTGGTGAGCGTGCCTTCAAAGCGGATTTCATTGCCGGTGGCCTTGGCCAGCGCCGGATCGCGCGGCTGCAAACTGCTGAGGCCGGCAGTCAGCCGTCCCGTCAGTGCAAAGCCGGTGCTTTGGTCCAGCGTGCCCCGTCCGGAAATCTCGGCCCGGCCCACCAGGGCGCCGGGGTGGCTCAGCTGGTCCAGCACCCCGTCCAGGGTCCAGTTGCCCCCGGCGGTCTTTTTCAGTTGCAGGTCTGCCGCCGCCAGCGTCGTCTGCCCGCCGCCAAAGGGCAGGGCGACGGCGGCCTGGCCTGGGGGCGGGGTGATGGCGGTTTTCAGGTTTGCAGTGTCCAGCTTGCCGCCCGCATCCAGCGCTGCTGCGCCGGTAACTTGCAGCGCATTGCTGCGCAAGGCCAGCGTGTCCAGCGCCACCGCGCCGCTGCCTGCGCGCGTGCCCTTTACATTAAGCCGCAGACCGGGGCCAAAGAACGGCCGGTGCACCGGCGGCAGCAGCACGTCGATATTGCCCCCCAGGTCGGCAGAGAAGCCGATATCGCGCGGAGCGTCCGGCGCGGCGTCTGCGGGCAGAGGCACAGCCGCCAGCACCACCTGGCCTGCCAGCCGTTCCGCGCCATTGGTGCTGAACCGGATATCGGCGGTGAAGTCACTGACCGGGCCGCTGCCTTGGGCGGTCAGTTGCAACTCGGGGCTGCCCGGCAGATCCAGGCTGCGCGAGATCAGACCGCCCGCGCTTTCCTCCACTGCCAGATCCAGGGTGATTTGCCGGGTTTCATTGGCAAACCCCGCCTCCAGCCGGAAATGGTCGCCGGGTTTGTCCAGCCGGGTTGCTGCCAGTTTGGTATCCAGTGCCCCGTCCGCCAGCATCAGCGAGCCTTCGACCGACAGGCTGGCCGCCGAACCGGCCAATTCCTCGCCCAGTTCGATCCGGGCTGCCTTGATCCGGCCCAGCTCAATTGCCACCGGCAGTTCCGGAAGGGCAAACGGCGTGGCCTCAGGCTCTGGCAGTTCGGGGTCCGGCGGCAGCGGTTTGGGCGCGCGCGCCACTTCGATGCGTTCAGCCGACAGCTCATTGACCGAGAACCGTCCGCGCAGCAGCGCCAGCCGGTTCCAGTCCAGTTCGGCGCCCTCAACGGTCAGCCAGATGCCGTCTTCATCCGCCACCGTGATCTGCTTGATCTTGGCCTGCGAGGAAAACGCGCCCTCAAGACCTGTCACGCTGATATAGCGGCTGTCGCCGGACAGCGTATCCTCCAGGAAATCGACCAGCAGCCCGCCGGCGTCCTCCGTCGTGGTGTCCTGTGCCGCTGCGGGCGCAATCGTCAGCCCAAGGGCCAGGGCAAGGCCAAGAAACTGTCTCAAAACGCTTGTCCGATCCCGATATAGAATTGCAGCCCGTCCTCGGACCCGCCGTCCACCGGATAGGCGAGGTCAAGCCGGATCGGGCCGATGCCTGCCACATCATAGCGCAGGCCAAAGCCCGCGCCGGCATGGCGCGCAGATGAGCCGGAGACAAAACTGTCTGCATCGACAAAACCAAGGTCGTAAAACCCGACCAGGGAAATCTTGTCGGTGACTTTGCCCCGGACTTCGCCCGAAAGCGCCAGAAAACCGCGCCCGCCGGCGATGCCGCCATTGGCGGGCACGCCCAGCGACTGGAATTCATGCCCGCGCACCGACCCCGCGCCGCCGGAAAAGAACAGCAGGGTGGGGGCGGTCCCGCTTAGGGACGGTCCGATCACCGACCCCATCTGCAGCCGCCCGGCCAGCACGATCCGGTCATCGGCGCCCAGCCCGTAATAGGCACGCCCGTCAGCTTTGATTTGCAGGCCGGAGTCGTTGCCGTCAATGCCGATGAAAGGGGTTGCGCCGCCCTGAAGGAAATAGCCGCTTGCCGGATTCACCCGGCTGTCGCGGCCGTCGTATTCCGCACGGATCCGGCCTGCCAGATATTTGAAGCGCCGCTTGCCGAAGACGTCCTCAGCCAGGATGGACGTCACGCCCAAGGCGGCCTCGGCATAAAACTGGTCCGAAAACGTCCGCCGCACGCCGATGGCCCCCAGCACCTGGGTGGCGCTGTAGTGTTCCTCGTCCAGCCGTTCGGCCTCGGCCAGATAGAAGATACTGTCATCCGGCCCCAGCGCTGCGGGCCGGTCCAGGCGAATGGCGATACGGCCGTCAATGTCATTGCTGCTGCCGATACCGCTGAGCCGCGCCTCGATCCGCAGCTTCTCTGCGGCACCGAACAGGTTGCGATGCATCCAGCTGCCCGACAGTTCAATTCCGTCGGAGGAGCTGATCTCGGCCCCGAAGGTCAGGCGGCGCGGCGGCAGATCTTCGACCCGGGCTGTAAAATCCAAGGTGCCGTCCGGGTTCGGCTGCTCGGCCTCGCGCAGGACCACGGTGGAAAAAGTGCCGGTGCGGCGCAACCGGGTCGCGGATTTGGAGACCAGATCAGGGTGGAACGCGCCGCCTTCCGGGAACCCGGCGATCCGGCGGATGGCATCCTCGCGGACGTTGGTTTCGCCAGTGATCCGCAACTGCCCGAACTGAAGCTGCGGACCCGGCGCCAGCCGGAGTTCTGCATCAAGCCGGGCTTGCACGTGGTTGGCGGTGATCTTCTGATCCGCCACTGTTGCCTTGGCGTGGCCGTTGCGGCGCCAGGCCCGCACGCCGGCAATCGCCGCGTCGCGGATCGCGCCGGTGCTGGCGGGCTGGCCAGGGGCAAAGCCCGCAGGGATCTCCACGTCGCTGGTTTGCGGCAGCGGCGCCAGCTCGGCCCGGCCAAAAGCGAACCGCGGGCCGGGCTTTACGGTGATTTCCACCTTGCTGACGTTCTTTGGCGGGTTCAGCGGCTGGATCCGCGCCGCCTCGCGCCCGTCCAGGCGGATATTCACGACCGGTGAAAAATGACCCGCGTCATACAGCACCTGCACCAGTGTGCGGTAATCCGACAGGGCCGCCGCCAGCAGTTCCTGCACATTGGTCTCGCCGCTGGCGGCCACCGAAGACGAGGCGCCGCGCAGCCGTCCGGCCAGGGCTTCATCCGCACCGGGCGCCTGCAGCGTGGCCTCGGCGCCAAAGGCGGCAGGCGGCAGCAATGTCAGCAGGTTGAAAGCAAGGGTGCTCGCCAATAGTCGCGGGCGGAAAGGAAAATTCATGTCTGCTCCCGGCGGCGGGCGGAAAATCGGCCTCTAAGCCCGGCAGGGCCGCAGGCGGCTGGGTCAAAGCCTAACACGGGAAAAATGCAGGATGGAACCGGTAAAGCAGCAGCTTTCCGCCGGGGTTCGGTCTCTACCGGCTGGCAGCGGATTGCCGCGCATGGTGGCAGCTGGCAGGCCGCGGCACTGGAAGGGGAGTGCAAGGCCGCGCGCACAATCCTGCCGGTTTGGCGTGTGCGCGGTGAAATTGGCTGCAAAGGTGATTGGCAACTGGTAAGGAAACTGTACTATTCAGTTCAGCTCCGGCAGTTGAAACTGCCGGAGCCGGCACTGGTTAACAAAGCTACTTCGAGTAACGTCAGGCGCAGCCACCACTCACAATGCAGCCCAGCCTGACGGGAATGATACCACGCGGAATTGAACTGTCCAGATAATTGTCGGATTGATAATTTTCGCGTGGTGTCATCTTATACTGGCAGATTAAATGGTGCTGGAGCAGCAGCTTGTGTTCCCCGGAGGTGCAATTGTGGATCGGTTAAAGTCAATTTTTGAACTTCGGGATATGCTCCATAAAATGGAACGCGACATCGGTCTGGACCGGTTGAACCGGGCTGAACGGGATGTGCTGCTGGCCGCGCATGCGCTGACCAGCGTGCCAGGCGCCCCGGTTCAGTCCGAGCAAATCCGCAGCCACCGGCTGGTGACGGAAATTGCCCAGGCGACTTTTCACAGGACACTGAAGTCGCTGCTGGCCTTAGGATTGCTGGAGCGGGCGGGCGGCAGCAAGGCCAAGCATTACGTGGTTTGCTTTGATCCCGCCGCAAGGTGACCGCACCCGCCGGCGGACCAACATCCGATTGCAGCTTCTTTGCGCGCTGTCTAAACGGGCGGCATGATACGCGTATTGCAGTTCCTGCCCGGTTTTCAGAGTTTTGCGGTGATCACCGCGGCTTATGTCATTTGCCATGGTCTGACGGCCTGGGCCGTCACGCCGGTGCAGAATATGTTTCTGCCGGAGATCACCGTCTTTGCCAGCCTGATCTACTTGCCGCACGGGGTGCGGGTGCTTAGCGTCTGGCTGTTCGGCTGGAGAGCGGTTTTGCCTCTCGCCAGTGGCGCGTTTCTGTCCGAGCTGATGTTCACGTCAGCCAATGTTCAGCAACTGATGGAGCCGGTTCTGCTGGAATCCATCGCGGTTGGCGCCTTTGCCGCATTTGCGGGTTTTGAAATCGCATGGCTATTCGGTTGGGATCTTTATGCCGGCCAAGCGCGCCGGATCGCCTGGACCGGGCTGCTGGCCGTGGGGGCGCTGGCCTCTGTCATCAATTCGCTGGGGCAATCGGTGGTGTTCTCCGGTCTGATCTTTCCCAGAGATCAGCTGCCGGTCATGGCTGTTTATGCGGCTGGCGATCTGATCGGCCTTGCGGTCTGCATGGTTGCGCTGATGCTGATTTTCCGCTGGATCCGGCTGTCTGGAGCAGGGCGGAAACCGCAGGAATAGCAAAGCCCGCCAATAGCGGGCCTGCAAACCGGTCTGCGGACAAGGGCGGATCTTATCCCGCCATCAGCCTGGCCACATCCAGCATCCGGGCCGAAAAGCCCCATTCATTGTCATACCAGCCGAACACCCGCGCCTGATGCTCGCCGGCCATGCGGGTTTCCGGCCCGGCAATCACCAGCGATTCAGGCCGCGCCCGCAGGTCAGAGGATACCAGCGGCATATCGGTCCAGCCCAGCACCTTGGATACTGCCACGCCTTCGCGCAGGGCAGCGGTGAACGCGTCTTCGCTCATCGGGGTCTTCAGCTGCGCCACCAGATCCACGGCGGAAACGCTGGCCGTCGGCACCCGCACTGCGGCACCGCTGACCCGGCCTTTCAGATGCGGCAGCACCTCGTCGATCAGATGCGTCGCCGAAGTCGTTGTGGGCACCATTGATTGCGCGCCGCCGCGCGAGCGGGCAAAATCGCCGCGCGGCGCGTCCACCATCGGCTGCGAGTTTGTATAGCAATGGATGGTGGTCATATGTGCCGTATCGATTCCGGCGATCCGGTCCAGCAGCTTGACCAGCGGAGTGAGGCCATTGGTGGTGCAGGAGGCGTTGGAGACAATGCGCGCATCGCCCAGCTGCTCCTCGTTGGCGCCCAGCACCACGGTCAGCTCGGCGGCGGGGGAGGGGCCGGAGATCAGAACCTTGGACGCACCTGCCTTGATGCCGCGCTCGGCCACATCAGACGTCCGCGCGATGCCGGTGCATTCCAGCACCAGGTCAACGCCGGAGAGGTCCACCGATGTCAGATCCGGCGCATGACTGACGGGGATTGAGCGCCCCATTACCTGCAGCGCCCTGCCGCCATGCTCCACTGGGTGGGCAAAGGGGCCGAAGGTGCTGTCGTACTGGAACAGATAGGCGCACATATCCAAGGGTGCGATATCGTTGATCCGCACCACGTCGATGCCGTCTCCGCGCGGGGTCGTCAGAATCTGGCGCAGGATGGCGCGGCCAATGCGGCCGAATCCGTTGATTGCAAGTCTCATGCGCAATCTATGGCAGGCGCGCCGGGGCCGCTCAATCCATGGCCTCCCGGAAAATGATCACATTTCCCAAGAGGATGTTTCAGAAATACGCCGCAATACAGCAGGGCCGTCAGCCATGCCCCTATTTGCGGCAGATCACGTGGGCGTAATAGGTGCTGTTGATGCTGCGCACCATCGTGTCCATGTTGACGCTGCAACCGGTGGCGGTGCGCAGGGCCTGCACTGCCTGGCGGGCGGTCAGCACCGCAGGCGGGCGGAACGGCAAATGCTCAAGATTCATCCGCGTGGCGCTGTAGCGGCCCGGTGTGTCCGCGACCGGGAAAACCGCCCAATCGCGGCCCAGAACGGTGACCATGGTGCCTTCGGCGTCCGCGGCCGATGCAGCCGGGGCAAGCGCGGCGCACAGGGCCGCTGCCAATGCAGTCTGTTTGATCATCAAAATTGCTCCTGCGGAAATATCTTGATTCAGCCTAGCAAGGGCGGCGTGCAATGCAAAGCAGGCTTTCCCGCAAGGCGCGGTTACAGGTGGTCCACGGCCTCGGCCTGGCGCAGCTCTGCGGCGCAGAGCTGCAATCCGCGCAACAACCGTTCGGCATCCGCCTCCGGCTGCAACCCGCGCGGCGCTGAACAACCGGCGACAATCGGCGTCTGCCCGGGCCGCGAGACGGGCACGGCGTAACCGGTGATCCCGGCCTCGAATTCGCCGCTGGTGAGGCAATAACCCTGCGTGCGGGCCTCATCCACGCAGTCCAGAATGCGGCCGGGATCGGTGATCGAGGCCTCGGTATGGCGCGGGATTTCTGTTGCGGCCAGCACCGCGGCCGCCGCGGTCTCCGGCAGCCCGGCCAGCAGCATCCGCCCCAGGCTGGTATGGGCCAGCGGAATATGGGAACCTGCGGTGAAGCCATAAGTTATATGGCCATGCTCGACGGTGGATTGCGCCAGCAGCAGCACCCGGCCCTGATCCAGCATTGCCAGCGTCACCTCGATTTCCATTTGCCGCGCGTGGCGGTTCAGAACCGGCTGCACCCGGCGCCCGAACTGATTGGCCTGCAGGAAACCGCCCGCCAGCGCCAGCACCCGCGGAGTCAATGACAGCATCCGCCCGTCCTGGCGCAGATAGCCTGCCTGCACCAGCGTCAGCGCCCCGCGCCGGGCAGTGGCCCGGTCCTGGCCGGTGCGCCGGGCGATCTCGGCCAGGGTCATGCTGGGGGAGGCCGCGTCAAACACCGCCAGAACTGCCAGCCCTTTGGCAAAGCTCGACGAAATATTCCTGTCCTGTTCAACTGCTGTCATCTGAAACCGCTGTCCTGATCTTGAATGGCACCGCTCGGGGCAGTGGCTTTGTGCGAATGTTCGACACAATGTTCGCCCTGCGAATGCTGTCAAGGCGCAAAACCCCCGCAATATCCGGATTGCGCACCGGGTTGCGTCAAAATCTGCCGTGGACTGGACGCCGGGGTATTTCCGGTGCAATTTCAAACAGCTCGCTACCCAGGAGGCCGCCCATGGCACAAGATTTCACATCCGGTAAACTGGCCCGCCTGGGGCTGCTGTCGCCCGAAGATTGCCGCAAAGCAGCCGAGATCACCTCCCGCGCGCAGTTTGACGGGATAGAAACCGTGCGGGTGCTGTTCCCCGACCAGCACGGGATCCTGCGCGGCAAGACAATGATGGCCGAGGCCTTTGCCAGCGTCTTTGACCGTGGTCTCAACATGCCGGCAACCTTGCTGCTGAAAGACACCTCCCACCGCAATGCCTTTCCGGTCTGGGACGGCGGCACCGGCCTGTCCGGCCCGATGCAGGGTGCCGGCGACGTGCTGCTGGTGCCGCGCCCCGAAACCTTTCGCGCGCTGCCCTGGTCCGGCCATTCCGCCTGGATATTCTGCACGCCGGTCTATCCGGATGGCAGCCCGGTCCCGTTTGCGTCCTGCGGCGTGCTGCAGCGGGCAGTCGATGCGCTGGAGGTGCAGGGGATGGCGGCCATCTTTGGCTTGGAGGTGGAATTCCACATTTTCGAACTGGCGGACAAGGCATCGGCCCATGAACAGGCCACCCGTCCCGGCGCGCCGGTTCAAACCCGCAACCTGACGCAAGGGTATCAGTACCTGAGCGAAACCCGCTATGGCGAAGCGGAGGGGGTGCTGGACCTGTTGCGCCGCAACGCCCAGAAACTGGGGCTGGTGGTGCGTTCGGTGGAAATAGAAATGGGTCCCAGCCAGGTTGAATTCACCTTTGCCCCGGATGGCGCCATGGCCCAGGCCGACGCGATGGTGATGTTCCGCACGATGGTCAAGGAGGTCTGCGCCCGCAACGGGTTGCACGCCAGCTTCATGGCCAAACCGCGGCTGGCGGGTGCAATGGCCAACGGCTGGCACGTGCATCAGTCGCTGCTGGACCCGGGCACAGGGCGCAATCTGTTCATGCCGGAAGCGCCCGGGCTGCTGAGCCCGCACGCCAGTGCCTGGATGGCGGGCCTGTTGAAATACGCCCCTGAGACCTCGCTGCTGATCGCGCCGACGGTGAACAGCTACAAACGCTATCTGCCCTTCCAGCTGGCCCCGAACCGCATCGGCTGGGGCGAGGACAACCGCGGCGCCATGCTGCGGGCGCTGATGCAGCCGGGCGATACCGCCAGCCGGATCGAAAACCGCGCGCCGGACAGCACTGCCAACCCCTATTACGCGCTGGCCGCCCAGATCATCGCAGGCATGGCCGGCATCAAAGAAGGGCTGGAGGCGCCCAAGCCCACAGTGTCGCCCTATAGTGAAAACGCCGAGCGTCTGCCGCGTTCGCTGGGCCAGGCGCTGGAGGGTTTCGGCGGCTCGCAGATGTGCCGTGCAGCGCTGGGGGAAGAGACCGTCAGCTATTTCCAGCAGCTCAAGCAGTTCGAATGGGAACGTTACCTGGACACTGTCAGCGAATGGGAGCAGGCGGAGTATTTCAATCTGTTCTGACCGCACAGGGCCGCACTGGGCATTGGGGACCTGTGCCCATAAAAACGCAAGAATCCCATGATTTGCCATCTTGATCGGAGACCGGCACCGTTGGTAGCGTATATCCGCGCATGCAGGGCCCGGCAGGACCGGCTTTCTTCTTCCCGCGGTATCCGTTACGGCGGCACAACCTGCACTGAATACCAACCTGCACTGAAAACCCAAGCCTCTTCCAAGGGAATACACGATGATGAAATACACCGAAGAACACGAGTGGCTGCTGCCCGAAGACGATCTGATCACTGTTGGCATCACCGCCCATGCTGCCGAGCAGCTGGGCGAAGTGGTCTTTGTGGAACTGCCGGAAGTGGGCACCGAGGTTTCCAAGGATGAAGAAATCGTGGTGATTGAATCGGTCAAAGCCGCCTCCGACATCCTGTCGCCGCTGGACGGTGAAGTGGTCGAGGTGAACGAGGCGCTGACCGATGATCCCGGCAAGGTGAACGAAGACCCCGAAGGCGGCGCCTGGTTCTTCAAGCTGAAGCCATCGGATCTGTCGCCGATGGACGACTACATGGATGAAGCCGGCTATAAGAAGTTTATCAGCTGATTTTCCCGCCCGCCGTGTTTTCCGACTGGCGGGCGGTTTCCGTCTGGCATCACGATCCCGCCAGCGCGCCTGTGCAGCCGCAGGCGATGTCCTATCATCCGGTCCATACCTGCAATCCAGACAGGAGACGCGCTATGACCGGTTTCCCGGGCCTCAAAGCCCTTTTCATCAACACCTCCCTCAAGAAAGACGGCAGCAAAAGCCACACCCGCCTGCTGATGGAGGCGTCATCCTCCATTATGGAAAAGAACGGCGTGGAGGTGGAGCATCTGCATATCCTGGACCACATTGTGCCGCCCGGCGTCTATCCGGACATGACAGAGCATGGCTGGCCGCAAGACGATTGGCCGGAGCTGTGGCAGAAGGTACTGGCAGCACAGATCCTGGTGGTCGGCACCCCGATCTGGCTGGGCGAGGAAAGTTCGGTCTGCCGCATTCTCATTGAACGCCTTTACGGTATGAGCGGCGAGCTGAACGATAAAGGGCAGTCGATTTTCTACGGCAAAACCGGCGGCACCGTCATCACCGGCAACGAGGACGGCATCAAGCATACCGCGATGACGCTGTGTTATGCGCTCAGTCACTTGGGCTTTACCATCCCGCCGCAGGCCGATTGCGGCTGGATCGGCGAGGCCGGGCCGGGACCATCTTATGGCGACGAGGTGGAGGGCAAGCCCGCCGGCTTTGAAAACGAGTTCACCCAGCGCAACACCACGATCATGACTTGGAACCTGATGCATCTGGCGGCGATGCTGCGCGATGCCGGCGGCTATCCGAATGAGGGCAACGACCGAAATGCCTGGTCTGCCGGCTGCCGGTTCGACTATGAAAACCCGGACTACCGCTCCTAGCCGGCCCGCTGCGTTTGCGGCTGGCGCAGTTGGCCGCCTTGTTCCCTGCCGGAAAAAAGGCGGTGGCCCGGGCGGGAGTATTCGAGGTCCGAAAGAAGCAGGGGGCGGGCGGCTGCAGACCGGATCAGTAGCCCCGCTGCCGGTCCACCTCGTGCAGCAGATCTTTCCCGGCTTCCAGCCGCCGGTAGTTCTCCACCACATCGCGCAGCGCATCGCCCAGATGCCAGCCCGACACATGCGGGGTGATCGTCACCTGCGGATGCGTCCACAGCGGGCTGTCTGCGGGCAACGGTTCCTTGCTGACCACATCCAGCACCGCATGGCCCGGCGTGCCTTTGTCCAGTGCTGTCAGCAAGGCAGGCTCATCGACCAGATCGCCGCGGCCTGCGTTGATCAGCGTCGCGCCCGGTTTCATTGCGGCCAGCATTTCCGCATCCATCAGCCCGCGGGTTGCCGGGGTGGACGGCAGGATTGAGCAGACATAGTCGCATATCCCCAGCATCTGCGGCAGCGCCTCTGCGCCATGGCGGCAGTCCACCCCGTCGATCTCCTTGGGGGAGCGGCTCCAGCCCAGCACCCGGAACCGCATGTCCCGCATCAGCCGCGCGGTCACGCCGCCGATATGGCCAAGCCCCAGCACGCCTATGGTGGTTTCCGCCGGGCGCCCCGGCGCCCGTGGCTCCCAGGCGCTGCGGGATTGGGAGGCTGCGTGGGCGGACAAGTTGCGCTGGCCGCGCAGCACATAAGCCAGGCAGTAATCTGCAATCTCATACGCCGGCTCTTGCGGTTTCAGGCGGGTCACACGCACATGCGGTGCGACGCTGGGGTGCGCCACGATGCTGTCCACCCCGGCGCCCAGCTTTTGCACCAGCTGCAGGTTCGGCAGCTGCGCGGCCAGATCGCCCTTCAGTGCGGACACCGCCAGCATGGTGATGTCTTCCAGATTGCCGGGGTCAGAGATAGGCCGGATGTCGGTCCCGGGGGCCACCGAGCGAAGCTCATCTGCCAGCTGTTCACCGGTGTACCAGCCGTCGTGGCCGATGCTGATCAGCAATGCCATGCGCGTTCTCCCTGTCCGCGTCCCTTTTGCCGGACTAAGCCACGGTTCAGGACCAAGGGAAAGCCGGATTTCGCGTTTGGGCTGACCTTGCCGGGCGCTTCAGTCCAGCCGCCGCACCAGGATCTGGTTGCCGTCGCCGCGCTTGGTCTCAAACAGTTTCAGCGAGGCAATCAGGTCGCTCAGCTTGCGTTTGCCATAGCTGCGGGTGTCGAAATCCGGCGCGGCTGCGGTGATGTACTGGCCGATCTGGCCCAGCGTGAACCATTCGTCATCCTGGTCGATCGCATCCATCGCCCGGACCACCAGCTTGGTTGGATCCGCCAGTTCCGACGGAGCATTGCCGTTGCCAGCGCCGTCTTCTTTCTTGGGCTTAGGCTTCGGTTTGCCCGGCTCTTCCAGCAGGTTTTCCACATAGATGAACCGCTTGCAGGCCTGTACAAAGGCCGCCGGTGTCTTGCGCATGCCCATGCCGAAGACATCCACGCCTTGTTCGCGGATGCGGCTGGCCAGCCGGGTGAAATCGCTGTCGGATGAGATCAGCACAAACCCGTCGAACCGGCCCGAGTGCAGGATGTCCATCGCGTCGATCACCAAGGCAATGTCCGAGGCGTTCTTGCCGGTGGTATTGGCAAATTGCTGATGCGGCACAATCGCCAGGGCTGCCAGTTTTTCCTTGTTCCACCCCTGCGGGCTGCCGCCCGCAAAATCGCCATAGATGCGGCGGATGCTGGCCTCGCCGAAGGAGGCGATTTCCTCGAACATCGCCTCGGCGAATTTGGCCGAAATATTGTCGGCGTCGATCAGGACGGCCAGAAGCGGCGGTTTGGTTGGGTTTGCCATTGCGGATGTCTGCCTGTGTGTTTTGCGGGCAGACCGCCAGCGATTGAGCTGCCGAAAGGCCCTGATGGGGAGGTTGCGCTGATTATGCGGTGTGCCCGCGGTTATGCAAGCGGGCTGCGGCTGTGGCTGCTGCTTTCAGCGGGTTCAGTCAATGCCCGGGGTGCGCAAGAGTTGCCCGTCCCCGGCGGCGTTTCAGGCAAAGGGGTCTTCCGGGTATCCCACCCGCGCCAGATAGAGGCCGTGTCCGGGGCAAACCGGTCCGCAAGCGGCGCGGTCGCAGGCCTCCAGCGCGGTCTTTACATCCTCCGGCTCCCAGGCCCCTGCGCCGACCCGTTCCAGCGTGCCGACAAAGCTGCGGACCTGGTTGTGCAGGAAGCTGCGGGCGCGGACGTGGAAATGGATCTCCGGCCCGGAAAAGCCCTGTACACGTTCCACCGTCAGCTCATCCAGCGTCTTGACCGGGCTTGCCGCCTGGCAGATCGAAGACCGGAAGGTGGTGAAATCATGGTTGCCGATCAGATGGCTGGCGGCTTTCTGCATGGCGCCGGCGTCCAGATCATGGCTCAGCTGCCAGACCTGGCCTGCCTCATGGGTGGCCGGCGCGCGGCGGATCAGAATGCGGAACAGATACTGCCGTTCAATGGCCGAGAACCGCGCGTGCCAGTCGCCGTCCACCCGCGCGCAGTCCACAATTGCGACAGGATCGGGTTTCAGATGGTAATTCAGCGCCTCCGACAGCCGGAAAGGGTCCCAGTCCTTGGCCAGGTCGCAATGCGCCACCTGTCCCAGCCCATGCACGCCGGTGTCGGTGCGCCCGGCGGCAGCAATCGTATGCTCCCCCGGCTCCAGCCGCGCCAGCGCAGCCTCGATCGCGCCCTGCACCGAGGGCTGGTCCTTCTGCCTTTGCCAGCCGGCAAAAGGCTTTCCGTGATATTCGACTTTCAAAGCAAAACGCGGCATGGACGGGCACCTAGCAACAGGGCCGGGCCGGGGCAAGCCCCGTGTGCGCTCTGGTATCTCAGCACCATGCTGCCTATCTTGTCAGCAGCAAGAACAGAGCAGGATCAGGGCCTTGGTGATAACTTCCCTCGCTGATGGGGTGATGAGCAGTGTGGAACGTGCCGCCAGCGGTGTTTCGGCGGCGCTGTTCGACCGGCCCTTGCGGCTGGGCGTCACCGGCCTCGCACGCTCCGGCAAGACCGTGTTCATCACCTCGCTGGTGGCCAACCTGATGGACCGGGGCCGGATGCTGCAACTGGGCGCCGCGCGTGAGGGACGGATTGAGGCCGCATTTCTGCAGCCCCAGCCTGACGACACCGTGCCGCGGTTTGACTATGAAAACCACCTGGCAGCCCTGACCGGGCCGTCACCCCATTGGCCGGACAGCACAAGGGCGGTGTCTGAGCTGCGTCTCAGTCTGAAGGTGCGGCCCGCCGGCCTGCTGGCCGGATTTCAGGGGCCGCGCACGCTGCATTTGGATATTGTCGACTACCCCGGTGAATGGCTGCTGGATCTGGCACTGCTGGACAAGTCCTACAGCGAATGGTCCGCCGATGTGCTCTCCCGTCTTGCCCGCCGCCCGCAGGCACAGGGGTTTCTGGCGGAGAAAGCCAAGGCTGCCCCTGCGGGAACACATGACGAACCGCAAGCCCAGGCGCTTGCTGCCGCCTTCACGCAGTATCTGGCCGCCGCCCGCGCCGCCGGGTTCTATGACTGCACGCCGGGCCGCTTCCTGTTGCCCGGCGATCTTGAGGGCTCGCCCGTACTGACCTTCGCGCCGCTGCCGCCTGAGGCCAGCCCGCCGCGCGGCTGCCTGTGGCGCGAGATGGAGCGGCGGTATGAGGCCTATAAATCCAAGGTCGTCAAACCCTTCTTCCGCGACCACTTTGCCCGCATCGACCGCCAGGTGGTGCTGGTGGATGCGCTGTCGGCGATCCATTCCGGTCCGCAGGCGGTGGAGGATCTGCGCCTTGCGATGGCGGACATCCTCAGCACGTTCAAACCGGGCCGCAATCACTTTCTGACCCGGCTTCTGGGCGGCAAACGGGTGGAGAAGATCCTGTTTGCCGCCACCAAAGCCGACCACCTGCACCACGCCCAGCACCCGCAAATGACCGCCATCATCGAGGCGCTGACCCGCGAAGCGCAGGACCGCGCCCGTTTTGCAGGCGCCGGAACCGCGGCGCTGGCGATGGCTTCCTTGCGCACCACAACCGAAGAGATGCGCACCCACAACGGAACTGATCTGCCCTGCGTGCGCGGCACTCTGCTGGACAGCGGCAAACAGGCGGCATTCTATCCTGGAGCCTTGCCCGAAGATCCCGCGCAGCTGCTCACCCCGGCGCGGCAAGGGGCTGAGAAATGGCTGGAAGGCGACTATCAGGCGATGGGTTTTGCGCCTGCACCGCTTACCCTGAAGCACGGCAGCGGCCCGCCGCATATCCGGCTGGACCGCGCCGCTGAATTTCTGATCGGAGACACCCTGTGACACTCTCCCTGCGCCCCGCAAACCCTCTGGATGCCGGAACCGCCGGCGGGATCCTCTACCGCTTCCAGCAGGGCACGGAATGGATGCCTGAACTCTATACCTGGGCCGAGGCGATCGCCTTTTGCGGCGTCATGATTGACCGCGGCTGGGTCACGGTGGCCGTGCGGGATGGCCGCGTGCAGGGTTTTCTGGCCCGTGACGGCGCGGAGGTCTGCTCCCTCTACCTGGCGCCCGGCGCCTGCGGGCGGGGGGCGGGCAAGGCACTGCTGGACGCTGCCAAGGCCGCCGTGCCGCGGCTGACGCTGCGGACCTTCGCAGCCAATGAAATGGCGCAGCGGTTCTACCGGCGCGAGGGCTTTGCCGAGACAGGCCGCGGTGACGGCACAGACAACGAGGAAGGCTTGCCCGACATCGCCTATGAATGGCGCAGCAGCCTGGAGGCGGCGGCATGAGCAAGAAGCCGGTTCTGTTTGACCTTGAGGACGAGACGGATGCACCTTCCGTAACTGAGGCGCCGCCGGTGCCCGAGCCGCAACCCGCCGCACCCCAGCCGTCAGCGATGGAGCAGGCGGCCCGAATTGCCGCCCGCCGCCCGTCGCGGCTGGCCCGCTGGTTCTGGGCGCTGCTGGTTGCGGTCATTGGCGCCATCGCCTCGGTCGCGGCCTGGGATTTTGCGGCCGGGCTGATGGCAAGGGTTCCGCTGCTGGGCTGGGCAGTAAGTGCCGGGCTGGGGGTTCTGCTGCTGCTGGCCCTTGCGATGGCGCTGCGTGAACTGGCGGCGCTGTCCCGGCTGCGGCGCGTCGATGCCTTGCGGCATCAGGCAGAGGAGGCCGCAGACCTGGCTGCGGCCCGCGCCTTCACGGCCCGGCTGGAAAACTTCTACAAGGCCCGCGAGGATCTCGGCTGGCATCAGGCGCGGCTGGCTGAGCGCAAGGCAGAAGTCATGGACGCCGATGCCCTGCTGATGCTGGCCGAGGAAGAGCTGCTGGTGCCGCTGGACGCGCTGGCCCTGCGCGAGGTCGAGGCCGCCGCCCGGCAGGTCGCCACGGTGACCGCGCTGGTGCCGATGGCGCTGGCGGACATTCTGACGGCGCTGGTCTCTTCACTGCGCATGATCCGCCGGGTGGCGGGGATCTATGGCGGCCGGCCCGGCTTCTTCAGCTCCTGGCGGCTGACCCGCGCGGTGCTGGCGCATCTGGCCGCCACCGGCGCGGTGGCTGCGGGTGATGACCTCTTGGAGCCGGTGCTGGGCGGATCGGTGCTGTCGAAACTCTCCCGCCGCTTCGGCGAGGGGCTGGTCAATGGCGCGTTGTCAGCGCGGGTCGGCATAGCTGCAATGGAGGTCTGCCGCCCGATGCCGTTTTCAGCGCAGCACAGACCTGGGACGCGCAAGGTGATTCAGCGGGCGCTGACCGGTCTGTTTTCCAAGGATAAGTAGCGCGCTTCCAGGCTCATGCGCAGCATGAGCCATGCCCAAGGCTGCTGAGGTGTTCTGGCAAGGCCAGAACACCGGCAGGCACGGGAGCGCCCCGCTGCCGGTGCTCAGAACAGTTTCGGCGGCTGGTCTGCGGGCTGGCGCATCGCCACGATGCCGGTGCGGAAACCTTCGCCGATCCGGTCGGCCAGGGCACCCCATTGCAGCGCAGTGCGCTCCGGCAGTTCGGCCCGCAGCACCTCGTGGAACAGGCCCAGCCACAGCGGGAAATGCTCCGCTTTCACGTCCGGCCGTGAGACATGCACCCGCATTGGATTGCCGCTGTAGCTCCGCTGCCGCAGAATCGCATTGCGCCAGAAGCCGGCGATCTTTTCCTCATGCTCCGGCCAATCGGCGACATGCGCGGCAAACACCGGCCCCAGCACCTCATGGGTCCGCACGCGGGTGTAGAAGACGGCCACCACGCGCGAGATCTCTTCTGGGCCGATATCGAACCGCGCCAGCGGGTTTGCGGTATCTGCGTCGGTCATTGGATGCTCCGGTCTGAGTGGCCAGAGGCAGAAATAGGCGAAAGGCGGGGAAAGAGGAAGAGGCCGGGCGCATCTGCCGTAGAAACGGGAGACGGCCTCGCTGGCACCGGGCGGCATTGGCGCTATGGTGGGCGGGGAATTTGCCAAAAGGTATTGAATTATGGCGGAGAAAATCGGGCGGGTTCTGGTTCTAGGTGCATATGGCTTTATCGGCGCTGAAGTGGTCCGGTCCTTGCAAACCTCCGGGTTTGCTGTGACGGGTCTTGGCCGCAGTGCTGAACAGGCGGCGCGGGTGTTGCCGGGCGTGCCGTTCGTGGCGGGCAATTTGCTGCAACTGCTGCAGCCCGAAGACTGGACGCCGTTGTTGCAGGGCGTGGACGCGGTAGTGAATTGCGCCGGCGTCTTGCAGGACATGGCACCAGGAGAGCTGGAGGCTGTGCATCACTTAGCTATTGCCGCCCTTGCTGCGGCTTGCGCTGACCGCGGGACAAAGGTGGTGCAGGTCTCCGCTGCCGGGGCAGGGCCGGGGGCCGCAACAGAGTTCATGCGCAGCAAGGGCCGGGGCGATGCGGCCTTGCGGGCCTCTGGAGCGGCGGCCTGGATCCTGCGCCCCGGGCTGGTGATCGGACAGGGCGCCTTTGGCGGCACCCGGCTGTTGCGGATGCTGGCAGCGGTGCCGCTGGTGCAGCCGGTTGCGCTGGGCCAGGCACCGGTTCAATGCACCGGGATGGCGGACTTGCCCGCAGCGGTGGGTGCGGCACTCGGCGGCAAGCTGCCTCAAGGCACTTATGATCTGGTGGAGGATCAGGTGAATACGCTGGAAGAGGTGCTGACAGAGACCCGCAAGTGGCTGGCATTTGCGCCTGCCCGGATGGCACTGCGGATGCCGGATTGGCTGCTGCCGCCGATTGCAGGCTGCGCTGATGCTCTGGGCCGCCTCGGCTGGCGCTCGCCACTGCGCAAAACAGCGATTGCCGAAATTCAGAACGGCGTGCGCGGTGATCCGCAACCCTACCGCGCGGCGATGGGGCAGGGATTGGCCCCTTTGCAGTCTATCTATCAATCGCTGCCTGCGGGCCGGGAACAGCGGCTGGATGCGCGGATGGCACTGATTATGCCAATTGCTGTGGCGGTGCTGAGCCTGTTTTGGCTGGCGTCGGGCCTGATTGGCCTGTGGCAGCTGGAGGCGGCGGCGAATGTGCTGCTGGCCAGGGGCTGGGGAAGTTTCCCGGCCAAGACAAGTGTTGTCTTCTGGTCGCTCGCAGATATTGCCCTGGGGCTGGCGATCCTTTGGAGGCCCTGGGCGGCGTGGGCCTGCCTGGGGATGGCAGGGGTCTCGTTGTTCTATGTGCTGGCAGCAAGCGTCATAGCACCGCAGATGTGGGCGGATCCGCTGGGGTCTCTGGTCAAGGTGCTGCCGGGCACCCTTCTGTCGCTGATCACCCATCAATTGCTGCAGGAGCGCTGAGATGGATGTGGATCTGATCCTGCGCTGGCTGCATGTGATCGGTGCCTGTGTGCTGCTGGGCACCGGGGCAGGCATCGCCTTTTTCATGCTGATGGCGCACCGCACCTTTGATGCACGGCTGATTGCCCATACCGCAGGCGTGGTGGTGCTGGCGGACCTGCTGTTCACCGCCACGGCGGTGATTGCACAGCCCGTCACCGGCGGATTGCTGGCCTGGCGGTTGGGTTGGCCGTTCAGCGAAGGCTGGCTGGCGCTGTCGCTGGGGCTATATGTGCTGACAGGAGCATTCTGGCTGCCGGTTATCTGGATCCAGCTGAAGCTGCGCGATCTGGCGCGGGCAGCCGCTGCGGCAGGCGAGGAACTGCCCGGGCGCTACCACCGCCTGTTCGCCATCTGGTTTTTTTGCGGCATTCCTGCCTTTGCGGCGGTGCTTGCAATCATCTGGCTGATGCTGGCGCGCCCGGATCTGGGTATCTGGTTGATACGCTGACGGAGGGCGGGCTATTCCGCCCGCCGCAGCCCTCATCCCAATGCGGCATATCTGCCGCTTTACCCTCCGGCGGGACCATCCTATAAGGCGGTTCATGTCCCTATTCGCGGCCATCATTATTCGAATTATATCCCCGGCGCTCTGAAAGCATCGAGCCGCCGGGCAAAGGCGCTTGAGCCATCGCGCCGAACCGAATATCCCGATTTCCAGCCTTGATCATCCAAAGGACGCAACGCATGTGCGCCGACACGCCCCAGACGCCTGACTATAAAGACACCCTGAACCTGCCGAAAACCGATTTCCCGATGCGCGCAGGCCTGCCCAAGCGCGAGCCTTCATGGCTGGAGCGCTGGGCGCAGATCGGGGTCTATGACCGCTTGCGTGATAAGGCCGCCGCAGCCAAGGGCAGTGACGCCGAGCGCCAGCCCTTCACCCTGCATGACGGCCCTCCTTACGCCAACGGCCACCTGCACATCGGCCACGCGCTGAACAAGACCATCAAGGACATGATCGTGCGCTCGCATCAGATGATGGGGTTTGACGCGCGCTATGTGCCGGGCTGGGATTGCCACGGCCTGCCGATCGAGTGGAAGATCGAGGAGCAGTACCGCAAGAAGGGCAAGAACAAGGATGCGGTGCCGGTGGTTGAATTCCGCCAGGAATGCCGCGCCTTTGCCGACAGCTGGGTCGATATCCAGCGCGAGGAGTTCAAGCGGCTGGGCATCACCGGCAACTGGGATGACCCGTATCTGACCATGAACTACCACGCCGAGGCGGTGATCGCGGATGAGTTCATGAAATTCCTGATGAACGGCACGCTGTACCAGGGTTCGAAACCCGTGATGTGGTCGCCGGTTGAGAAAACCGCCCTGGCCGAGGCCGAGGTCGAATACCACGACAAGGAAAGCTTCACCATCTGGGTGAAGTTCAAGGTGGCTGAGCCTGCTGATCACAAACTGGCCGGCGCCAATGTCGTGATCTGGACCACCACGCCCTGGACCATGCCATCGAACAAGGCCGTGGTTTACGGCGAAGAGATCGCCTATGGCCTCTATGAAGTCACCGGCACCCCGGACGAGTGCTGGGCTGCTGCGGGCGAGAAATACATTCTGGCCGACAATCTGGCGGCAGATGTGTTCAAGCGCGCGCGCCTGTCTGAGGATCAGTACACCCGCGTCTCTGATGTTCCGGCCTCTGATCTGGCAGGCATCGGCCTGACCCACCCGCTGCACGGCGCTGAGGGCTCCAACTGTGAATGGGACGATATCCGCGACTTCCGCGCCGCTGAATTTGTCACCGACACCGAAGGCACCGGCTTTGTCCACTGCGCGCCGTCGCACGGGATGGAGGAATTCGAGCTGTACCGCGATCTGGGCATGCTGGAGCAGGTCATCACCTATAACGTGATGGACGACGGCGGCTTCCGCGCCGATCTGCCGTTTTTCGGCGGCAAATACATCCTGAACCGCAAGGGCGGCGAGGGCGATGCCAACAAGGCGGTGATTGATAAGCTGACCGAGGTCGGCGGCCTGTTGGCGCGCGGCAAGATCAAGCACAGCTACCCGCATTCCTGGCGCTCCAAGGCGCCGATCATCTACCGCAACACGCCGCAGTGGTTTGCCTCTGTCGACCGCAAGATGGACGACGGAATGGACCAGATGGGTGATACCATCCGCGAACGCGCGCTGCGCTCGATCGATGAGCTGGTGAAATGGTACCCGCAGACCGGCCGCAACCGCCTGCATTCGATGATCGAAAGCCGCCCCGACTGGGTGCTGAGCCGCCAGCGCGCCTGGGGCGTGCCGCTCACCTGCTTCACCAAGAAGGGCGCGCTGCCGACCGACGCTGACTTTTTGCTGCGCAATGACGAGGTGAACACGCGTATCGTGGCTGAGTTCGACGCGCATGGTGCAGACGTTTGGTATCAGGACGGCTTCAAGGCCAGGGTGCTGGGCAACTCCGTGGATCCGGACGCCTATGATCAGGTGTTCGACGTTCTGGATGTGTGGTTCGATAGCGGCTCGACCCATGCCTTTGTGCTGCGCGACCGCGAGGACGGCACCGAAGACGGCATTGCCGACGTCTATATGGAGGGCACCGACCAGCACCGCGGCTGGTTCCACTCCTCGCTGCTGCAGGCCTGCGGCACCAAGGGGCGCGCACCTTACCGCAACGTGGTGACCCACGGGTTCACGCTGGACGAGAAGGGCATGAAGATGTCCAAATCGCTGGGCAACACCATCGTGCCGGAAAAGATCGTGCAGCAGTACGGCGCCGATATCCTGCGCCTGTGGGTGGCCCAGACCGATTATACTTCGGACCAGCGGATCGGACCGGAAATCCTGAAAGGCACTGCCGACAGCTACCGCCGTCTGCGTAACACCATGCGCTTCCTGCTGGGCAGCTTGAAGGATTTCACTGAAGAACAGCGCGTGGAGCCGGCGGATATGCCGGAGCTGGAGCAATGGGTGCTGCACCGGCTGGCGGAACTCGATCACAAGGTGCGTACCGGTTATCAGACCTTTGACTTCCAGGGTGTGTTCTCGGCGGTGTTCAACTTTGCCACTGTGGATTTGTCGGCCTTCTATTTCGACGTCCGCAAGGATGCGCTCTATTGCGATGGCGACACCCTGAACGCCCGCGCCGCGCGCACGGTGCTGGATATCCTGTTCCACCGGCTGACCACATGGCTGGCACCGGTTCTGGTGTTCACCATGGAAGAGGTCTGGCTGGAGAAATACCCGGGCGAGGGCAGCTCAATCCATTTGCAGGACATTCCCAACACCCCCGCTGACTGGCTGAATGAGCCGCTGGCGGCGAAATGGTCCAAGATCCGCCAGGCCCGCCGGGTGGTGACGGCAGCGCTTGAAGTGCAACGCACCGACAAGGTGATCGGTGCCTCGCTTGAGGCCGCCCCGGTGGTGCATGTGCGCGACGGCGAGGCGCTGGAGGCGCTGAAATCGGTGAACTTCGCCGATATCTGCATTACCTCGGACATCATGCTGACCAATGATCCGGCCCCGGCCGAAGCTTTCCGTATGCCCGAGGTCGACGGTGTTTCGGTGGTGTTTGAGAAAGCCGACGGCGGCAAGTGCCAGCGCTGCTGGAAGATCCTGCCGGATGTGGGCAATCACGTCCATGACGGTGTTTGCGGCCGATGCGATAGCGCGCTGGGATAACCCGGCTTTCAGCTTTGAATTGTGATTTGCGCCCGGCCTAATTGCCGGGCGCTGTCATTTTTACGCTATTGTTGCGGGATTTCCTGCACTTTTTCCGGGTGCGGCCTTGTGTGTTGGCAAATTGAATTCCTCTAGATGTTGACCGATTTTCTACAATTGGTTAAGAATTCGTTAATTCCATGTAGGTTTTCACCCGACTTAAAAATATGGCATGGGGCAGGGGGGCAGTTTATTATGCTGAAGTGGAAAGCGGATGCGCAACCGGCAGGTGAGCCGGGCAAGCCGCGCAGTGCATCTATCCGGATAGACGGGGTATCGGCCCCAAAGAACATGAAAATCGGGCTGGTCGCGGACAGCACCGGGGCTAAACCGGAACCCGCGGCAGAAATTGCAAAGCCTCCCGCGCCCAAAACCGCTGCTGTCAAAGCGGCCAAAACCGCCAAGGCGGCGAAACCTGCCAGTGCCGCAGCGGATGAACGGAAAATTGTGCCAGGTCCGCAGCCCTTTGCACCGGTACCCGCGGACGGCGGCAGTGCGCTGCCAAAGCTGGGACTCGCGGCAGCTGGTCTGGCGGTGGCTGCGGCGATGCTTCTGTATTTCCAATTCAGTGGCGGAACTCCGGTTGAAACGGCTGAACAGGCCAGTCTGCAAACGGCGGCAGAAGCGGAGCTTTCTGCCGGTACCGTGCAGCCGGCCGGTGCCGCTGCGGCGGCGGGGCTGCAGAAGGACGATGCCGGCGCCGAAGACGCCATGGTCGCCCGCATCACTGCCGGAACCCTGGCCGCGCTGCGCAGCAAACAGGCAAATCCGGAAAGCCTGAACCAGGCGGCAGCTGCGGGGCCGGCGGCAGGAACTGCGCTCTATAAAATGGTGCTGACCGCCGCGGCCCAGGGCCAGTCCGAAGCCTATATCGACCAGCTGGTGAACGGCGCTTATGAGCGCAAGGAAATCACCGTGCCCGCCAGCCTGATCGGGGCTGACGGGCGGGTTGACACGGCGACGCTGCTGGCCCTGTTTGTCGGCAACTGATCTTTTTGCTCCGGCGGCTGCGCCGGGGCCGTTCCCGTTTGCCCCTTGGGCGCGCTGCCGGTGCCGGCCGGGGACCTCTCATAACAACCAGAACGACGGGCGCCGCAGACCGGAACCGGCTGCGGTGCAGACTATTTCCCGGGGGGACTATGAAGACATACATTGCAGCCGCTGCCATGGGCCTGTTTGCCTTTGCAGCCAATTCTGCTGCGGCTGAGACTTGCGGCGGGGTCTATTCCGTGCAGCCGGGCGACAGCCTGTCGGTGATCGCTGATAAGCTGTATAAGGATGCGGGCAAATGGAGCGCGATCCACAGCCGCAACATTGATACCATTGGCCCCAAACCCAGTGCCCTGCGCGTCGGCATGAAGCTGTCGCTGGCCTGTCTTGAGGGTCTGCCCCTGGGCCTGGAAGGCGGCAAGGAAATCTCTGCCAGCGTGCCGGTGGCCGCCAAACCGGTGCAGATCGCCTCAGGCAGCGCCGAGGTGCGCCACCGCATCAACCTGCTGACAGCGGATGACTTTGCCCCCTTTACCGGCAAGGACCTGCACAACGGCGGCATGATGACCGACGTGCTGAACGCGGCAATGCGCCATGCCAATCCTGAGCAGGGATACGCCGTTCATTGGGTCGACCTGTGGACGTCGCATGAAGAGCCGCTGCTGTCCAATGCACTGCTGGACGCGGGCTTTCCCTGGTACAAGCCCAACTGCGAAAACAGCCCCGAAGAGCCGCGCTGCAAGAACTTCCTGTTCTCGGACCCGATGTTCGAAGTGCTGGTGCTGATGTTCACCGACAAGACGCGGCCCCTGACCTTCACCAAGGACGAAGACCTGTTCGGCAAGACATTCTGCCGCCCGCAAGGCTATGAGACGTATCTGTTCGAACAGCAGGGCCGCCACTGGCTGCGCGACGGCAAGGTTGAGGTGGTGCAGCCGCTGACCACAGCCGAATGCTACGAGATGGTGCTTGAGGGCAAGGCGGATGCGGTCGTGATGAACGAATTCACCGGCCGCGCGCAGATCAAGGAGCTGGGCCTGTCGGACCGCTTTGATGTGGTGCCCGAGCCGATCTCGATCCAGGCACTGCACGTGATTGTCCACAAAACCCACCCCCAGGCACAGCAGCTGATGGAGATGGTCAACGCGTCGCTGCAGGGTATCCGCGAGGACGGCACCTATCAGGCGATCATCGAAGACCACATGGCCCGGGTCTGGGCCGGATTTTGAGGGGGAAAAGCATGCTGAACAGCTTCTGCCGCCACTTGCTGGGCCTGGGGCTGCTGCTGGGGCTGCTGCCCTCGGCGGCCCTGGCGATCTGCGATGTGGACTATGTCGTGCAGCCGGGGGACAACCTGTTTTCGATCGCCGAGACCCATTACGGCGACCGCGAGCGCTGGACCATGATTTACTACCGCAACCAGGATGTTCTTGTCGGCTCGTCGGTGGTGCCGGGCCGCAAGCTGCAGATACCCTGCATCAAACAGGCGACCGCCCCGGACGCCACCCCGCTGCGCAGGCAGGAGGCCGAGATGACGCTGCTGACCGGCGGCGGCTATGCGCCCTTTACCGACCGCGGGCTGCCGGGCCAGGGCATGGTGACCGAGCTGGTCAATGCGGCGCTGGAACTGGCGCCTTCGCCGGTGTCTTATGCGATCAACTGGGAGGACGACTGGTCCAAGCATCTGTTCCCGATGCTGGACCAAAAAGAGTTCGATATGGGCTTTCCCTGGTATAAGCCCGATTGCGCGGCAGAGCCGGACAATGAGCGCTGCGTGAACTTTCACTTTTCCGAACCGGTGATGGCGTTGCCGATCATGCTGTTTGTGCGGGTGCAGGACCAGTTCGTCTATGCGGAAGACAGGGATATCGAGGGCAAGACCCTGTGCCGCCCCAAGGGCTATTTCACCCACGATTTGAACCGGCAGGGGCGCCGCTGGCTGGATGACGGCAAAATCACCCTGGTGCAGCCGCAATCACCGGCCGACTGTTTCCGCATGGTGTCCGAGGGCCAGGTGGATGCGGTGGCGGTGAACTTGTTCCTGGGCGCCAGCACCATTGTCCGGGAAGGTCTGCGCGACACCGTGCTGCCGCTGGAAAAACCGCTCTCCGAAGAGGGCTTGCACGTGGTGATTTCCAAGCGTCACTGGCGCGGCACGTCGCATCTATACCGGATCAACGCAGGGCTGAAAAAGCTCCGCGACAGCGGCCGCTTCGAGGAGATCATGTCACGCCATCTGGAGCTGTTCTGGGCTCAGCTGCAGTAACTTCAGGCCGCCAGGCCGACATGGACCTGGCGGCTTCATAGCCATGATAGGCAGCTTCGGATCCTGCCTCGGGATGCGGGTCTTGCCCCGCACGCTGCAGCAGCAGATGGGCAGCCAGAACGTCGTTTTCCTGAAACAGGGCCGGTTTCCGGTCTGTATCGCGCTGGTGCTCTCCCACCCGGATACGGCGGCTGCCCTGATCGCCGGGCGGGTCTTGCGTATGGCCGTCCGGGTGCCGGTCACGCGGACTGGTGCTGGCAGATTCGCTGCGCTCCGGATCGTCCGAGCGGACAACCGGGCGGGCGGTCAAAAGACCGCGGTTCGGTTTGGCAGGACTTACCCGTCCTGAAACTGGTATAAACATTGAGCGGAACCTTCGCGGTGGCTGAGAACCGGTCTTGCAGGAAAGTTAACATAGCGTGTTTAACAGCGGGTTAATGCGGTCCGCAGGGCGGATCAGCCGGTGATACGCCGGGCTTCGGCATACTGGTTTTCCGCCTCCAGGGCACTGACCGGCTTGGGGCCGGCCTGGCAGCCGCTGGCCAGATCCAGGAAATAGGCAGCCATGTCGATACCATTCATCTGTCTGAGGTCCAGCGCCGCGGTGCGGGCTGCTGCGCGGGCAGGGCCGACGTACTGGGCTGTCAGGGCATCCGGGCGTTCGCCGCTCAGCGCCTGTTCGCGGGCAGCAGCCCGGGCGATCCCTTGGGCAGTGCCCTCGATCAGCGGTGTATCCGCCGGCTGGCCGCCTGCTTGCGCGACTGCCGGCTGGCGCTGATAGGCGGCCTGCATCTGTTTCATGCTGTTGTACAGGCTGGCGGTGCTGGAAACTGCAGTAATCATCTTGCTGACCTTTAGGATCGTTCTTGAAACTCACTTTATTATAATTTGATGCAATGTGGCGGCGAAACCTTAACACTGGTTAATATAGTGTTAATGCGGTGCGGCGGGGGCCGGCCGGCCCGGCGGAGATGCCCTTGCTTCTGATGCTATTCCTGCAGAAGATGCGCAGCCAGTAGACGCTCCGGAGAGGACCCATGATTTCAGCGAGCCTTGATACACCCGTGGGTGCGCTCAGCGTGACAGAGAGGGACGGCGCCATTGTGCGTCTTGCCTGGTCAGATCAGGCGGACGGGCAGTCGGCGCTTCTGGACAGCGCGCTGGCGCAGTTGCGTGCCTATTTTTCCGGTGAGCTGACGGGCTTCGATCTGCCGCTGTTTGTAGAGGGCTCGGATTTTCAGCGCGCGGTCTGTGATGCGATGCTGGCGATCCCGCTTGGCGAAACCCGCACTTATGGAGAAATCGCCAAGGATCTGGGCGCTCCGCCGCAGCCGGTTGGCAATGCTTGCGGCGCCAATCCGATCCCGGTGATCATTCCCTGCCACCGGGTGCTGAGCGCCACGGGCCTGGGCGGCTTTTCGGGCCAGGGCGGGGTGGAAACCAAAGTCGCGCTTTTGAAACATGAAAGCGCTGCGGGCCTGCTGATCTGAACGCAGGGTCCGGCCTGCAGCGTTCCTGCTGCTTTTTCCGGCCGGAAGTATCCCAGGGTGAATGCGTCCTGCCAAGGGCGCAGAGGGGCAGCGCCCCATTGTCAGCGACGCATCAAACCGCTGTGGATTTGCGCCGCCGTTCCGGCACGATCTGCTGGGCAATGCCGACAAACAGCAGGTAGACCGACGTCACCACCAACCCCCAATGCGCCCAGCTGGCGGGGTGGAAATCAACCCAGGCGGCCCAGCCTGCAAAGAAGGTCCAGGCCAGCGCCATGGGCAATGACACCTTGCGCCAGCGCGCGGTGCGCACCGGGTGAATGAACTTCAGCGGCAGGAACATGGCGGCGGACAGCAGGGTCACCAGCACCAGGATGGTCCAATGGCTCGGCTCCAGCGCAAAGATCACCAGCACCAGCATGTTCCAGCAGCCGGGAAAGCCGGCAAAGGAATTGTCCTTGGTCTTCATCCTTGTGTCGGCAAAGTACATTGCGCTGCCAAAGGTGATGACGATGATGGCAAACCAGCCGGTCCAGCCTGCCATCAATCCCGATTGGAACAGCGCAAAGGCCGGAATGAAGACATAGGTCAGGTAGTCGATGATCAGATCCAGCAGCACCCCGTCGAATTCCGGCGAGTAGCGTTTGACATGGTAATGCCGGGCCAGCGGGCCATCGACGCCGTCAACGGCAAATGCGATCACCAGCCAGACGAACATCAGGCTCCACTTGCCGTCCGCCGCTGCCAGCATCGCCAGCATGGCGAACACGGCACCGGTTGCAGTCAGCAGATGAACGGAGAGGGCACGGATCTGAGGTGTCATGCGCCCCTGATGGCGAATTTGGCCGAATCCCGCAAGCATTCAATGCAGCTTTGGGCGGAAATCCGTACCGTTGGAGAACTGGATGCGGGCCATGCGCTGGCCAAAGGGGGCTGGAGCGGTGATGTCAGGCGAGGAAAAGGGGGCTTTGGAAGGCATATCGCGTGCCCGCTCCCAGGGTTGCGTCCCGGGCGGCGGGGCAGGGGCCGCAGGGGCGCCATCGGCAAACAAGGCTGAATAGCCGTAACAGGTCATAGCAGAATCCTTTCTGGATCGGTTTCTGCCATCAAGCCCGCAGCGCCTTAACAGCAGCTTTCCCGCTGCCGCGAAAATAGAACGCATTTTAGCGAATGCATATGCGCGGCCACGCTAGCCGCAACAGTTGCCGCCTGTCTGTACCGGCGGGCACGGAATGCTGCCGTAGGAGCAGAAAACGCAGCAATCCCCATGTTTTGGCCGCAGCAGGGCGCGGCAGGCCGGGCATTCATGAAACCATTGGCATGCGTCTTGCGGCATCTCTTCTGCGGCCTCATGCCAGCACGCAGGACAGGTGAGAACACTGGTCAAAACGGGTGTTGCGGGTTCAGTTGCAGACATGCGGCAGGCCTCCCTGGCTTCAGCAAAGGCCAGTCAGGCTTTGGGGTCAAGTCATGCCTTGGGGTGCGACCGCATGTAGACGTCCATCAGATGCGTGGTATCCACCGCCGTATAGGCCTGGGTGGTCGACAGGGACGCGTGCCCCAGCAACTCCTGAATGGCCCGCAAATCGCCGCCTGCCTCCAGCAGATGGGTGGCAAAGCTGTGGCGCAGCGCGTGCGGCGTTGCCGTTGCGGGCAGCCCCAGCTGGGCGCGGGTCCGGGCCATCACCCCTTGGATCTGGCGCGGGTTCAGCGCACCGCCCCGCACACCGCGGAACAGCGGTGCTTGTGCCTCCTGCGGATGCGGGCAGAGCGCAAGGTAGCGGTCCACCGAGTCGCGCGCTGCTGGCAGAACCGGCACAATCCGTTCCTTTTTACCCTTGCCCAGGATACGTAGCACCGGCGGCAGCGGCGCGTCGGAGCCTGTCAGGTTCAGTGCTTCTGAGATCCGCAACCCGCAGCCGTACAGCAGTGTGACTACCGCCACGTCACGGGCTGCAACCCAATCGGTTTGCGATTGCAGCTCCACCGTTTCCAGCACCGCCTTGGCGGCATCCGGCGCCAGCGGGCGGGGCAGTTTCTTTTGGAATTTCGGCGCCCTGGCAGAAAGCACCGCGGCAGGTTCAAACCCTTCGCGCTCCGCCAGCCAGCGGTAGAAGGTTTTCACTGCCGATAGCTTGCGCGCCAGCGAGCGGGCACCGGTGCCCGAACCGCGCTCCGAGGCCATCCAGGCACGCATATCGGCTGTGGTGATCCGCGCCAGCGCACCCAGCCCTTGCGGGCCGCCGGAGTGTTCGGTCATGAAGGCCAGGAAAGCGCTGACATCGCTGCGGTAGGCGGCCAGCGTGTTGGCCGAGGCAGCCTCCAGCCCGCCCAACCGCTCCAGCCAAAGCTGCAGGGCATCGCGGCAGGCCGGGGAGATCAATGTCATGACAGCCAGCAGCGCATCGCGCGTTCAAAGACGCCGGCAAAGAAAGCGAGCAGATCGGTGCCCTGCATCGGCGAGAACTGATGCGGGTCTTCGGAACCCATCACCAGCATTCCGGGCAGGCGGCCCTCGCCCAGATCCAGCATCAGGCAGGCCTCGGAGCGGATCCATTCGGCTTTTGCTCCGTAAACACGTGGGCTGCCGCTTTGGGTCTGGCGCAGGGTCACAATGCGCTGGCTGCCGGGCTGGCCGGCATAGCTTTCGGTAAAACCGGGGCCTGACAGCTTCAGGGCGCCGGACTTGCGTTCAATCTCGGCACCGCCGGGCTGGGCGGTCTCAAGCACCAGCGCCAGGGACTGCACGCGCAGGATCTCCGGCATCTCCTGTTCCAGGCAGGCCAGAAAGCCGGCGAAGTCCTGCGGTTCCAGCAGCCGCAGGACGGCGCGGTGAATCAGGTTGGTGCCGGCCAAATTGTCATAAGCCGCGGCAATCACCGAGCGGTGGGTATCCTCCAGCCGGTCTAGCCGTGCCGCCATCCGCTCCATCGCGATGCCGCGCAGATCGACGACGTTGGAGCCCATTGCCCGCTCATTGGCGGCGACAAGGGCATTCATCAGGTGCTGGTCTTGCAGCACGGCATCGGGTTTGGCGAGGATCGCCTCGCGCAACTGGGTTTCCAGGTTGGCTGAACTGCTCATGTCAAAAACTCTTGCGGATCCGGACCTCTGACGGGTTTGGTGACGTGTATAGCATGGGAGCCGGGCTTTGCTGCGGAAAAATGCAGTTGCAGCGGAAATTGCAGCGGCGGCGCTGCTCCCGCCCGCCGGCAGTGCATTGGCATGCACAGCGTCCGTTGGGCGGGGCGCCGGGCAGGTGCCCGGCGCGGCGGCGTGAAACGCCGCGGCAGCGCGTCGCAGGCGCGCTGCCGGGCCCAAGACCCCATGCGGTCCGGCGTCAGCCGGGGCGTGCGGGGACGCGGGAGTGCTTCGCTGCGGTTATGAAGGTGCTTGTAAAAACACTGGTACTAAAGTTTGCAAAGAAAAAGGCGCCTCGATCAGGGGCGCCTTTCACGGTCCTGGATCCACTAAGCGGGATCAGAGGATCTTGATCTCCGCCGCCTTGATATCGGCGAGGAATGCATCCAGGCCTTTGTCGGTGAGCGGATGGTTCACCATCGACTTGATCACGGCCGGCGGCGCAGTGATCACATCGGCGCCGATGCGGGCCGAGTCCAGCACGTGGTTCACCGAACGGATCGAGGCGGCCAGGATCTGGGTTTCAAAGCCATAGTTGTCATAGATGGTGCGGATGTCTTCGATCACTTCCATGCCGTCCAGGTTGATGTCGTCCAGACGCCCGATGAAAGGGGAGATAAAGGTGGCACCCGCCTTGGCCGCCAGCAGCGCCTGATTGGCCGAAAAGCACAGGGTTACGTTCACCATATGGCCGTCATCGGAAAGCGTTTTGCATGCTTTCAGGCCATCCCAGGTCAGCGGCACCTTCACCGCGATGTTCTCTGCAATCTCCACCAGCTTGCGGCCTTCGGCAATCATCGTCTCGGCATCGGTTGCGGTGACCTCGGCAGAGACCGGGCCGTCAACCAGGGCGCAGATTTCCTTGGTCACTTCGATGATGTCGCGGCCGGATTTCTTGATCAGCGACGGGTTGGTGGTGACACCGTCCACCATGCCCAGATCGTTCAGCTCGGCAATCGCGTCGATCTCGGCGGTATCTACGAAGAATTTCATGGGGCAGTCCTTTGGATGGGTTGGCCTCTGTCGCTTCTGCCTTTACCTCATGGGATTACGGGCGGCAACATGGGCAGCAGCATGAGCGGGCAGGAGTTCTTTCAGGCAGGCGAACGGGTCGGGGTGCTGACGACGCAACCCCTTGACCGGCTTCTGGATTACCGCGCACCGGAGGGCGGCTGTTACTTAGGCGCCTATGTCGAGGTGCCGCTGGGGCCGCGCAAAGTTCTGGGCGTGGTCTGGGGGCCGGGTGCGGGCGATTTCGATTCGGCCAAGCTGCGTGCGGTGATCCGGGTTCTGGACGTGGCTCCGATGCGGACCGAGATGCGCCAGTTTCTGGGCAAGGCGGCTGACTATACGCTTACCCCGATGCCCGCGATGCTGCGGCTGGCGACCCGGGCGCCGGGCCTCAGCGATCCGCCGTCGATGCGCAAGATCCTGCGCCGGGGCGAGGGCGTGCCGGACCGGATGACCGATGCCCGCACAAGGGTGCTGGAGGTGCTGGAGCAATACGGCGGCCTTGCCTTCACCCCGCGCGAGCTGGCGGATATGGCCGATGTGACGCCCTCGGTGGTGAAGGGGCTGGTGAAGCAGGGCGCCTTGCGCGAGGAGGAAGCGCCGCGTGACACGCCCTATCCGCAGCTGGACCCGGAGCTGCCCGGCAAACAGCTGACCGAGGATCAGGCAAGTGCCGCCGCCGCCTTGGCCGAAGGCGTCCACAGCGGGCGCTACGGCACCACGCTGCTGAAAGGTGTTACCGGGTCGGGCAAGACCGAGGTTTATTTGGAAGCGGTCGCCGCCGCCTTGCGCGCCGGGCGGCAGGCGCTGGTGCTGCTGCCGGAGATCGCGCTGACAGCCGAATTTCTCACCCGCGTTGAGGCGCGGTTCGGCGCCAATCCTGCGGAATGGCATTCCGGCGCCACAATGACCGAGCGCCGCCGGGTCTGGAAAATGGCGGGGCAGGGGGCAGCGCAGCTGGTGATCGGTGCCCGCTCGGCGCTTTTTCTGCCGTTCCGCGATCTGGGCCTGATCATCGTCGATGAGGAGCACGACACCTCCTACAAGCAAGAAGATGGAGTTCTTTATAACGCCCGCGACATGGCGGTGCTGCGGGCGGCGATGTGCTCGGCGCAGGTGGTGCTGGCCTCCGCTACACCCAGCCTGGAAAGCTGGGTCAACGCTGAGGCGGGCAAATACAAACGTTTGGACCTGACAGCTCGCTTTGGTGCCGCGGTGCTGCCTGAGATGCGCAGCGTCGATATGCGGTCAGAGGATCTGCTGCCCGCCACCTGGATCTCGCCCACTCTGAAACGGGCGATGAAATTGCGGATGGAACGGGGCGAACAGTCGCTGCTGTTCCTGAACCGCCGCGGCTTTGCCCCGGTCACCATCTGCCGCGCCTGCGGCGCCCAGGTGGCTTGCGACCATTGCGACGCGCGGATGGTCGAGCACCGTTTCATGAAACGGCTGATGTGCCATCAATGCGGTGAAACCAAACCGGTGCCGGAGGCCTGCCCGACCTGCGAGGTAGAGGGCAAGATGGCCCCCGTCGGCCCCGGCATCGAGCGGCTGGCAGAGGAAGCCACTGCCCTGTTCCCCGAGGCCCGGATCGCGGTGCTGAGCTCCGATCTGTTCAGCTCCGCCCGTGCCCTGAAGAGCCGGATCGAGGAAATTGCGAAGGGGGAGGCCGACATCATCCTCGGCACCCAGCTGGTAGCCAAGGGGCACAACTTTCCGCTGTTGACGCTGGTGGGGGTGATCGACGCCGACCTGGGCCTGCAAGGTTCGGACTTGCGTGCAGCCGAGCGCACTTTTCAGCTGATGCGCCAGGTGGCAGGCCGGGCCGGGCGGGCAGAGCGGCCCGGGGAAGCATTGATGCAGACCTTTCAGCCTGAACATCCGGTGATCCGGGCAATTCTGTCGGGGGACGAGGAGAGCTTCTGGAAAGCCGAGGCTGCTGAGCGCCAGGCCGCCGGCGTGCCGCCTTATGGGCGGATGGCAGGCATCATTCTGTCGGGGCCGGACTTGGCAGCAGTCTTTGACCTGGGCAATGCGATGGCCCGCAACGACGGTCCGTTGCGCCAGATCGGTGCGCAGGTATTCGGCCCGGCCCCAGCACCCATCGCCCGCGTCCGCGGCCGCCACCGGGTGCGGCTGCTGATCAAGGCGGCAAAGGGCGTGCCGTTGCAAGCGGCGATCGCCCGCTGGACCGCGCCCTTGCGTCTCAAAGGGGACTTGCGGCTGAGCATTGATATTGATCCTCAGAGTTTCTTTTGATGCCGGGATGAAAGGGGGGCTCCGCCCCCGGCCTGCGGCCTCCCCCGGGATATTTTGAGCAAGAAGAAGGCTGGCCCCCTTGTTCTTCTGGTTTAAAATATCCCGGAGCGCGAGGCAGAGCCTCGCATCTATCGTTTGATCAAACCCGCAGAATTTCGGCGTGATCTCTGATCAGCAAGCTGGTAGCGACCGCCCCGGCCCACATGCAGAACAGCGCGGCCCAGGCGGTGCCAGTGAAAATCGAACCGCCGGTGACACCTGCTCCGATCGCGCAGCCGCCGGCCAGCATGCCGCCAAAACCCATCAAAGCCGCGCCAATCATTGCCTTGCGCATGGTGGAGGGGCTGTCAAAGGCCTGCAGTTTCATTTCTCCGGCCAGCGCCGCGGCCAGCATTGCGCCGATGAACACGCCGGGAACCAGGCCGATGTCAAACTCGAGAACTGCATTGCGGTCAAGGAAGAACATCAATGTGCGCGCCGATGGTCCGGTGAAGGTGGCGCTCTCGATTTGCACCGGATCAAAGCTGACCTGACTGAGCGCATAAGTCAGCACCCACCCCAGCGCGACAGCAAACCCAACGCCGGAGGCAAAGATCAGTCTTTTTGCGCCGATCCGGTTGCGCTGCGCTAACACCAGCGCCAAAGCGGCGGTGGCTAGGCCCAGTGCCAGCCCGCCCGCCTTTGGCAGCCCCAGCGCGGCCAGGAGATCCAGATTGCGCCCGCCTTCGGTAATCCAGAGCCCGGCAAGCCAGTCCCGGGAAGGCGACAGCTGGCCGGACAGGCTCATTTGCGCGACAACGGCGAAGATCAGCCCCGACACAACCGAGCGCAGGTTGCCGGTGGCTGCCAGCACCAGCAGCCGCCCTGAACAGCCGCGCGCCAGCACCATGCCGCCGCCGAACATCAGCCCGCCCAGAATGGCACCGGACCAACTGCCGGGCACCGCCATCATCCTTGCATCGGCGCTGTCCATCAGGTCAAGCATCTGCGCCGCCTGCACCCAGACAACAGCCGTGGAGAAGGTCAGCAGCCAAACCGCAACCTTGTCCCCCAGGCGGCCGCTGGCGAATTCGACCGTAGCTGCCCGCAGGCAGAAGCGCGATCTTTGCGCCGCCATCCCGAAGACAGCGCCGGTCAGAAGCCCGAACAACGCGGCGGCAGGGGCCTCACCGATATGTTCAACCAAAGGAACCAGATCCATCACAAATCTCCCATTCACGAATGGTGATATGTTTATGCGGCCACCTCTGCATTGATGCAGATCAGATGTGCATTGGCCGCTGCCCTCTCGCCAAACCCCGTTGGGGAGCGTAGATGCTGGATATGTTCAAGCCCATGCCCCTGCTTGAGGCGCAAAGCCTCCCCTTCTGGCGCCGTCCCATGGTGCTGCTGTTTGTGATGGCGCTGGCGATGCCGATCGCCTTCAATGCCTGGAGCGCATTGCTCAACAATTTCGTAATCGAGGCAGCGCAATTCGACGGCGCCGATATTGGCCTGTTGCATACGGTGCGGGAGATCCCGGGTTTCCTGGCCGTCGGCGTGATTGCGGTGATCCTGTTTGTGCGCGAGCAGGTGCTGGGGCTGATCTCGCTTGCCTTGCTGGGAGTGGCCACAGCTGTCACCGCCTGGTTCCCGTCTCTGGGCGGGTTGCTGATGGTGACGCTGCTCAGCTCCATCGGCTTTCATTATTATGAGACGGTGAACCAGTCGCTGCAGCTGCAGTGGCTGTCCAAGGAAAAGGCGCCGCAGACGCTGGGCTGGCTGGTGGCTGCTGGATCAGCGGCGACGCTGGTGGTCTACGGCCTCATCGTGCTGACCTGGGACCGGTTTGATCTGGCCTATAATACTGTCTTTCTGGCCGCAGGCGGGGCAACGGCGCTGATCGCGCTGTTTGCGCTGGTTGCCTACCCGCAGTTTGATGCGCCGCATCCGCAGACCAAGAAGCTGATCCTGCGCAAACGCTATTGGCTGTACTATGCGCTGCAGTTCATGGCCGGCGCGCGGCGGCAGATCTTTGTGGTTTTTGCTGGCTTCATGATGGTCGAAAAATTCGGCTTTGATGTGCATGAGTTGACCGGGCTTTACCTGATCAACCTGGTGATCAACATTGTCTTGGCGCCAATGCTGGGCAAGGCAGTGGCCATGTTCGGCGAGCGCCGGACGCTGATTTTCGAATACACCGGGCTGGCGATTGTCTTTGCGGCCTATGGCGGGATCTACTGGTTCGGCTGGGGGGTGGCGGTTGCGGCGGTGCTCTACGTGATCGACCATGTGCTGTTTGCCTTGGCGCTGGCGCTGAAAACCTATTTCCAGAAAATCGCCGATCCCGGGGATATCGCACCAACCGCAGCGGTGGCCTTTACCATTAACCATATTGCAGCGGTGTTTCTGCCGGTGCTGCTGGGTCTTTTGTGGGTACTGTCGCCCGGAATGGTCTTTGTGCTGGCGGCGGCCATGGCGCTGGTGTCGCTGTCCCTGTCGCTGCTGATCCCGCGCCATCCGGAACCTGGCAATGAGACCATTTTCAGCAAATACGCAAGCCCGGCGCCGGCAGAATAGTCCAGCAGCCCCGTGGCGCCAGCCGCGGGGCGAGCGCCCGCGCTCACTGTGTGCGCGGGCGCTGCCTGGCCTGCGGCCAGGCCGGGGTGCTTGACGCGGGCGGCGCGGCGACCTAGGCGCTGGGCAACAGTTTCAGGAGAGACGCCATGCCCACATTCACTGCCCTCACCACGCTCACCGGAAAAACCCAGGCCGAAGCGCTGGGCGAAGCCATGGAACGCCTGACCCCGGAACCCAGCGGTGTGGGCGTCTTTGAGATGGAGGACGGCTCGGGCCTGTGGGAAGTTGGCGGCTACTTTACCGATGCTCCGGATGCGGCCGGTCTTGCACTGCTGGCCTCGATGCATGAAGCCAAGCCCTTTGTGGTTTCGGAACTGCCGGAAACCGACTGGGTCGCCCATGTGCGCCGCGAACTGGCGCCGGTCGAAGCGGGGCGCTTTTTTGTCTATGGCTCGCATGACGCGGACAAGCTGCCTGCGGACCGGATCCCGCTGCTGATCGAGGCGGCGATGGCCTTTGGCACCGGCCACCACGGCACCACGCTGGGCTGCCTCAAGGCGCTGGATCATCTGTTGGATCAAGGCTTTCATGGCGAAAAGGTGGCCGACATCGGCTGCGGCACCGCGGTGCTGGCAATGGCGGCAGCCCGGGTCTGGGACGGCACCATTCTGGCCAGCGACATCGACCAGGTGGCGGTTGAAGTCGCCGAAGCAAACCTTAAGGCCAATGGCATGGAAGGCCAGGTTGCCTGTGTGGAAGCCGCTGGTTTTGATCACCCGGATCTGCAGGCGCAGGCGCCGTTCGACCTCATCTTCGCCAATATTCTGAAGGGCCCTCTGGTGGCATTGGCGCCGGATGTCGCTGCGAATCTGCGGCCCGGCGGCTATGCGATTCTCTCGGGCATTTTGAACGAGCAGGCCGAGGACGTGGTTAACGTTTATGCGCAGAACGGCATCAATCCCGAGCGCCGGGATGAAATTGGTGAATGGACAACGTTACTTCTCCGTAAAGCGGGCTGATTGACTTAACTTTGCGGCGAATTTGAATGGTTTGCCGCATTTTCGCCCCAATTCGAGCCAAAGATGGGCCATCCGCTGGTGGGGGCCAGTTCGGAGGCTCGTAATGGGCGAACATCGTGATCAGTTCCAGGCGCGTTTGAAGCACATCAACCGCAAACATGAAGCCCTTTCCGCGGGCTATTCCGCAAATCTGCGGCCGGACGGGCTGCTGGTGGTAAAGCCGCAACGGCTGCAATCCCGGATTTCAGGACGCTCGCTGATTTTCTTCGCGGCGGCGTTTTTGCTGTTCAAGGGCTTCCTGATGGCGGCGCTTGGCTTTGGCAGCTATGACGCGCGGGTGCAGACGCTGGCCGGCGGCAGCGGCATTGAACGCGCGGGCGCCTTCCTGATGCAGGCAGACCCGGTGTCAGTCTTCTTGGCCCGGAAAATCGGGCCCGTTCTGCGCTGACAGCAATGCGGGCAGGGGGCAAAAAGGCCGCTGGTAGGGGGAGCCGGCGGCCTTTTTGCGGCGCGGTCTTGCCGTGCAATCCGGCAACAAAAAACGCCGCGGCCTTGTCAGGTCCGCGGCGTTTCCCTAGTCGCCCCGAGGGAGGAGGCAGGGCGGAAAAAGGGGGCTCAGAAAGCAGTTTTGCCAGTGGCAACGGCTTCGATGTCGCCGCGCGACATGCCGATGTCGGCCAGCTCGCGGTCGGTCAGGCCCGACAGGGCGTTGCGGGTTGCACGGGCGTCATTCCAGGCAGCAAACATGCCGGTTGCGGTTGCAACCAGTGCGCCGAAGCGGCCAAACAGGCCGGTGGAGCCATAGGTGGTGCGGGTAGTGTCAAATGCGGCCATATCCGTGTCCTCTGATCTGGTGTTGGCTTCGTCGCTATGTTGCGATGGCGGGCATCTAGTGAGGAAAATCCAACCCGGCAAGATCCGAAATTGCATGCGTCATATGCACAGTGCGCATAGCTTTGCGCCTTAATAACAAGGGCGCTTTGCCTGCGCGCTGCTTTTGCCGGGAAATGTCGTTCCGCCTATTGCGGAAGGTCGGTTTCAGGACAGGATTTGCTTCCCTGGCGGCGCGCGGCGCGCAGGGAAAGCAATTGGACATGTTCGCGTTTTGTGCTAATCGTTGGAAAAATAATTGCAAAGAGCAGACGGGGACCGGGCACATCATGCGGATTCTGGGAATTGATCCGGGGCTGCGCACCCTTGGATGGGGGGTCATCGAATCAAATGGCCCGCGGCTGAGCCATGTTGCCAACGGCCATTGCTGCTCGGATGGCGATGATCTGGGCGAGCGTCTTCTGTCGCTGCACAATCAGGTCACCGAAATCATTGAGGCCTATGCCCCGGATCAGGCCGCGATCGAACAGACCTTTGTGAACAAGGACGGTGCCGGCACCCTGAAACTGGGTCAGGCGCGCGGAGTTGCGCTGCTGACGCTCGCCAAGGCAGGCTTGCCGGTGGGCGAATATGCCCCCAACCGGGTCAAAAAGACTGTGGTCGGCGTGGGGCACGCCGAAAAGGAGCAGGTCATGCATATGGTCAAACTGCAGCTGCCCGGCTGTGCGCCCAAGGGTGCCGATGCAGCGGATGCACTGGCGATTGCCATCTGCCATGCTTATTACGGCGGCACGTCGCAACGGCAGCTGAAGGAGAAACGCGCATGATTGGCAGGCTGGCATGATCGGCAAACTGACAGGCCGCCTCGACTACCGGTCGCAGGACCACGTGCTGATCGACGTGCGCGGTGTCGGCTATATCGTCTATTGCTCCGACCGCACCATGGCGGCGCTGCCGGGCACAGGCGAAGCGATCGCGCTTTATACCGAGATGGTGGTGCGCGAAGACCTGATGCAGCTTTATGGTTTCACCTCTTTGGTGGAGAAGGAATGGCACCGGCTGCTGACCTCGGTGCAGGGGGTCGGGGCCAAGGTTTCGCTGGCCATTCTCGGCACGCTGGGGCCGGACGGGGTCAGCCGGGCGATTGCTTTAGGCGACTGGGCGTCGGTGAAGGCGGCCAAGGGCGTCGGCCCCAAGACCGCGCAGCGCATCGTGCTGGACCTCAAGGACAAGGCGCCGGGTGTGATGGCCATGGGGGGCGCTGTGGCGGATGCGATGGACGGCCCCGGGCTGGAGGTGGTCGAGGACGCCGGGCCGGCACCTGCTGCCAAACCGGCCCGCAAGGCGCCGCCAAAGAAACCCACTGGTGCCGCTGCGGCGTCGGCCGGGGCGCTGTCGGCGTTGGGCAATCTCGGCTATGGTCCGTCGGACGCGGCGGCAGCGGTGGCTGAGGCTGCGGCCACCTATCCGGATGCGGATGAAGCAGAGCTGATCCGCGCGGCGCTGCGGCTGCTGGCGCCGAAGGGGTGAAGATGAAACACCAAGGGCAGCGCCCGACGCTGGGCGGGTGCGAAGCGCCCTCCCGTCAAACCAAAGGTTTGCCTTCGGCAAAACGGGAGGGTCGGGCGCTGCCCGGCCTTCAGCCGGGTGGGACATATCAGAGAGACCTGTACCATGATTGACGCCGACCCCGCTCTGCGCCCCGAACCGCTGCCTGAGGACAGTTCAGCCGAAAACGACCGTGCCTTGCGTCCGCAGGGTCTTGGTGAATTCATCGGCCAGGCCGAAGCCCGCGCCAACCTGAAGGTCTTTATTGAATCCGCCCGCCGCCGCGGCGAGGCGATGGACCACACGCTGTTCCACGGCCCTCCCGGCCTTGGCAAGACCACTTTGGCCCAGATTATTGCCCGTGAACTGGGGGTGAATTTCCGCATGACCTCCGGCCCGGTTCTGGCCAAGGCCGGCGACCTGGCAGCGATCCTTACGAATCTTGAAGCCAGCGATGTGCTGTTCATCGACGAAATCCACCGGCTCAACCCGGCGGTGGAGGAGGTGCTTTATCCGGCGATGGAGGATTTCGAGCTGGATCTGGTGATCGGTGAAGGCCCTGCGGCGCGCACCGTGCGGATCGAGTTGCAGCCCTTTACCCTGGTCGGGGCCACCACCCGGATGGGCCTGCTGACCACACCGCTGCGCGACCGCTTCGGCATCCCGACCCGGCTGCAGTTCTATACCATTGACGAGCTGTTCGAGATTGTCCGCCGCAATGCCCGCAAGCTGGGTGCGCCTGCGGATGATGCAGGCGCCCGCGAGATCGCGCGGCGCGCCCGCGGCACCCCCAGGATCGCCGGGCGGCTCTTGCGCCGCGTTGTAGACTTTGCGGTTGTGGAGGGCGATGGCAGGATCTCCCGCGAACTGGCCGATGGCGCGCTGACCCGGCTGGGGGTGGATCAGCTGGGGCTGGATGGCGCCGACCGGCGGTATCTGAACCTGGTGGCCGAGAATTACGGTGGCGGGCCAGTGGGGATCGAGACGATCTCCGCGGCCTTGTCCGAAAGCCGCGACGCGCTGGAAGAGGTGATTGAACCCTTCCTTCTGCAGCAAGGGCTGATACAGCGCACCCCGCGCGGGCGGATGCTGGCGCAAAAGGCCTGGACCCACCTGGGGATGGCGCCGCCGCGTTCCCGGAACGATCTGTTCGGGTAGGCGGCGGAGTATCTACCATTAAGCTGTACCCACCGTGCTTACCTATACTGTGGGGGCGGAAGGTGGAGGCGATGTGCCTGTGTGATGCTCAGGCCAGGTGCTGAGCTGCAGCGCGGCGTTGCCTCCGGCGGGGGTGTTTTTGACCAGAAAGAAGCCGGACCGCATCTGTTTGACGCAATGCTGGATGCGCCGCACCAGCGGCGCACGGCCCAAGGCTGTTTGCGGCGGCTTGGCGCAGCCAGGGGGCCGGACAGGCGCGGGAGCCTCCCCCTTGCCGATGCGCGGCACAGTCGGCATAGACAGAACAGGATCAAGGAGACGCATATGACCGCCCAGCTGCCAGACCTGACGCCCGAACAGATCGAAGCCATGTTCACCCGCCAAGACGGCGCATACGCTTGTGCCCGCTGGGGCCGGCCGGTAGCGCCGATCGTTTTTGGCGTTCAGGACGAGACGCTGAAAACCGTCAAGGGTGCGTTGGAGGCAGTGATGACGCTGGCGGGCCATCAGATGGCGGAGACCGACCCTGAGCTGGGCTCGAACCTGATGTTCTTCTTTTTCCTGGATTGGGATGAACTGCTGGAAGTGCCTGATCTGGACCGGCTGATCCCCGGGCTGGCGCCGCTGGTGGCACGGCTGAAGGCGGCGGATGCCAGCCAGTACCGGGCGTTCCGGTTTGACGATCAGGGGGGCATCAAGGCGGCGTTTGTGTTCCTGCGGATGCAGGGGGCGATGGCGCAGATGCCCGCCGAGACACTGGCGCTGACCCAGGCGGTGCAGGTGGCGCTGATGTGGGGCGATGCGGCCTTTGCTGAAACCTCCCCCTTGGCGGTGCTGCCGGAGACCGGCGCCACTATCCTGCGCCCCGAAATTGCAGGGATCATCGCGGCAGCTTATGACCGGATGATGCCGCTGGCGGCGGACGACAAGTCCCACGCCCTGCGCTTGTTTGCACGGTTGCAAGCGCCGGCGGCGGGGCAACCGCAGTCCTGATGCGGTCTTTCGCGGGCTTGCCGCTGTCTGATGCAGCCCGGATTGCGTTGGAGCGCGTGCAAGAAGAGCTGACCGCAGGGCGGCCGGTGCCTTCAGAGAATATGCATCTGACGCTGGCATTTCTGGATGATCAGCCGGAACAAATGCTGCAAGCCTTGCATCAGGAACTCGCCGCCATCCGCGCTCCGGTTCTGACCCTCAGCATTCAGGGGCTGGAGACCTTTGGCGGCAGGCAGCCGCGGGTGCTGGCTGCCGCGGTGCAAAAGACACCGGAGCTGAGCCGCCTGCGGAACCAAGTGCGCAGTGCCTGTCAGGCGGCGGGAATTGCTTTGGCGCGGGAACGGTTCCGCCCGCATGTGACGCTGGCCCGGTTCCCGCGGTATCTGCAGCCGGGTCAGCTGGAGAAGATCGCCGGCTTCCTGCAAGCGGCGGCGGGCTTCCGGCTGCAGACCGATGCGGAATGCTTTGCGCTATACCAGTCTACGCTGGCCCCCGAAGGCGCGCGCTATGATGTTTTGGCGGAATACCCGCTGGAGAGCTGAGGCGCTTGCGGCGGCCCGGCCCCAGCCATAGATTGCCCGCCAAATCACAGGAGTGCAGAGCATGATCCACGAATTCCCGGTGCGGGTCTACTACGAGGACACCGACATGGGCGGGATCGTCTATCACGCCAACTACCTGCGGTTTATTGAACGTGCGCGCAGCGACTGGGTGCGCGGCATCGGTGTCGATCAGAACGCCATGCGCGAGGCCGGGCGGATCTATGTTGTGCGCCGGATTGAGGCGGATTACCTGGCGCCCGCCAAATTCGACGAGGAGCTGCTTGTCGCCACCGCGCTGCACAATGTGACACCGGCCCGGATGGTGCTGCTTCAAGAGGTCACGCGCGGCGGCCAGCCGCTGTTCCGGGCCCAGGTCACCATTGTCTGCATCACCACAGGCGGCAAGCCTGCGCGGCTTCCGGCAGAGATTCGCGCATTGCAGTAACATTTGGCGCAGTAGCGCCTGTTTTAATGGCCTTTGACATTGAACTGGGCTAGCCTTTGGCCAAATAAGGCCGGAGAAACGGCCGGGAAATCGTAGAGCAGGCGAATGGAAGCAGAAACTCTGGCGCTGGCGCAGGAGATTGATTTCTCCATGTGGGGCCTTTTCGCGCGGGCCACCGTAACCGTGAAACTGGTGATGCTGATGCTGATCGGGGCTTCGGTCTGGTCGTGGGGCATCATCATTCAGAAAACCATCAACTACCGCAAGGCGCGCGGCGAGGCGGATGCCTTTGACCGCGCCTTCTGGTCCGGCAATCCGCTGGATGAGCTGTTCGACCAGGTCGGGGCAAGGCCGCCGGGTCAGGCGGCCCGGATCTTTTCCGCAGGCATGACCGAATGGCGGCGCAGCCACCGCAGCGACGGCGGGCTGATCCCTGGCGCGCAGGCACGCATTGACCGGTCGATGGATGTGGCCATCGCCAAGGAAACCGAAGGGCTGCAAAGCGGCTTGTCGGTTCTGGCTACCGTTGGCTCCACCGCGCCGTTTGTGGGGCTGTTCGGTACTGTCTGGGGCATCATGACCGCCTTTATCGAGATTGCAGAACAGCAGAACACCAACCTTGCCGTGGTGGCGCCCGGCATTGCCGAGGCGCTGATGGCGACCGGGCTGGGCCTGCTGGCGGCCATTCCGGCAGTGGTTTTCTACAATAAGCTGAGCGCGGACAGCGACCGCATCATTGGCGGCTATGAGGGCTTTGCCGATGAGTTCGCCACCATCCTCAGCCGCCAGTTGGATTCCTGAGCTATGGGTGCCGCAGTCCAGCAGCCTTCAGGAGGCAGCAACCGCCGCCGCGGACGCCGCCGCGGACGCGGCAGGGTGATGTCTGAAATCAATGTCACGCCTTTTGTGGATGTGATGCTGGTGCTGCTGATTATCTTTATGGTGGCGGCACCGCTGATGACGGTCGGCGTGCCGGTAGAGCTGCCCAAGACTGCAGCGGGCGCCTTGCCCGGTGATGAGGAAGAGCCGCTGACTGTCACGATGACCGCCGAGGGTGGTGTTGAAATCCAGACCACGCCGGTTTCGCGCGATGAACTGGTGCCCAAGCTGCGGGCGATTGCGGCCGAGCGCAGCTCGGACCGGGTGTTTCTGCGGGCGGATGGCAGGATCGCCTATGCGGATGTCATGCAGGTGATGGGCGCGCTGAACGCAGGCGGGTTTTCCAACGTGGGGCTGGTGACGGACACCGGCGGCCCGGCCCTGGACGGGCAGCCGTCTGAGGGTGCAGGGCAGTAAGCGGGGACGCGGGCGGTGCAGACCGGAACCAGGATCTCTCTTGCCGGACATGGGCTGTTGATGGGATGGGTTGTCTTTGGCGCCTGGTTCCCCTCCGAACCTTTGCCGTCCCGGGTTCAGCAGGTGGCGCTGATATCGGCGGAGCAGTTTGAAAAGCTCAGCCAGCAGCGCCAGGCGCCGCAAGTCGCCCCCGAACCTGCACCGTTGAATGAACCGGCCGAAGTGCAGCCCGCACCCGAGCCCGCGCCGCAGCCGGACCCGGAGCCGGAAACCGTTCAGCCCGAACCGGTCGCGCCGGCGGCGCCGGATCCGCAAGTGACAGAGATCCCCGAGCCGCAGCCCGAGCCGGATGTGCCGGACACGCCGCCTGCAGCGGCTGAGGAGCCGGAGATAGCTGCGCTGGTGCCGCAGGTGCGCCCTGAAACTGCGCCGCGCCCGGTGGAGCGTGTCGCGCCTGAGCCTGTTGCGCCACCAGAACCGGACACCAGGGTTGACGATGCTGCCCAGCCGGAAGTGGCACCGGAAGAGGGCGCCGAAACCGAACAGGAGGTGCAGGAGGCCACTGCGCCCGAGGCTGCCAGCGACCGGATTGTGACTGAGGAAAACGAAGGCGAGGACGTTGCAGCCTCCGCTGCGCCGGCAGTATCGGTGCGGCCCAGGACACGGCCGGCCCGGCCGCAGCCGCAACCGGAAGAGGCCGTGGAAGCGGCCCAGCCGGCCGGGCAGGCGCAGCCGGAGACGGAGACGGCGGATACGCCTTCCGCAGTGGAGGATGCC